>JBJMTO010000167.1:0-23358 GCA_045811665.1 Bradyrhizobium sp.
GCTGCGGGTCTACTATCGAAGCAAGGGCTATGCCGATGCCCGCGTGAGCTCGGCGAGCGCCGAGTACGATCCGGCCCTGCACGGTTTCGTCCTGACGTTCTCGATCGATGAGGGCCCGCGCTATCGTTTCGGCGACATCAACGTGATCGGCAACATGCCCGGACTGGATGCAGAAAAACTACGGCCTTTGCTGGTGGCACGGTCAGGCGCGGTTTTCGATGGCGGCGCGCTCGACAAGACGACAGATGCTCTCGCGATCGAACTGTCAAAACTTGGTTTTCCCTTCGCCCAGGCAACTCCGCTCATCACCCGAGACGAGGCCGCGCGGCGTATCGACATTGCATTCACGCTCGAGCAGGGTCCGCGGACTTATGTCGAACGGATCGATATTCGCGGTAATACGCGCACCCGCGGCTTTGTGATCCGGCGCGAGTTCGATATCGCCGAGGGTGACGCTTACAACAAGAGCCTGCTCGACCGCGCCGAGCGCAGGTTGAAGAACCTGAATTACTTCAAGACCGTCAGAATTTCGCGCCGGGCCGGCTCGGGAGCAGATCGCGTCGTCGTCGATGTCGAGGTGGAGGAGCAATCGACCGGCGATTTCTCGTTTTCGGGCGGTTACTCCAGTACTGACGGGCTGCTCGCCGAGGTGAAGCTCGGCGACCGCAACGTCCTGGGCAGCGGCAAGACCTTCAACAGCACATTGACCTATGGTCAGTACACGCGCGGTTTCGACCTGGCGGCTTCCGAGCCGTATTTTCTCGGCACCCGGGTTGCGGCGGGCATCGAGGTTTACGGCAGACAAAACACCTCGAGCCCCTACCAGTCTTACGGGAGCGAGGTCTATGGCGCGACGACCCAGTTCGGCACGCCCATCAATGAGCAGATTGGGGTGCAGTACCGCTACTCGCTCTATAACCAGAACGTCACGCTGGATCCGCGATCTCTTGCCGCGGCCCCGTCCTTGCCAATACAGCAGGCCGTGCTTGCCGGCCCTCAGTGGGTCTCCGCGGTCGGCAGCGGCGTGAACTACAACACGCTCGACAACACCAAGAGTCCTACGAGCGGGATCAACTCGCAACTGCGGCAGGATCTCGCGGGGCTCGGCGGCGATGTGCGATTTCTGCGCACGACCGAAGACGTGCGCTACTACCACGCCATCAACGACGACGTGGTCAGCCTGGTGCGAGGGCAAGGAGGTTACATTACAGGTTGGGGCGGTAGACAGGTCCCGCTGATGAACAGCTTCTTTGGAGGGCCGACGATGGTGCGCGGATTTGCACCCAACGGCTTCGGTCCACGCGACCTCACGCCGGGCAGCACAATGGATAATGTCGGCGGCAGCATGTACTGGGCGACCACCGCGCAACTACAGAGCAACATTCCTGGTGTGCCCCAGGAGTATGGGCTCAAAGCAACCGCTTTCGTCGATGCCGGCAGCGTGTTCCGTTACAGCGGGCCGACAGCATTCCCAGGCTCCGGGCAGACTCTACAGCTCGCGAACAAGAACGTCGTACGTTCCTCGGTCGGCGCCGGGTTGACCTGGGCCTCCCCATTCGGAAACCTAACGGTCGATTACGCGGTGCCGTTGACGAAAGCCGCATTTGACGTCGTGCAGCCGCTACGTTTCAGCGCCGGCGGATTTTGAACGGCTAAGGCCGCGCACTCCACAGCTCTTCCTCCGATCGGAGGACTGAAAGCGCGCCGGACGGCATCGCCGCATGGCGCGGTTTCGCACGGGAGCCTCCTCCGATCAAATTCGTGCACGATTGAGCGCAAGTTCGAAGCACTTGATAACCGTAAATCGTGAGCCCCTCGCGTATTAAGGTCACGCAAACGTCGCGCATCGCAAACGCGTGCGAGCTGCTACGAAAGGGTTGAGTGGTGTCCGTTAAAGAATTTCTCAGTCAGAGCGCGGTAAACATCTCGGTTGGCGGGCAGTATACGATTGCGAACCGGTTCGACTCCAAGGGAAGGCCCAGCACCTTCGCATGCCGAACCAGCCGCGTTTCGCCATTCCGAATGATGATTGCGGTCCCAGTCCTCGGCAGAGTCGGCGATCGCATCGCCGCCGAATTCCCCGAACTTGGAAAGCTCGAAGGCCATATCAGCGACACTGTTCAAGGCAGCTCATTGGTGGAACTGGTCATGACGGCATCGATGCGCGACAAATTCTCAAGCAAGCTCACATGGCTCGAAAAGAAGCAGAGAAATCCCGGTATCCCTGACGGCAGGCTGCACGCCCGGATCGTCCCGGCCAGCCCACATTCCATGCTCACCTTCGCTGACGGCAGCACGCAAAGTTGTTTCGTCATCGACATGTCCGTGTCCGGGGTTGCGGTATCGGCGGACGTCCAGCCCAGCATCGGAATGCCGCTTGCGGTCGGCGTCTGCGTCGGCCGCGTGGTCCGATTCCTGCCACAAGGTTTTGCGGTCAAGTTTGTAGAACAACAAAATCGCGCCGACCTTGAGCGGCTGGTGATGCGCTCTGCACCACCGCGTTCCGAGCCGCTCATAAGGCGCGTCGGCTAAAGAGGAGTTGCCGGGGCGACCTTCCGGCTCATGCGGCCCCCGAATAGCGCACGAACGAAACTGCTATAGCGCTCGATCGCAATCGCCATCATCTTCATTCCCTTGGACCGTGTGCTTCAACCTCGCTGAGGGCACCTCGATCGAGCGGCCGACAGTGGGCGCTGGGAGTAAACGACGGCTCTACCTTTTCTCGGTTGAAAATCCGTAGACCAGTGCCAGCCGGTCCAGGCACTCGCGGAATCGCCGACCGAAGTAATCGGTCCACCGCTGGCCTCGAAGTGCGCGCCGCTCCCCCACTTGCTCCATGGTCAGCCCAAGGACGAGCACCTCCTGCACCAGCACCGACCCATCGGCGCCCAATTCGCGCTGAACACGATTGAGCCGCAACACCGCCTTGCGCTGGGATTCCGTAATCGGCTCCCGCGGTCGCCCGCCGTCAACGTATTCACGAGAGGGATCGATTGCCTGAGGCCCACGCTCCGCTTTCTCCCAATCGTCCTGGAGCGCCCGGCCGCCTTGATACTGCGCCTCATCAATTTGTCGGTGCGAATGCAGCCTCGCCAGTGGATCGTTGCGAAGCGACCGCAGCGTAACGATCCGTTCCCCCGGCTCGAGCGCCAGCGGATCGTCAACTTCAACTGCGGCCACTTCGGCATTTCGCGGCAGCTCGTTCGATCGCCGATCATGAACTTTCGCTGGCTTGTGCTGCTTGCGTTTGGTTCGTGCCACCTGAGGTCTACTCCGTTAGAGAGGCAATCTGATTAATCATCCGAGCCGGTTCCGGTCCTTGCGTTCTCGTTCGCAAACGATAGGCCCGCTTAGGAATCCGGATGTCTCAAGGCGCCGTTCATGCCAGGTCGACAAGTTGGGGGCAGACGACCTGATCGCACCCTCGTATGCGAGGGCCTCGTGTCAGGTGAAAGTGCGGTGTGCAGTAGCTGGATTCCTCCCGCTGCGGGCGACCGCAGAACGTGATCGGGTCTCCCTCTTCCTCGCCGCCATATGGGTAGCGACAATCGCCTGCGCCAAGATCGGTCAGCGACACATGGCGGGGATGAGTTTCCACAGAACGGAGCGGTGGCATCTCAACCCGTTCGAAAACAGGGATTCGTAGGAAAAATTCGGGCGCATGGCGCTCACGCGGCTCTTGGAGCGACGTGGATTTGGCGCGCGAGCGACGGCGAGGCCAGCCGCTCGGCAAATGCTTGGGCTGGTTAGCACTGGTCAATCCCATCCGTTTTGCTCGCCCGATGGTGGCGCTACGGGTGTAGCCAGTTCGGAACTTCAAGTTGATCGCGTCAGCGATTTCCGAGAAGGACATACCTCGGAGGAGATATTCGCGAAGCGCCTGGGTATGCGCCGAAGACCAGCTGATCGAATCCATTGTACGTTGCCATCCCTTCCCGTTTTGTTCTCCTTATTTCTGATTTTCAGAATTGAATGTCAAGCGCTATTTCTGATAATCGGAATTGCTTTAATTTCTGAAATTCGGAAAAGATGACGCATGCTGGACGTCAAGATGATCGAGCGGGGGCTACAAAAACCCGGCAAGACCAAAGGAGGTCTCGCCGCCGCGATGGGCGTGCGTCCCGGCGCGGTCTCCGAAATCCTGTCTGAAATCCGCCAGATCAAGGCGACGGAAATCCAGCCGATCATCGATTACCTCGAACTGAACTCGGTACCGATCATGGGGCGGGTGGGCGCCGGGGCGGCAATCGAGCCGGAACACGAGCAGGTGCCACCGGAGGGGCTGGGCGAGGTCGAACTCCCCTTCCCTATTTCGGAGGAAACCATCGCCTTTGAAGTAGCGGGCGATTCAATGCTACCTAAGTACGAAAGTGGCGATGTCATCGTGGTCTATCGCGAACAGCGCCATCCGGTCACCAGCTTCTACGGCGAAGAGGCCGCGGTCCGGCTGAAAACCGGCGAGCGCTATCTCAAAACCATCGACCGCGGAAAATCCCCCACCATCGTCAATCTCACCAGCTTCAACGCCAAGCCGATCCGAGGCGTAAAGCTTGAATGGATCGGGGAGATATGCGTCACGCTGCCAAGGGGGCAGATCGAACGTTTGCGGGGCAAGGCAGTTGCCCGGGCCCGCAAGGCTGCCAAAGGGCATCCCGGGCGAACGCCGGAGAAATGAACGCGGCGGTCAGCTTACCGCGCTGATTCTCAAGGACTGATGCTACTAACCGGGGTAATTTCTGGTTTACCGAAATTACGCCCTTGACTAAATTCTGATTTTCAGAAATAAACGAGGCGAATTAGCCAATCCTTCCGGAGCGGCGAAGGGAATATGGCGCATGCAATACTTTGTCGTGATGCTCGACTACGGCCGTCGCGGGCGCGAAGCGATCGTGGATCCCGAAATCACCCGCCGCGAAGTCATCTCGCGCATCATCTCCGGCGAATACAAGAACATCAGCTTCATTCACGAGATCGCCGACTGTTCAGTCGACGACGTCACTAGTGAAATCCTGATGGAAGCAGCGCTTCCGGAAGTCGCCATCACTGGCGCAGACCTGCAGGCAATCGCCTACGATCACGCTCGCGATCTCCGCAAGGCGGATGCCTAGTCCGCTCGCCTAGCGTTTATTGTTGCTTTTGACTGGGCGTTCGCCGCGCAAAGCATCTGGCATCTTGTCTCTGCCCTGATCGGCATTGGCATCGCTGCCGCCAGACGTGGACGTACCGCTGCCGCTCGGGTTTGACTTGCTTGAACTATCCGAGCTGGACGAGCCGGGATTGGCGGAGCTTGCCGCTGGATCGCCGCCAATGGAACCGCGGCCGCTTGGGCCTCCCTGCGCGTCCGCAAGGGTAACATTCAGCACCAACATGATGGCACCGCCGACGCTGGTGAGTTGCATAGGCCCGCTCCGAATAGAGTGAGCACGACAATGCGGCGGCCGGACAGCGGTTCCGCGGACATTGCCCGCAAACATCAATCGAGAATTCCGTTCGAGTCGCTGGCGCGCCACGGCGCGCCTTGCTCCTTCTTACGGCGTGCTTCGCGCGAGAGTTAAACAATCACCCTCGGAACCTTAGGGATCAAGCGAGGGTTATTCGGCGTGCGACAAGTGAAGCACATCTGAAGACTCGCGAGGGCCCGAGGGTACCATGTCAAACATCAAAATCTTCAGTGTCGTTGCGTTAGCAGCCACTCTGGCCGGCGCCGCCTATGCGCAACCAGGGAGAGGTGGTGGAGGCGGAGGCCCACACGGCTTTGGCGGTGGCGGTGGCGGCATTCCCCACGGGATGGGGGGCGGCGGCGGCGGAATGGGCGGTGGCGGTGGAATGGGTGGAGGGGGACCGACGCGCGGCTTCGGCGGTGGTGGCGTTCCGGGCGGCATGGGCCGCGATATCGGCGCCGGTCCGCGTGGTATGGGTGGCCCCGGAATTCGCGAAGGCGGCCCGCCGGAGGCCCGATCGGTTGCGCCGCGACTCGGTGAGCGCAGCAGTGGCGGACGCTTCAACGATGCACCCCGGATGAACAACCGGCCTGGGCTCAACGATAGAGCCTCGCGGCTTGGGGCAAATTCGCGTTTCCAAGGCCAGCGTTCCTCTGCTCGCAGTGGTCGCTACGCGGGTGATCGTTCCGGCTCGGACGTTAGTCGCGACGGCAGGCTCGGCAGAAATCGTGGCGCGGAAAGCTTCGGACGAGATCGCGACACCAGCCGGAACCGCAAAGCGGAAAGCCTCGGCCGGGATCGCAATACCAGCCGGAACCGCCAGGTGGAAAGCTTCAGCCGAGATCGCAACACCAGCCGAAACCGCAAGGCGGAAAGCTTCAGCCGAGATCGCAACGCCAGCCGAAACCGCGACACAGCAACGAACAGCCGGACTCGTGGCGCCGCAAGCCTCAACCGGCAAAACGTCAACTCGAACCGAAATCGCAGCGTCGGCATTGGCGCCGGCACCTCAAGATCCGCCGGTAGATCAACTGACGCACGTAACGCCCTCAACTCGCAGGGCTCCGCGAGCACGAACAACAGCAGAGCTGCACTGATCAATCCCAACACCCGCACGCAAATAGCGGCAACCGCAGCTACCGCGGGCTGGCGCGACGGGCGGGGACGCGGCCGAGAAGGATGGTGGAGGCATCGCAACGGGGGGTACGGCTGGGTCGGCCCGCTGTTCTGGCCGTTCGCCTATTACGACATCTATGACTACACGCTATGGGGCTACGGCTATGACGAGCCCTTCTGGGGCTATGGGTATGGCGACATCTACACCGCGATCTTCTCGCCTTATAGCTATGACGAGCTGAGCGGCTACTTGTCACCGGGCGGTCACTACTTGTCGCGGGGCGACCAGCGGGTGAAGTCCGGGGCGAGTGGCGCCCGCAAAGGTTCCAGGCCCGACCAACTGGCGCAAGGGACTTCGACGCGCGAGTCATTGGCGCAAATGTGTGGCGAGGACACTCGCGACATCGCAGGTCTGCCTATCGAGCAATTCCAACAGGCCATTCAACCCGATGAGACGCAACGCGCCGCCCTGGACGAACTCGCCAGCGCTTCGCTACGAGCCGCCCAGGAAATCAGGGCTGCATGCCCGACCCAAATTCCCACCTCCGCCCCCGCACGGCTCGAAGCCATGCAGCGTCGAATAGAGGCGATGATAGCGGCCGTGGGGATCGTTCAGGGGCCGTTGCAGAAATTTTATGATCTCCTCGACGACGAACAGAAAGCCCGACTGAACGCCCTTCGGCAGGATCAACGCCCGATTGAAGCAGCCAAAAGCGAAGGCAACCCGAGCGGGGAGAATTGCGGCATCACCCCAATGGCGGTTACGGGTTGGCCAGAAGCCGAGATTGACACGAGGGTCCATCTCACAGCAAACCAACGCGTCAGCCTTGCAGCGCTCCAAGACGCCACGATCCAGGCGGCTGATATGCTGAAGGCATCGTGCCAAACGGGCCAGGCCATTACGCCGCCGGCGCGCCTGGAAGCTATCGGCAAACGGCTGGATGTCATGCTGCAGGCAGTGAAGACGGTCCGCGCGGCGCTCGACGACTTCTATGGTCAGCTAAGCGACGAACAGAAGGCGCAGTTCGAAGCGATCGGGCCACGCCGCTCCGCATCGGCGGACCGTCGCTAGAGTATTGGCATTGTCGCGGCCGCCTTACAGGGTGGCCGACGATGTCTGGAGGCACACCCGCCCTCGCGCGCAAGGAGCGGCCAACGATCTCAGATCGTCAGGACCGTTGAACCGGTCGTTTTGCGCCCCGCGAGATCGGCGTGAGCCTTTGCCGCTTCCTTCAGTGGATATGTCTGGTGCACCTCGATCTTTACCGCGCCGGACTTTACCACCTCGAATAGTTCATTTGCCATCGCAACCAGATTCTCACGTTTCGCCGCATACGTGTTGAGCGTCGGGCGAGTGACGAACAGCGAACCTTTCTGGGCCAAAAGTCCGAGGTTCAGCGGCTCCACGCTGCCGGATGATTGCCCGAACAACGCGGCAACCCCGAGCGGCGCTAGGCAATCAAGGGATTTCAGGAACGTGTCCTTGCCCACGGAATCATAGACAACCGGGACTTTCTTGCCCCCGGTGATCTCATCGACCCGTTTGACGAAATCCTCGCGCGTATAGACGATGGTGTGATCGCAACCGTGAGCTTTTGCTAGTTTTGCCTTTTCGTCGCTGCCGACCGTGCCAATGACGGTCGCTCCCAGATGCTTCGCCCACTGGCCAAGAATCAGGCCGACGCCGCCCGCGGCCGCATGCAGCAGGATGGTGTCGCCGGCTTTGACTCGATAGGTCTGCCGGATCAGATATTGCACCGTGAGGCCCTTAAGCATCATTGCGGCTGCGGTCTTGTCGTCAATGCCGTCAGGCAGTTTCAATAGCCGATCCGCTGGGATCAGGCGCGCTTCGGCATACGCCCCGAGTGGCGCCGCACCATAAGCGACACGGTCACCCGCTTTCAAATCGGCGACGCCGGCGCCGACTTCTTCAACCACGCCGGCCGCCTCGCCCCCCAGCCCGCTCGGCAACTGCGCCGGATAAAGTCCAGAGCGGTTGTAAATGTCGACGAAGTTCAGTCCAACGGCGGTATGCCGGATGCGTGCCTCGCCCGGACCAGGCTTGCCCAGACTTACCTCCTCCCACACCAGAACTTCGGGGCCGCCGGTTTTATGGAAACGAATGGCGTGCGTCATGGCGATTACTCCAAAGGGTCAGATTGCGGACGAGAGGATCAGATAGGAACGGGCACACCCGGCCCGAAACTGTAGCATTGTTCGTGCCTCAATGGCGCATTGAGCGCAATTGAGGCTGCGGACTAACATATGCAAGTGTCAAAAGCCGGCTGCCGCCGACAAATGTAACACGAATGCCACAGACACCAATAATATGGGGGCGTTCTTAGTACGTTCGAAAGAGTTCATGATGGACTTTCAATATCCGCGGTAATTTGCACCGGGGTTTGAGGTCACCGTGTTTCGCTGTGAAGGAGAGCCAAGATGCCAGCCTACGTACAGCATCGTGAACTCGAAATCGCTCCCATGGTCTGCCCGAGCTGCGTAGGACTACTTCCAATGTATGTCAGGCAAGTCGAGCCCGATTGGAGCATGGCCAGGATCGAATTTGTTTATGAGTGTTCGGACTGCTGTGCTGAAGTCCGGCAGACAATCACAAAGCCGCAGCGACAGAATTTAGCGCACGAGCCGCGATTGCGCTCTGGGGCGCATCTGTAAAGCCCAGAATTGCAAATATGCAAGCGCCGCCCCACAGCATTCAAGCTGTGGCAGGTCTTCAACTCTATCGTGCGGCGGACTCGACGCGATCGACGTTGCATTCTCTGAAATGCTGCGCGATCTCATGAAGGGCGCGCTGCTCCCATTCTTCTGCTTGCGCCAGCCAGAAAATCTTGCGCTCGTTATCCAGCATCGCCCGCTCTCGGCAGATAGACTCCAGGCCGCGAATTTCGAGAAGTTTTTTCATGAACTCCACTCCCGCACTGTGAAGCCAAGTTGCGGCGGCACCTTAGCACCCAAGGCCGGCGCCCTTCAATTTTGATCTGGGGAAAAGCGGGGCAGCACTCTTGTCCGATGTCGGGCGACTACTGCAACGCACAAACGCAACCGCGTGCAGGCCAACGGGTGAAGACCGACAGCAAGCACTGGTCAAAGCGTCGCAAGCAGGCCAAAACCACGGTTCTCGTGGCGGGCCAGTTCTGAACGCAGTGCAGCGTATCGGAGCCGAGACTCTCAATGTCAGTCAATCGTCGGACCATTTCGCGCATTTTGCCCCGGGCGTGTCTGGGAGTGATTTTCGTACTGGCGTCCCCTTTTACTCAGCGCCCTGGCAACGCTGAAACCAAATACCCAAGCAAAGCCGTTCGCATCGTCGTGCCATTCGCCGCCGGCGGGGTTGCCGATATCACCGCGCGTATCGTCGCAGAGAAACTTGGAGGCAAACTTGGTGGCCGATTTTACGTTGAAAATCAGCCTGGCGCGGGCGGCATAGCCGCGGCTCGAACCGTAATCTCCTCTCCACCCGACGGGCATACGCTTGCCTTGCTTTCGAACGGCACCGCTGTGAGCGTCTCCCTATTCGGCAATTTGCCTTATGACCCGCTGAGGGATTTCGAACCAATTTCCAGTCTCGGTTTCTTTGATTTCGTCTTCGCAACAAGCCCCGATTCAGAATTCAAAAGCCTGGCAGAATTTGTGGCTGCCGCGAAGGCAAAGCCCGGCACGCTCAACGTTGGGACGATAAATGTCGGAAGCACACAAAATCTATCCGCAGAGCTGTTCAAGACGGCCGCTGGCATCGATTTCACAATCATCCCCTATCGAGGCACCCCGGAGCTTCTGGTGTCCACGATGCAAGGCAATCTCGATCTCATGATCGACAGCTATTCGTCTATGAAGGGTAATCTCCTCGACAAGAAGATCCGGGCGCTGGCATCCTCGGGTCCGGTGCGCTCAGAAAGCACGCCCGATATTCCGACTTTGCAAGAGAGCGGCGTCCCCGGCTACGACGTGGTCTCGTGGAACGCGCTGTTTGCTCCTGCAAAGACGCCGCCAGAGATCATCAAAATGCTGAATCAGGCGTCGAGGGAAATACTGGCCGAGCCGGAGGTGAAAAACCGGCTGCTGGCGCTCGGCATCGAGGCCAGGGCAAGTACACCAGAGGAGATAACCGCAAGGCTGAAAGCCGACATAGACAAGTGGCGAAACGTCATAGAGAAGGCTGGGCTTCAGAAGCAATAAAGCGCGGGTCTATTAAACCTCATGGTCCCGGAATTCGGCAGCTTCAGCAAGGCCGCGCTGGCGCTTCGTCCCGGGAATTGCAGATACGCAGGCTGATCGACCCGGTCCTGTCCGCGTGTTTTGCCTCGCCATTTCGGCGCATAAACGCGCGGCGCCCCCTGACGCCCATCATGCACTGAGTACGCCCCCGCAGGCTCCCCACCTGATCATCTGGGCATGTTGGTTTGGCCATCTATGCCGCAATGGTATAACTGACATAGGAAGCTGGCGCTGGCGAAGCCCGGTTCAACTCGCCAGAGTGCGGCATTCACCATCCTGGATCCATGTCTATGCAAACTCCGATCCCTTGCCTTTTCATGCGCGGAGGCACCTCGAGGGGCCCCTTCTTCAAGGCTACGGACCTGCCGGCCGACCTGCTGATTCGCGATCGGGTTCTGCTGTCCGTGATGGGTTCGCCGGACAAACGCCAGATTGACGGGATGGGCGGCGCACACCCGCTGACCAGCAAGGTAGGGATCGTATCGAAGGGCAGTACGCCCGGCGTCGACCTCGATTTTCTGTTTGCCCAGCTACAACCGGACAAGGACACGGTCGACACGACGCCCAATTGCGGCAACATGCTCGCGGCCGTGGTGCCCTTTGCGCTTGAGACCGGGCTCGTTCGGGCCCGGGGTGACACCACGACTTTGCGCGTGCTGACACTGAACACCGACATGCAATGCGACATTACCGTGCAGACGCCCAACGGCCATGTCGAGTACGAGGGAACGGCGCGGATCGATGGTGCGCCGGGCACGTCTGCCCCAATCACAATCAACTTTCTGGACACCGCCGGCTCTGTCGCGCCCGGATTGCTTCCCACCGGCAACGTTCGCGATGTGATCGACGGCATCCCGGTGACGTGCATCGATAACGGCATGCCTTTGGTCGTTCTTAGGGCCGTCGATGTCGGCCGCACCGGCTACGAAAGCGTCGATCAATTGAATGCCGATGCCGAACTGAAGACGCGGATCGAGCGGTTGCGTATCGCCAGTGGTCACGCCATGAAGCTCGGCGACGTGACGGGCAAGAACTACCCAAAAATGACGCTGATAGCCGCCCCGCGGGCCGGGGGCAGCATCTGCACGCGCAGTTTCATCCCTCACGTTTGCCACGAGGCGATTGGGGTATTGGCGGCGGTGACGATGGCAACGGCCTGCGTGCTCGACGGTTCGATCAACCAGGGCATCGCAGCGGTCCCGGAGGGCAACATCAAGAAAATCTCGGTCGAACATCCAACCGGCGAATTCAGCGTCGAAATCGAAGTCGATCCGGCCAATCCACAAAATGTGATGCGCGCCGCGCTGGTGCGGACCGCGAGGCTACTGATGCGCGGCGAGGTGATGGTGCCTCGATCCGTCTGGACACCAGGATCGGCTACCGTCGAAGCGCGAGAACCGTCGCAATTGAAAATCGGAAAAAGGTAAGCGGCGGCGGATGCGCAAGGCGCGCGTTGGCCGCCGTCCAACAAGGAGAGCGAAGTGATCATCGACGTCCACGGCCACTACACGACTGCGCCGAAAGCCCTTGAGGATTGGCGCAACCGGCAAATCGCCGGCATCAAGGACGCGGCGGCCAGACCGAAAGTCAGCGAGTTGAAGATCAGCGACGATGAACTTCGCGAATCCATTGTCAACAATCAACTCAAGAAGATGCAGGAACGCGGCAGCGACCTCACCATCTTCAGTCCTCGTGCAAGCTTCATGGCGCACCACATCGGCGACTTCAACGTATCCTCGACATGGTCTGCGATCTGCAACGAGCTCTGCGCGCGCGTTAGCCAGCTTTTTCCGGATAGCTTTATCGGGGCTGCGATGTTGCCGCAGTCGCCGGGTGTCGATCCCAAAACGTGCATCCCCGAAATGGAGAAGTGCATTAGCGAGTACGGCTTTGTCGGAATCAACCTTAACCCCGACCCCTCGGGCGGGCACTGGACCTCGCCGCCTTTATCGGACCGGCACTGGTATCCCATTTACGAGAAGATGGTGGAGCACGATATACCCGCCATGATCCACGTTTCCACAAGCTGCAACGTCTGCTTTCACACCACGGGAGCGCATTACCTGAACGCCGACACGACTGCCTTTATGCAATGCCTGACCTCCGACCTGTTCAAGGACTTCCCGACCATGAAGTTCCTGATTCCTCATGGAGGGGGTGCCGTGCCTTATCACTGGGGGCGTTTTCGAGGCCTTGCTCAGGAGCTTAAAAAGCCACTGCTGAGGGAGCACCTGCTCAACAATATCTTCTTCGACACCTGCGTTTATCACCAACCCGGAATCGATCTGCTGACGAAGGTAATCCCGGCAGACAACATCTTGTTCGCCAGCGAGATGATCGGCGCTGTGCGAGGGATCGATCCTGAAACGGGGTTCCCCTACGACGACACCAAACGTTACATCGAGGCATCAACCATCCTGAGCTCGCAGGAAAAGCACAAGGTCTACGAGGGGAACGCGCGGCGCGTCTTCCCACGGCTCGACGCCACGCTGAAATCCAAGGGGAAGTAAATGAGCAGCCCAACCAACAATCTTGGCGTCGTCAAGCGAAACATAGTTCGAGCCCAAAAGACTGCGGTGGAGAAGCTGTCGCGTTTCGGTGTCGCAACCGTTCACGAGGCAATGGGTAGGGTCGGACTGATGCATCCCTACGTGCGGCCGATCTATACCAACGCATATGCGTGCGGAACGGCGGTCACCGTCCTGCTGCAGCCGGGCGACAACTGGATGATGCACGTGGCAGCCGAACAATTGCAGCCGGGGGACGTGGTCGTGGCCGCCTGCACCGCCGAGAACAGCGATGGCTTCTTTGGGGATCTACTTGCAACCAGCTTCCGCGCCCGCGGCGCGCTGGGCCTGGTCATCGACGGTGGCGTACGCGACGTGAAGGAACTGACGGAAATGCAGTTTCCGGTTTTTTCCAAGGCCATCAGCGCCAAAGGCACAGTCAAGGCGACCCTGGGCTCCGTAAACGTCCCGGTGGTGTGCGCCGGCGTGCTGGTCAATCCCGGTGACGTGGTGCTTGCGGACATGGACGGGGTGGTCATCATTCCCGCTGACGTCGCCCAAACCGTCGCCGACGCGGCCGAGGCGCGGGAAGCCAATGAAGGAGAAAAGCGAGACAAGCTGGCTAAAGGTGTGCTTGGGCTGGACATGTACAACATGCGGGAGCCGCTCCGGCAGGCCGGTCTCAGATACATCGATTGATCCCTATGCCGACTGAACCAAATCGATGGCATGTGGGCCTGGTCGGCTACGGCGAGGTAGGCCGCATCCTTGCCGAGGACCTGCGCAAACAGGACGTGAAAGTAAACACGTATGACACCAAGCTGCGGAGCGATCAGGCAGGACCGCTGCGCGATCATGCTGCCGCAAACGGCGTTGGACTGGCTCGCTCACATGCCGATCTCGCCGCCGGGGCTGATTTTATTGTTTCGGCCGTGACGGCAAGCCAGGCGCTGCCGGTGGCAAGCGCCTGCGCGCCGGCACTCAAAGAGGGAGCATGGTTCCTCGACTTCAACTCAGCCTCCCCTGGTGCGAAACGGCGAGCCGCCGCACTGGTCGATGCAGCGGGCGGGCGCTACGTCGAGGGCGCCGTAATGACCTCCATCCCGCCCTACCGGATCAAGGTGCCTTTGCTCTTGGGCGGCAGAGCCGCCAGCGAACTTGCGCCCCTATTGGTCACGCTGGGCTTCAATGCCAAGGTGGCGAGCGAAGAACTTGGCATTGCATCGGCCGTCAAGATGTGCCGCAGCGTCATGATCAAGGGCCTGGAGGCGATGGTAATCGAAAGCTTCACAACGGCGCGGGCCTATGGCGTCGAGGACGCGGTCCTTGCGTCGTTAGCAGAGACTTTCCCAGGCATCGATTGGGAAAAGCAGGGGGCGTATTTCTTCCAGCGCGTCATCGAGCACGGTCGCAGGCGTAGTGAAGAGGTCCGCGAGGTTGCGGAGACAGTACGCGAAATTGGTCTTACCCCCTGGTCTGCGGAGGGCACAGCCGAACGTCAGGCGTGGGTTGCAGATCTCTCCGAGCAAGGCCTGTTTGGATTGAAAGGCACAAAAGACTTTGCGCGCAGTCCGGATTGGCGCACCGAGGCCGACCGGATTCTCGCCAAGCTGAAGCCAAAGGGATGAGAAGCGCAGCAATGGAATTTCAAAAGACCGCCGGTTGGCTTGACTGGTATGCCGCCCCTTCCCGGCCGCGTTTCAACGTTCCTGCCGGTGCGGTGGACGCGCATTGTCACGTCTTTGGACCGGGCGTGGAGTTTCCTTATGCCCCGGAACGCAAATACACGCCGTGCGATGCTTCCAAGGAACAGTTGTTCGCCCTGCGGGACCACCTCGGTTTTGCGCGTAACGTTATCGTGCAAGCCACCTGCCATGGCGCTGACAATCGGGCCATGGTCGATGCGCTCGTGAATTCCGGCGGCAACGCCCGGGGGGTCGCGACGGTGAAGCGCAACGTCAGCGACGAAGAGCTTCGCGCCATGCATGAGGCCGGCGTACGCGGTGTGCGATTCAATTTCGTCAAGCGTCTTGTTGACTTCACTCCTCGGGAGGAGTTGATCGAAATTAGCGATCGGATCAAGCAACTGGGCTGGCATGTAGTGATCTACTTTGAAGCGGTGGACCTCCCGGAACTGTGGGACTTTTTCAGTTCGCTCGGGACCACTGTCGTTGTCGACCACATGGGACGACCTGATGTCAGCAAGCCGGTCGACGGTCCCGAGTTCGAGCTGTTCGTGACATTCATGCGGGCTCATCCAAACGTCTGGTCCAAGGTCAGTTGTCCTGAGCGCCTTTCGCTCGCGGGCCCGCCAGCCTTGAACGGCGAACAGCACGCTTACCGGGATGTCGTCCCCTTTGCGCGGCGCATCGTCGAGACTTTCCCCGACCGCGTGCTCTGGGGAACGGACTGGCCGCACCCAAATCTGAAGAACCACATGCCAGACGATGGCTTGCTGGTGGATTTCATCCCTCACATTGCAACTACACCGGAGCTAAAACGCAAGCTGCTGGTCGATAACCCCATGCGGCTGTACTGGCCCGAACATTCCTGAGGAGAAGACCCCATGTCGCTCGACAAGCCCTACAAGGACGTACCCGGCACCACGATATTCGATGCCGACATGTCGCGCCAAGGCTACCATCTCAATCAGTTTTGTATGTCGCTGATGAAGGCGGAGAACCGCGCGCGGTTCAAAGCGGACGAACGCGCTTACCTCGATGAGTGGGACATGAGCGAGGAGCAGAAGCAGGCGGTGCTCGCGCGCGACCTCAATCGATGCATTGAACTTGGCGGCAACATCTACTTCCTGGCGAAGATCGGCGCGACCGACGGCAAGAGTTTTCAGCAGATGGCCGGCAGCATGACCGGAATGACCGAGGACCAGTACCGCGACATGATGGTCGGCGGCGGCCGATCCGTTGATGGCAATCGCTACATTGGGGAGAAGAAGTGATGGCCCGTATCTCTGCCAGTGTCTACACCTCGCACGTGCCGGCCATCGGCGCGGCACTTGACCTTGGCAAGACCGCCGAGCCGTATTGGCAGCGGGTATTCGGCGGCTATGACTTCTCCAAACAGTGGTTGAAGGATCACAAACCGGACGTGATTTTTTTGGTCTTCAACGATCACGCCACCGCCTTCAGTCTCGACATGATTCCGACCTTCGCACTCGGAACCGGGGGCGAGTTCATGCCGGCCGACGAGGGTTGGGGCCCTCGTCCCGTGCCCAAGGTCATCGGTCATCCGAAACTCGCCGCGCACATCGCGCAATCCGTGATCCAGGACGACTTCGATCTGACCATCGTAAACAAGATGGATGTCGACCACGGACTGACGGTGCCGCTGAGCCTGATGTGCGGCCAGCCGCAGGCATGGCCGTGTCCAGTAATCCCGTTTGCCGTAAATGTGGTGCAGTACCCGGCGCCCTCGGGCCGACGTTGTTACATGCTGGGCAAGGCGATCCGCAAGGCAATCGAGAGCTACGACGAACCGCTCAACGTTCAGATCTGGGGTACTGGCGGGATGAGCCATCAGCTGCAAGGTCCCCGCGCCGGGCTCATCAACAAAGAGTTCGATACCGCCTTCCTAGACCGCTTGGTCTCGGACCCCGAGGGCCTGTCTCTGATGCCGCATATCGACTACGTCCGCGAGGCAGGCAGTGAAGGGATCGAACTGGTGATGTGGTTGATCGCGCGCGGCGCAATGAACGACGTGAATGGCGGCAAGCCGCCCACCGTGCGGCATCGGTTCTACCATGTGCCAGCCAGCAACACGGCCGTAGGACACCTCATCCTGGAGAATAATTGACGTGACCGGGCCAACCAAAGTGGCGCTCGCCGGCGCCGGCGCGTTCGGCATCAAACACCTGGATGGCATCAAAAACATCGAAGGGGTCGAGGTCGTCTCATTGGTGGGCAGAAGGATCGAGCCCACCAGGGAAGTCGCGGCCAAGTACGGCATCGCGCACGTCGCCACCGATCTTGCCGACAGCCTTGCAATGAAGGAAGTGGACGCTGTCATTCTTTGCACGCCGACCCACATGCATGCAGCTCAATCAATCGCCTGCCTCAAGGCCGGCAAGCATGTGCAGGTCGAAATCCCCCTCGCCGATTCCTGGCGCGATGCGCAGGCTGTGGTCGACCTGCAGAAGCAGACGGGGCTAGTCGCGATGTGCGGGCATACACGACGTTTTAATCCGAGCCATCAATGGGTGCATCGGAAGGTGGTGGCAGGAGAGCTAAATGTCCTGCAGATGGACGTGCAGACCTTCTTCTTCCGCCGATCGAACATGAACGCGCTCGGCCAACCCCGAAGTTGGACCGACCATTTGCTGTGGCACCACGCCGCCCACACGGTGGATCTTTTCGCGTACCAGACGCGCTCCCCCATCGTGAGGGCGAACGCGGTGCAAGGCCCTATTCATCCGACGCTCGGAATCGCGATGGACATGTCAATTCAGCTCAAGGCCGCCAATGGCGCAATCTGCACGCTCAGTCTGTCTTTTAACAATGACGGCCCGCTAGGCACCTTCTTCCGCTACATCGGCGATACCGGCACCTATGTTGCGCGCTACGACGACCTGTTCAACGGGAAAGACGAGAAGATCGACGTATCGAAGCTGGACGTGTCCATGAACGGTATCGAGTTGCAGGACCGCGAATTCTTCGCCGCGATTCGCGAAGGCCGCGAGCCTAATGCAAGCGTTGGCCAGGTGCTGCCTTGCTATCAGGTGCTGCATGGGCTCGAGCAGCAGCTCCACGCGCAATAACGCGGCGGTCACCTCTCCCAGAGTCAGCTTACGGCGGCGGCTTGGGGTTGGAGCTAGCGGGCTCCGTGCGCTGCTGCACCGCACATCGGCTCAGAACCTGCTGCAGGTGTGATGTTGCCAGGTGGGAAAGGGCCGCGGCGCTACCCGGATCGGCTTCTTCTTTTTTCCCGCCGCTGCAACCAACCACCTCCTATCAGGTTCTGAGAACGCTGGGTGGCGAATATCAGGAGCGCATCCATGTGCGATTACAGCTTGCATGCCGTCGCTAGTCGTCCCGCTGAGCACGCCGAGACTTTGGTGTCCACTTCATTCCCAAATACGACCACACGAGGTTTTGCGAGCCCGGACAATCCACGCGTTGCGGTTTGCCTTCGGCCAGGGACTGAGGTGGCCTTCGAAGCCGACGTGCAAACGGACGGGATGGTGTTTCGGAAGAAGATCGGTGATCGGCTCGCGAGATTCCGGCGCATTCGGGCCGACGAGCCCCACCAGCATCACGATGCCCTGGAGTTCTCTAACGGCACGATCGTCCTGCTCACCGATCTAGTCGCCGGGCAAAGAGCAACCGTGTTGCAGCTTCCTGCAAACCCCTTGGAAGCAAAGCAAGCAGCTCCACAAGCCGCAGCGCGCGACCGCGACCTTCTAGAGATCTAACTGCCGATCGGGTGATAGCGGGACGCATGCCGATCACCAAGATGGAGGTAGAGTCTTTGGGAACTGATGCACCTCCTGTCGAGACTTCGGCGGGAGGTGAGATCCCTGGGGGAATACGTGACGCAAGTTGCGGCGCCCTTGGCCTCACCTGAGTGGCGCAAGTTGCCGCGCCCGCGGCCACACCTGAGTGGTGGACCCCGTAAGGGTGCACGGCCATGAAGGACCGCGACGGTTTGCGTTGCGCTGAGATTAGCAACCCGTGCAGATATCCTTGATCTTGGTCTCTGCTGAGCTTGCGTTGTTGCGGGAAGTGGCGTTCCGCCGGTCGGACGTCGGAAGGTCTCCGCCATTACCCTTCTGGTACTCTGCCGGCGGCGGATGATGAGATCTGGCTCCAGAGGTCTTTCGGGTTTTTGCGAAAGCGGCGGATGGACTGGCTAAGGACAGCACCACCAACGCGATAATGAACTTCTGCATGTCACTTTCCCAAGCACGCGCATGTCATGCCACGCTTAATGTGGTGAATTTGGATCCCGTTCCCTCCTGCAGAATTGCAGCGAACTGGCCGTTCGAGGAACCCGAGGAGGCGGCAGCCGTTGTCTTTGCGGAGCCCATCCATGCCGCGAAGCGTCATTTCAAAAAGCCTGGTGATGCTTCTTCCACTCATGGCGGCATGTGCTGTGTTTGCGGAAGAGACTGGCATGCCCATGACGCAGCCGGGCGCTTTCCTTCCCCCGATTTTAGCATACGGAGAGAACCCGAAGGTGGTACTCCCTCCCAAGCCCGCGCTCAGACCGCGGAAAGCAGAGCCTTCGGACACGAACTCTTATTGTGTACGAACCTGTGACGGCCGCTACTTCCCCGCCTCGTCAATCACCCGGGAAAGACGTGCTGAAGCCTGCAAGGATCTTTGCCCGGCAAGCCAAACGGCCGTTTTCTACGGAAGCTCGATTGACGAGGCATCGTCAAACGAAGGAAAGCCCTATTCGGCACTGCCAAATGCGTTCCGATACCGGAGGGAATTGGTTGCTGGGTGCACTTGCAACGGCAAAGACATGATCGGACTGGCTGAAGTCAAAATAGAGGAGGACAAAACCTTGCGTCGCGGTGACATGGTCGCCGGCAAAGACGGTCTGGAGGTTGTCCGCAACATTTCACCGCGGCACCTGGAGCTCTCAGTGCCGGCTCGCCGGCCAGCTACATTGGTTGGGAACGCGACCAGCCGGCGGGATGCGCGAATGTGATCCAAGAGGAACGATGGCGGCGTTCTCGAATTGGACCCAACATGGATTACACCGAAGATGTATCATGCCCAATGTAAGGTATCTGGACGAGCGACAAGCTGACCGCTCTCCGGGGAAGCGCGACGTTTCACCCGACGAGCGTTCCGGCCATGGTGAGCGCGGGCGGCAAGCGGTCGCCCCGTGGAAAATTCCGTGGCAAGGCTGGAAAGATATTCTCATAAGAACCTATGAGCAGATCAACGAAGATCGCGTCCTGCCGGTCGCCGCTGGCGTCGTGTTTTACGGCCTGCTGGCGCTTTTTCCCGCGATAACGGCGCTCGTTTCATCGTACGCCCTGTTTGCTACAGCAAGCACGATCAACGAACACCTATCCATGGTCTCCGAGGTCCTGCCAGCCGGCGCCTTCGATATCGTAAGAGAACAAGTCGGTCGCGTTGTCGAGAAGGGCAATCTCAAGCTTGGAACAGCTTTCATCGCGAGTTTACTACTTGCCGTTTGGAGCGCGAATGGCGGGATGAAGGCGATCCTCGATGCGCTGAACGTAGTCTACAATGAAAAGGAAGAGCGCGGCTTCTTCAAGTTGAACGCTGTTTCCCTCGCCTTTACGTTCGGCGGCCTTGTAGCCGTTCTAATTGCAATCGGCGCTGTCGTGGCGCTTCCAATCATCCTCTCGATCATCGGTCTCGGCTCGATCACCGATACTATTTTCCGCATCGGAAGGTGGCCACTTCTGATTGCGATGATGCTGTTGGGTCTCGCTGTGCTCTACCGGTACGGTCCCAGCCGTCGCTCACCGCAATGGCAGTGGCTAAGCGTCGGCAGCATCTTCGCCACGTTGACATGGTTGGCCGGCTCCGCGCTACTGTCCTACTACCTGACGAACTACGCAAATTATGACGCCACTTACGGGTCTTTGGGAGCCGCAATCGGCCTGATGATGTGGATGTGGATGTCTACAATAGTCGTCTTGTTGGGAGCTGAACTCAATTCGGAAATTGAGCATCAGACCGCCCGCGACACTACCGACGGTGGCGTCAAACCGCTTGGAAAACGTGGCGCCCGCGTAGCCGATAGCGTGGGAGAGGCAAAAGCCGGATCCTGACGGAGCTTAAGGCCCCATCTAAAAAATGACACGTTTCGGGAACCCGAGCGGCCGGTGTTTGTTGAAGCGAAATCCGGCGCTTCCACGACCATTTGTCCGTGTGAGACTTATAATGAAGCTAACGCACAAATTTGCAGAACTCACCCCGGAGAAACGTCCGCAAGACGCCGATCTGAACGGGACGGGCCTTCGCTTCGAAACCATGGAACATGGTGGCGAATACCCCGATGCGATGCCTCAGGCGATAAAGTTGATCGATCCAGAGGGGCGCTCCTGTATCTACGTTCCGATCACGCAGGACGGCAAAGTAGTTGATAGTCAGCGGTTTGCGTTTGATGTTGGGGACGATTGAGCAGCAGCAGCAAAGCTCGATGGACCTGCTCACCGACGTAGTGGCGCGATCCGCCGGCGTTTTCAAACCCAGAACCCCTCCGGACGAGGAACTTTTTCATCAGCTGGCGTTTGAATAAGCTGCTTCAACAATCTTGCCTTGCAACCCGGAGTCTAGCGATGGCAGTCCAAATAGTAATGGATCACAACGGCGATACGCGCCACGTCTTCGATACGAATAACGCGAAAGAGCTCGCAAAAGCGGAGCGGCGGTTCAGAGAATTGACAGGGGCCGGATTTACCGCGGCGGTCCGCACGTCTTCCGGAGACGCGTCTGTCACTCGCAGGTTTGACCCAAAGGCCGAAGAGACGCTGTTCATACCCCGGCTCGTCGGCGGCTAACCATCTGCTTGATGTTCGCGCATCCCCGAGACCTCGCGACAGCCTGGTGGCGGCAATTTCTGACGGAGGGTAGTCGTTGGACAATTGCCGTTTCCGACTGGTTTGACGAACCTGGACGCGCGCGCGAGGCACGAGGGCTGAAGCTGCTGAAGGAGTGGCTTTCGCCCGAGCAGTTGGCGCAATACGAAGCGAACGGCTATTTCGACGTCAGGGGTTGCGATAGTGGAAAGAAGTATCGCATCCGTCATGGGACCGGCACGAACATCTACGAGATCGACGATGCCGGCCGGACTCGAGCCGGGTGGTGCTTTGTGCCGGAGGACTCTCTTGTCGCGGGCGACGTGGTGCTTGCACAGAAGATTGCGCTCGAAACCGACGAGCGTGGCGCTTTGGCGGTGGCAAATCATTTCGTTTTGAAATAGGCGAGCGCTTCTATCGCGGCATGCAGTTCGAGTGCCAGTTCCAAGCCGAGTCAACAATCGATCTGAGATCGTGCCGAGGGGACCAGCCGAGCGTTTGTTTCGCCGAGGTGGAGTCGGCGACCAGCACAGGCGAGTCGCCTTCACGGCGCGGCCCGTATTTAAGCTTCAGTTGTTTGCCGACTACGTGCTGAATGGTCTCCAGCATTTCCTTCACAGTTGTCCCGTGACCCGTCCCAAGATTCAGGACGTGGCTTTCGCCGTTTGTTAGCAGGTGCTCGACCGCTCGGGTGTGAGCACTCGCAAGATCCAGAACGTGTACGAAGTCTCGCACGCAGGTCCCGTCGCGCGTGCCATAGTCCGTACCCAGGACCTCGAAATATGGCCGCCGCCCCAGCGCCGCTTCGATTGCAATAGGTATTGCGTGGGTTTCAGGCGAATGCCATTCCCCGATTCTGCCCTCCGGGTCTGCCCCCCCGGCGTTGAAATAACGCAAGATGAATGATCGGAAGCCTTCATAAAGGTCGAGGTCCCTGAGTATCTGCTCAACCATCAATTTACTTCGGCCATAAGGATTTATTGGAAGCTGAGGATGCGATTCTTCCATCGGTGTTGAGACAGGAATGCCGTACGTGGCGCACGTAGAGGAGAACACAAGCTTGTCAATGCCCGTCGCCTGCGCAGCGCGAAGCAACGCTATTGTTCCGGACACGTTGTTGTCGTAGTAGGCGGCCGGGTCTTTAACCGACTGACCCACCTCAATGGCCGCCGCGAAATGCACGATCGCAACCGGCTTGTGCTTTCTTAGAACTTCCTCCAGCTTGCCGCGATCGCGGATGTCACCCACTTCGAGGGGACCCCATTTGACAAATTCCGCATGACCATTTGATAGATTATCATATACGACGGGGATAAAGCCGTTCCTGAAAAGATCAAGGCAAGTATGTGAGCCAATGTACCCCGCTCCACCTGCGACCAGGACCTTTGTCATTTGGTATGCTCTCAAAACAATCTTTGATCTGTAGGCAGTTCAGTCCTGAACTTTCTCGGGCTTTTTTGCAACGCGCCGCGACCGAGGCTTCGCGAACTAGCCTAACAGCCCTCGCGAGCTTCCGACAACAACGAGTGCGGCAAGCCAT
>JBJMTO010000168.1:0-120534 GCA_045811665.1 Bradyrhizobium sp.
CATTCCCTACGCAATGGTTTTAACGGTTTACCCCGTGATCTCCCCGGTGATCGGGCTTTGTTGTCACCGTCGCCAGCGGACTACGTCCGCCAACTTGACGCCAGCGTCGAGGCGTCAGGACCACACGACTTCGCCGTCCGCCTCGGTGCTGTTCGTCAGCAGCACCACTTGCGTCCACCGCATCCCGCCCCGCGTCCGTGACGATCGCGAGCCGCCCCTCATTGGGACGAGACGGTGCGGACTAGTGAAGTGATTTGCGTCGATCGGGAACGAAAATATTTTTCGCAGCAGGACTGGACGGATGGAAACAGACTGATCCCGTTGAAGAAATTAGTGCGATCGCGCACAGCCTCTCAATCGCGAAAAGCGCCGCGCCGCGGGCAAATCCTTCTGCTTCACCACGTGCAGCTCCGCCGCCGGGCCGCCCTTGCCCATCTCGAACACGTGTATCCGGCCGTGGGGGTAGAACAGATGGTGGGCGCCGACGTCATCCTGGTTAACGGTCTTCTTGACCAACGGCATGACCGTGTGCGTCGGCTGCTGACAAGAATCATCACGAAGGTTCCAAGACCTACAAAGGAACATTGCCTACCGGACGCGAATTTCTGGTCATTCACGCTCTACAATACTAACACGCGCTCGATGCTCGACAGCTCGCAACGCTAGCCCCGCGCGGGAAGCCAGAACTATCCTTCGCCCGCCGCCGAAAAAAGGCTGGTTCACCATCCTTCGTCTCTACAGCCAGCTTGAACCGTTCAAAGGAATGGCCACCGAACGAGATTGCCGTGGTGAGATAGCTGCGCCTTGATAGTTGCTCGCGGGGCGAAAATCTGATGCTATTGTTCGAGACAAGCCTCCTTGCCAACAATTGAACGAAGGAGAAGAACGATGCGCTCACTCCTGCTCGCCGCGCTTGGCATTACCACGTTCGCGGCAACCATGGCTGTCGAAACACCTGAGGCACGGGTCTTCTACGACAAGGTCGGCTTGAAGTTCCAGACCTACGACCAGTGGATTGCGTCGGGCTCGCATGTCCCGGCCGGCACATCAGTCGAGCAGTAACGCTCGACACGGCTCCGTTGCCGGGTGGCTCGGGCATCTTCGATCTGCGACTTCTAACAATGGACCGCCGGCTCAGCGGGCTAACCATCGATTTAATGCCCTGCTTTGCTCGGGAGGATTTTCAAATGGGCTCGCCCGCCCAGCGTGCGATTTTGAACCAAGATCATAGGAGCCTTTGACGATGTGCCGTTTATCCTACCTTCCTGGAGCCGCGCTCGCAGCATTTTGTGCTGCGAGCGTGTGTGCCACTACGCTCGCCGCAGAAGATGCGACCACTGACATTGGCACGCTCGACAAAGAGACGGCAGATAAGGCGTTTCCGACGAAGCCGCCCTACTCGCCGTATGCGGGGCGCAATTTTCCGACACGGCCGTATTTCGGCGACACGCACACGCACACCTCGTTCTCGATGGACGCCGGCGCATTTGGAGCGCGGCTTGGTCCAAAGGACGCCTATCGCTTTGCCAAAGGCGAGGAGGTTATCGCTTCCAGCGGGCAGCGCGCAAAACTCTCGCGGCCGCTGGACTTCATGGTCGTAGCGGATCATTCGGACGGCATGGGTTTTTTCCCGCAGCTGATAGGCGGCGATCCAGGCCTGTTAGCGACAGCGCAGGGCCGGAAGTGGTATGACGAAATCAATTCCGGTAAGGGTGCCCAGGCTGCCATCGATATCGTTACCAGCTTCGGCAAAGGCCAAATGCCGAAGGGATTCCCCACGCCAGGGACGCCGGCCTATCGCAGCGCCTGGCGCGAAACAATCAAGGCAGCGGAAGAAGCGAACGAACCCGGCCGTTTCACTGCTTTCATCGGCTATGAGTGGACCTCGAACGCCGGCGGCAACAATCTCCATCGCAATATCATCTGGCGCGACAACGGAGCCAAGGCAAACCTCGTCGAACCTTTCACCACGCTGCCGCCGTTGGGCAGTCCAAATCCTCGCGACCTCTGGAAGTGGATGGCGATGGTCGAGGAGAAAACCGGCGCCGAAATTCTTGCGCTCGCGCACAATGGCAATCTTAGCAACGGCCGAATGTTTCCAATTATCGAGTCGTTCAATGGTAAACGAATCGACCGCGAGTATGCCGAAAACCGCACCCGCTGGGAGCCGCTTTACGAAGCCACCCAAATCAAAGGGGATGGCGAGACCCACCCATTTTTATCACCTAACGATGAGTTCGCCAATTTCGAACGCTGGGACAAGGGTAACCTCGACCTGACAGAGGTGAAGAAACCTGAAATGCTGGAGTTCGAGTACGTCCGTTCGGCATTGAAGAATGGCCTGAAGATGGAAGCCGAACTTGGGGTCAATCCCTACAAGTTCGGCCTCGTTGGAAGTACCGATGCGCATACCGCGCTCGCGGCGGTCGAGGAGGACAACTTTTTCGGCAAGACATCTTCTGCCGAACCGAGTGCCGGTCGAGCGATGCATCCCTTCGTCAAGACCGACAAGGCCGTTATCATGGGTTGGGAGACGACGGCATCCGGCTACGCTGCGGTATGGGCGGCAGAAAATACCCGCGAAGCGATTTTCGATGCCATGAAACGGCGAGAGACTTATGCCACCACCGGCCCGCGCATGGTAGTTCGCTTCTTCGGCGGCTGGGATTTCGAGGCTGCCGATGCCAACAACCGCCTGCCGGCCAGAGTTGGTTACGCCAAGGGTGTACCGATGGGCGGAGACTTGAACCGTGCCCCGACTGGAAAGTCGCCCAGCTTCCTTGTCGCCGCTTTGAAGGATCCCATCGGCGCAAATCTGGACCGCATTCAGGTGATCAAGGGCTGGGTTGGAAAGGACGGCCAGACGCAGGAGCGGGTTTACGACGTCGCGGTGTCGGGCGGCCGAACCATTGGAGCCGATGGCCGCAGCAGAACAGCTGTGGGCAGCACGGTTGATGTCGCAAACGCGACATGGACCAACACCATCGGCTCGGGCGAGATGATCACGGTTTGGAAAGATCCCGATTTCGATCCGGGGTTGCGCGCCTTCTACTACGCCCGGGTGATCGAAATTCCAACGCCCCGCTGGACGGCATACGACGCCAAGTATTTCGGCATCAAAATGCCGGCGGAAGTCACGATGACGACCACCGAACGAGCCTATACCTCGCCGATCTGGTACACGCCTTGATAGTTCGGCTACTGAGAGAGCCATTACTGCAGTTTGTCGCGCTCGGTGCCACGCTGTTCGCACTCTACGGCCTGGTTGGAAAGCGAAGCGGAGACGTGCCCGAGAAAATCGTTGTTTCGGCCTCGCGGATCGCCAACCTCAGCGACGGATTCCTGCGGACATGGCGGCGGCGGCCGAGCGGTCAGGAACTGCAGGGCCTGATCGAGGACTACGTCCGTGACGAGGTGTTCTACCGAGAGGGCAGAGCAGCCGGCTTGGACCGCGATGACGTCATCATTCGCCGCCGTGTGCGGCAGAAGATGGAATTTCTCGCTGAGGATATGTCTGTAGCGGAGCCGAGCGACCAACAGCTACAGGCCTACTTAGCGTCCGATCCGGGGCGCTTCCGAGCCGAGGATCAGATCACATTTCATCAGCTGTTCCTGAGCGCCACGCGGCGGGCGAGTACCATCGACAGCGACAGCAAACAGGTTGCGAGCGTCCTGGCTCACGCCGGCGCAGCTGTGGATGCGACATCACTTGGCGATCCTTTCTTGCTTGGCGAAGAGTTTCGTGGCGTCTCGTCAAGCAAGGTAACGAGCATATTTGGCGAAGACTTCTCTAGACGCATAGCCACTATGGAGACGGGCCGTTGGCAGGGGCCGGTTGCTTCGGGCTTTGGACAACATTTCGTCTTTATCAGCGAACGAGTATCCGGGGGCTTGCCATCGCTCGATGCCGTCCGGCCAACTGTCCGTCGCGAGTGGACGAATGTGCTCCGCCTTGAAGCGGAACAGAAGCTTTATGCCTCGCTTCGGGGTCGCTACGAAATCGTGGTGGAAACGCCTACGGCCAAGGCGGCCTCGGCCGAAGATGGTCGATGAATTGTTTCCGGGTGTTCGTTGCTGTTCTCCTAGCGCTGCTGGCGCAACCCGCGATCGCGGATGAACTTCGGCCGGGCTATCTCGAAATGCGCCAGACCAGCGCTGGCGGCTATAATCTGCTCTTCAAGATTCCTGCTCGGGGGCAGGACTTGCGGCTCGCGATATACGTCAAACTGCCCGACGGCACTCAGGATGTAGCGGCCCCTCGCGTGTCCTTCAGCGATGGTGCCTATGTCGAACGCCGGAGCATTCGCCGCGCTGACGGGTTCATCGGGCAAGCCGTATCAATTGAGGGTCTGTCGGCCACATCGACTGATGTACTGGTTCGGATTGAAAGCATTGCCGGCACAATGCAAACCGAACGGCTTTCTCCGACGAAGACATCGTTCGTTATTCAGTCCGTGCCAGGCGCCGGAGAAGTGGCAGCAACGTATCTAAGGCTGGGCATCGAACACATTCTATTCGGCTTCGACCACCTGCTGTTTGTGCTGGCGCTGGTGATCCTTGTTAGAACCTGGTCCGGCGTCGCAATCACGGTGACGGCATTCACAATCGCGCACAGCATCACGCTTGCAGCGGCGACGCTAGGTTTCGTGAACGTGCCCGGTCCGCCTGTTGAAGCAACGATAGCAGTTAGCATAATGCTGGTTTCGGTCGAAATCCTGAATGCGCGCCGTGGCAAGCCTAGTCTGACGGCGCGTCTGCCGTGGCTGGTTGCCTTCAGCTTTGGGCTCTTACACGGTTTTGGTTTCGCCGGCGCGTTGGCGGAGGTGGGATTGCCTCAACATGCGATCCCTGTGGCGCTGCTGTTCTTCAATATTGGAGTGGAGATAGGGCAGCTCCTCTTCGTCACCACGGTCCTGTCGCTAATATCCTTGTCAGTGTATGTGGCCTCGCGCGTAATGGAGCCAGTCCTCATAAAACGAACATTCGACCGGCTCGATGTAACTGCCGCCTATGCCATGGGCGTCGCCGCGGCCTATTGGCTGGTTGAGCGGACGACCTCTTTTTTTTCATAACCTGCGGCAACAAGCATTGACCTGGTGGTGTTGCGATCTCCGCGGTCTCGCTCTGACTTGGGGACTGAGATCGATTTCCCTCATCGAAAATTAGCGCCGCCGAGCATTAGAGGCGACCAGTGATTGGTTTCGCAGAGCCCGCCACGTTTTTACGGCCCAGCCGCGCCATCCTGCGGCTAGCCCTACCCACCCTGCTACCGACTATCGGGCAGCGCGGTCCAATTAATGAAAGTGTTTTTTTGCGTAATCATACCTGCGCTTACACTGGCCTGGTTGTGTAAGTTTGATCTATGTCAGCGCCCGAAGGGTACGCCGCTGCACGCCGCCCAACCCACCGACCATGGGGCGAGGACAACCTCTTCATTCCCGATTGGGAGCAAAGAAGGCGTGTGCCCCAGGACAGCTATCGCTTGCAGCGGAGGATCGTTAATCGGGAGCGAACTTGTTATTCGGGTTCAGTCCTGACACCTCCAGGCCCAGCTATATCGCCATCAGTGAAGTGATTTGCGTCCAGTGGAAACTAACTAGTTTTCGCAGCAGGACTGGACGGGAAGAAATAGATTGATCTCGGTGGAGAAATTAGTGCGATCGCGCACGGCCTCTCATCGCAAAAAGCCACTTCACTACCCCAGCGGCTTCAGCCCCGCTTCGATCTCGGCGCGGCGCGGTTCGAGGAAGGGCGGCAGCGCGAGTTTCTCGCCGAGCTTGTCCAACGGCTCGTCGGTGGCGAAGCCCGGTCCGTCGGTGGCGATCTCGAACAGGATGCCGTTGGGCTCGCGGAAGTAAAGGCTGCGAAAATAGAAGCGGTCGATCTCGCCGCTGTTGCGAATACCGAACTCGTTGAGGCGCTTCGTCCAGCCGTGATACTGCTCCTCATCGGGCGTGCGAAACGCGACGTGGTGCACGCCGCCCGCCCCCTGCCGCGCCGCCGGCAAATCCTTCTGCTCCACCACGTGCAGCTCCGCCGCCGGGCCGCACTCGCCCATTTCGAACACGTGTATCCGAGCCGCTGCATCCGGCGCGGCGTAGTCGCGCGCGCGGCGCATGTTCATCACACGGGTGAGCACCTGTTCGATGGACCCGAGATCTTGCACGTTCAGCACGATCGGCCCGAGCCCGCGAATTTGATGCTCGGCTGGCACGGGGCTCCTGGCCCAGGGCGAGGCCGGACCCAGTCCACCGTCATCCACCAAAACCAGCCGCTGGCCTTCGCCATCTTCGAACGGCAGCGTCAGCCGCCCGTCTACTTCGGTGATATCGCCGCTATGGCTCCCCGCCTTCGTCAACCGATCCCGCCAATAGCGGAGGCTTGCTTCGCCGCCGACACGCAGTCCGGTTCGTGAGATGCTGTTGCTGCCGCGCCGCTCCGGGGCTGCCGGAAAATCGAAGAAGGTGAGATCGGTACCGGGGTTGGCGTTTCCGTCGGCGTAAAACAGATGGTAGGCGCTGACGTCATCCTGGTTGACTGTCTTCTTGACCAACCGCATCCCAAGCAACCCGGCGTAAAAAGCCAGATTGTCCTGCGGTTTTGCGGAAATCGCGGTGAGATGATGGATTCCCGTCAGTTGCATCGCGGATTCCTCGTCGCGTCGTTGAGTCGCCGTTGAAAACCGGCGGTGGCCGGTTTGGAGGCGGTTGAAGATGATGTAGGGTGCCCGCTGGAGAGCCGCCAGCGGCAGCCGCCGCCTGTTTCAAGGACAGCATCATGCCCGGCCACCTGATCGTCAGCGATGAAGATGAGACGCGCATCATCACTCTGCGCCGCCCTGAGAAGAAGAACGCGATCACCCAGGAAATGTATCGCGCCATGAGCGAGGCGATCGACACCGCCCAGCACGATCCGAACATTCGCTGCATGATCATCACCGGCGGTTCAGGCGTATTTACCGCGGGCAACGATCTTGAGGATTTTCTCAAGGACGGTACCGCCAATACCGGCGCGCCGCGCGCGTCCAACGCGACGAAATTCCTTTATTCGCTGGCCCACAATGTCAAGCCGATCATCGCCGCGGTCGATGGTGTCGCGATCGGAATTGGCACGACCATGCTGTTCCATTGCGACTACGTGCTCGCGAGCAAGACCGCGACCTTCTCCACGCCGTTCATTCATCTCGGCCTGGTTCCTGAGGGCGCCTCCAGCCTGCTGGTGCCGCGGACCATGGGATATCAGCGCGCGTTTGCCACATTGGTAATGGGGCGGACCATGGGCGCCGACGATGCCCGCGTTGCCGGATTCGTCAACGTTGTGGTGGCGCCGGGTCATACCGAGCCCGAAGCCCGCAAGGTGGCGCGGGAAATCTGCGCGTTGCCGGCCGAGGCGGTCGCAATCTCACGAAAGCTTTTGAGACTGCCGCCCGAAGATCTAACGCGCAGGATCGATCAGGAGAGCCATTTGTTCGGTGAACGCATGCGCTCGGAGGAAGCGGTGGCCGCCTTCAAGGCGTTTTTCGCGCGAAAAAAAGCCTGAAGCTCTTTAATCGTGAAATCCTTGTCGCTCGTTTCGTTTGTTGCCGCTCTGGTCCTTACCATTGCACTACAGCCGGCGGCTCGGGCCCCGGCTCATTCGTCCGCTCCGGTGGAACTGCGAATTCTTGCCATCAACGACTTTCACGGCAATCTCCAGCCGCCGATTGGCGGGATAAGGATCGCCGATCCCGGCGATGCGACCAAGGAGATCGCCGTGCCCGCCGGCGGGGCCGAATACATGGCCACCGTGATCAAGCAGCTCCGCCAGCAAGCGGCCAACACCATCTTTGTCGCGGCCGGAGATCTGATCGGCGCCAGTCCGCTTCTCTCGGCGATGTTTCACGACGAGCCCACGATTGAATCCCTTTCGATGATGGGGCTTGCAGTTGCCGCCGTCGGCAATCACGAGTTCGACGAGGGCAAGGACGAATTGCTCCGAATCCAGAACGGGGGCTGTCATCCCCTGGACAAATGCCTGGGGCCGCACCCATTCGCGGGGGCGAAATTCCAGTACCTGGCCGCCAGCACTTTCGACAAGAATACCGGCAAGACGATCCTTCCAGCGTACGAGATCAAGAACATTCAGGGCATTCCGGTCGCCTTCATCGGGCTGACGTTGAAGGGCACGCCCGGCATCGTTTCGCCCGAAGGGGTCGCCGGCCTCGAATTTCGAGACGAGGTCGAGACCGTGAACGCGCTGGTACCGGAGCTAAGAGCGCGCGGCGTCGAGGCGATCATTGTGCTGATCCACGAAGGCGGTTTTCCGGCCGGCGGCTACAATGAATGCCCAGGCATCTCCGGGCCCATCGTCGACATCGTCACGAGGTTCGACAAGGCGGTCGACGTCGTGATCAGCGGCCATACCCACCGCGCCTACGTCTGCGACATCGGCGGACGCCTCGTTACCAGCGGCGATAAATTCGGCACCATCGTTACCGCGATCGACCTGAAGTTGGATGCCACGACACGTGACGTGACCAGCGCCAAAGCCAACAACGTCATCGTCCGCACCGCGGCCTACGCCAGGGATCCCGACCAGAGCGCGTTGATCGAAGCCTACAATAAACTGGCCGCGCCGATCGCGGAGCGGCGTGCAGGGACCATCACGGAAACCCTGTCGCGGGTGCCCGGCGAGGCCGGCGAGAGCAAGCTCGGCGATATCATCGCCGACGCCCAGCTCGCCGCGACCAGAGCCGACGTGAATGGGGCCGCAGTGATTGCGTTCACCAACCCGGGTGGCATCCGTACCGACATGCCGATGAAGCAAGATGGCAGGGTCACCTACGCCGACCTGTTCGCAAGCCAGCCCTTCCGCAATCAACTGGTCACGCTCACGCTGAGCGGAATGCAGATCAAGAACGTGCTGGAGCAACAGTGGCTCGATCCGAAACGGCCGAGAATACTTCAGGTCTCCAGCGGTTTCACTTACGCCTGGGACGGCTCCCTGCCCTATGGCCAGCGCGTCATCGCCGATCGCATGTCGCTCAACGGCGAGCGCATCGACCCTGCGAAGAGCTACCGAGTCACGATCAACAACTATCTCGCGGCTGGCGGCGACGGCTTTACCGTCTTTAGGGAAGGCACCGCGCCCCGTTTTGGCGTCTACGACGTGGACGCCCTGTACGCGTTTTTCCAGGCCAACAGCCCGATCTCACCCTTGAGCACCGGCCGCATTGTGCGATTGAATTGAATCCGAGCTCCCCGCTCCACCCTTCCCCGCGGCACGACGAATCCCTAGATTAATACCTCTCGAAGGGCGGCTCGCGGACAGGACACTGCATGACAACGCTGTTTCTTTCTCATCCGGCCTGCCTGGAGCATGCCACCCCTCCGGGGCATCCGGAACGCCCCGACCGGCTGCGCGCCGTCGGTCAGGTGCTCGCGGCGGATCGCTTCAACAAACTTGTGCGGATCGAGGCGCCGGAAGGCAGTCTGGATTCGGTGACCCTCTGCCATAACGAGCATTACATCGAGGAACTCCGGCACATCGCGCCATCGAGCGGCATGATCTACATCGACGGCGACACCTCAATGTCGCCGGGGACCTGGGAAGCTGTCATGCGCGGCGTCGGCGGCGCGATTTCCGCAACCGACTCCGTGATGTCGGGCAAGCATCGAAACGCCTTTGTCGCGGTCCGTCCTCCAGGACATCATGCCGAGATCAATCGAGCGATGGGCTTTTGTTTTTTCGATAATGCCGCCATTGCCGCCCGTCATGCCCAGCGCAAATACGGCATCGCGCGGGCGGCGGTCGTCGATTTCGACGTGCATCACGGCAACGGCACCCAGGATATTTTCTGGGCGGATCCGACTGTGATGTATTGCTCGACACATCAGATGCCGCTGTTTCCCGGCACGGGCGCCACCGGCGAGCGCGGCGAGCACGACAACATCGTCAACGCTCCGCTGGCCTCGGAAGACGGTGGCGAAAAATTCCGCGCCGCTTTCGAAAACGTTATCCTGCCCGAGCTGCGAAAATTCAGCCCGGAGCTGATCGTCGTTTCGGCGGGTTTTGATGCGCATTACCGGGATCCGCTGGCTTCGCTTAACCTCAGGGCGGAGGATTTCGGCTGGGTCACGCGCAAGCTGATGGACATCGCCGATGCCAGCGCGGGCGGTCGAATTGTCTCGGTGCTTGAGGGCGGCTATGATCTGCAGGGCTTGCAAGAATCAGTGGCCGCCCACGTCAGCGCGTTGATGGACGCGTGAATCCCGCCACAATATGCATGCATGACTACGCGCCGCCAAACGGCGCATGGGAAACAATATGGCCGAGAACACCCAACCGGACGTCAAGAGCCTGAGCTTCGAACGCGCGCTCGAGGAACTTGAAACCATCGTCAAGCGATTGGAGGACGGCAAGGTGCCGCTCGAAGAATCGGTCGCAATTTACGAGCGCGGCGAGTCCTTGAAACGCCGTTGCGAGGAATTGCTGCGACAGGCGGAGGCGCGGGTCGACAAGATCACCACCGACGCTTCCGGCAAGGTGACCGGTACCGAGCCGCTGGACGTTCAATGACGCCACCCTTGGCGCGCCGCCATCAACATTGTTCGAGTGCCACGGCGCGAAATATCAAGCCCATTCATAGTCCATTGACCCGGCGCGGCGAAATAGCTCTTGGCCGGTTGCGGTGCCTGTTATAGTCCCCGGGCTAATCGGGGGATGATGATTTAAGTGCGCGTTCAGCACCGCCATATCGTCTATGTACAAGGCTACGATCCGCGCGGCCTTGCGCAGTATTACCGCATGTTCAGGACCGAGCTGCGGAAGTTCGGCCGCCTATACCAGCTCACCGCCACTATCGGCCGTCCACAAACCGCCGCTGACGGCGAGACCGCGTCCTGGACCATCGAGACACATGCAAGCGATTGGCAGACGCGAACCGATTACGACTTCCTGCGCTTTGAGGACCTGATCCAGCGTGATCTTGCCGGTCCGATCTGGAGCACGGTATTCCAGGCGGTGTTGATCTATTGGCGTTTGGTGTTCAGCGGCACGATCGCGCGATTCTGGAAGGCGCATTGGCGTTTCGCGACCTTCATCACCTATCCGCACCTCCTGCTTCTTGCTGAAACGCTGGCCGTCCTGGCGCTGGCCTTCGGCTTGCAAAGGGGTTTGGACGCTGTTGGCATCCCAGACCTTTTCAGCATAGCCGCGGCGGCGATCGCCTTCGTCGCCGTCCTGCACGGCGTTTTGAAGTACAGCGAAAACGCCACCTATCTGCTGTATCTGTTGTCCGACACCATCTGGACATGGCAATTCTCCCACCGTCAGCGCCCGGAATGGGATGAACGGATCGATCGGTTTGCCCGACATCTGGCCGAACTCGCCGGTCGCAGCCAAGCTGACGAGATTGTCCTGGTCGGTCACAGTTCGGGCTCGTTCCTCGCAGCGGAAATTCTGGCGCGTGCGCTCAAGATCGATCCCGCTCTCGGACGGCATGGCCCTCGTTTCGCCTTGCTGACGATCGGCGGCAATTTCCCCATTGTGGGATTTCATTCCGTTTCGCAGGATTTCCGCGAACATCTTCGGTTGCTGGCGAGTGAGCCATCGATCGCCTGGATCGACTGCCAGTCCCGCAAGGACGTGATGAATTTCTATCCGTTCGATCCGATTGCAGGCCATGGAATCGACCTGGGCCGGGCGAGACGAAACCCAACCATCGTGCCGGTCCGGTTCCGGGAAGTCATCAAGCCCGAGCATTACAATCTTTTCCGGTGGAAGTTCTTTCGCGTACACTTCCAGTTCGTCATGGCCAATGAGCGGCCCCATGCCTACGATTTCTTCATGATCGTATGCGGCCCGATCCCCCTCAGCGAACGCATGGCTCGACCAGAGGCCGCGCTGGCGATTGCGACGGGGGACCCGCCCACCCGAGAGCTGGCTTGGAAAAGGCTTGAAAATGCCCCCTCGCGGGCCGTGGATGGCGCCGATTTGGCCGAAATGGAACGATCAGCCCGGCGCAGCGGTTGAGGTCCGCCCTTTTGGGTGACCGGTTCCTGGGCACCTTTTGGGGCCGGTGGGTTGGCTTTGGGGCCGGCGTTGGTGTAAAGCTGATGTCCTCGCGGGCTGTTCAAGGCGACCTGCCGCCGCTTTCCGCCAGAAATAAACGCTTCAAATAGCTGCAAAAAGGGCTTGGAAGGGTGACATCGCCAAAGTGATGCATATCACGTTGACCGACCCGGAGCGCATTTAGGCTCAACACAGGCTTCGGCCTATTCAAGTGGCGTCCGGCGTCCAGGCTTTCGCTGCGCTGACACCGCGCAACCATCTTACATCGGGTCATTCCCCGACATGCAACATTGGAATATCGCCGTGACCGTATTCAGCAAAACCCCCCTCCTCGACACGATCCGGACCCCCGACGATCTGCGTCGGCTGAAGGTGGAACAGGTCCGCCAAGTGGCCGATGAACTGCGCCAGGAGACCATCGACGCGGTCTCCGTGACCGGTGGACACTTCGGCGCCGGGCTTGGTGTGGTCGAGCTCACCACGGCGTTGCATTACATTTTCGATACCCCGCGCGATCGCTTGATCTGGGACGTCGGGCACCAGGCCTACCCGCACAAAATCCTGACCGGCCGTCGCGACCGGATTCGGACGCTCCGCACCGGCGGAGGTCTCTCGGGATTCACCAAGCGGACCGAGAGCGACTACGACCCATTCGGCGCAGCGCATTCCTCCACCTCCATCTCGGCCGCGCTCGGCATGGCTGTCGCGCGTGACCTGTCCGGGCAAAAGAATAACGTCATCGCCGTGATCGGGGACGGCGCGATGTCCGCCGGCATGGCCTATGAGGCCATGAACAACGCCGGTGCGATGAGTTCCCGCCTGATCGTCATTCTCAACGACAACGACATGTCGATTGCCCCGCCGGTCGGCGCGATGTCGGCCTACCTGTCGCGGCTCTATTCGGGCAAAACGTACCGTTCGCTTCGCGAAGCCGCCAAGCAGCTCGGCAAGCATCTGCCTAAGGTGATCGCCGATCGCGCCAACCGCGCCGAGGAATATTCCCGCGGCTTCATGGTAGGCGGCGGAACGCTGTTCGAGGAACTCGGCTTCTATTACGTCGGTCCGATCGACGGCCATAACCTCGACCACCTGCTGCCGGTGCTGAGAAACGTGCGCGACATGGAGACCGGCCCGATCCTGGTCCATGTGGTGACGCAGAAGGGCAAAGGGTACGGCCCGGCGGAGGCTTCCGCCGACAAGTATCACGCGGTGGTCAAGTTCGACGTCGCGACCGGTGCGCAGGCAAAGGCGAAGCCGAACGCCCCGGCTTACCAGAACGTGTTCGGCCAAAGCCTCGTCAAGGAAGCCGACAAGGACGAGAAAATCGTCGGCATCACCGCAGCGATGCCCTCAGGTACCGGAATCGATATTTTCGCCAAGGCTCACCCGAAACGCACGTTCGACGTCGGCATTGCAGAACAGCACGCGGTGACCTTCGCCGCCGGTCTTGCGACCGAGGGCTACAAGCCGTTCTGTGCAATTTATTCGACGTTCCTGCAGCGCGGCTACGATCAGGTCGTGCACGACGTGGCGATCCAGAGCCTGCCGGTCCGTTTCGCGATCGATCGCGCCGGGCTGGTCGGCGCCGATGGCGCGACGCACGCCGGCTCGTTCGACAACGCCTATCTCGGGTGCCTGCCGAATTTCGTCATCATGGCGGCGTCGGACGAGGCAGAGCTGGTGCACATGGTTGCGACCCAGGTCGCGATCAACGATCGCCCGAGCGCGTTACGCTATCCCCGCGGCGAAGGCCGTGGGGTGGAGATGCCCGAATACGGTGTCCCGCTGGAGATCGGAAAAGGCAGAATCGTCCGCCAAGGCACCAAGATCGCCTTGCTTTCGTTCGGCACCCGTCTGGCCGAATGCGAGACCGCGGCCGACGAGCTTGCCGCGCATGGCCTTTCCACCACGATCGCGGACGCGCGCTTCATGAAGCCGCTCGACGTGGAGCTGATCCTGAAGCTCGCGCGCGAGCATGAGATATTCCTTACGATCGAGGAAGGCTCGATCGGTGGGTTCGGCTCGCATGTGATGCAGACGCTCGCCGAGCACGGGATGCTGGACGGCGGATTGAGGATGCGCGCGATGGTGCTCCCCGACGTGTTCCTCGACCACGACTCGCCCGCCGCGATGTACGGCCGCGCCGGCCTCGACGCCAAGGGCATCGTCGCCAAGGTGTTCGAAGCGCTCGGCAAGGACTTCAAGGTAGAGACCGTAAAGCTGGCCTGACAATCAGCCCCGCAATCATTGCGGGCAAGCCCAGCGGCGGCCCGCCTGATGAAGATCCATCTCGCCGGCTGATCGCGTTCGAAGGCTGCGTCGTGCTCGCCACCGAACGGCTTGGGGCTGAGCCGCCGGCGGCGGCAGCTTGAATTCCGCCCAGAGCGAACCATGATGACCCCTCCTCGCAAGCGCGCCGATATCTTACTCGTCGAGCGGGGCCTGTTCGAGAGCCGAGCGCGGGCACGGGCCGCCATCGAAGCGGGACTGGTCACGGGGAACGGCAAGACGGTGCTCAAGCCGTCCGAGACGATTGCCGCGGACGCCGTGTTGCAGGCTGAGCCGGCGCATCCTTTTGTCTCGCGCGGCGGCGTCAAGCTATCGGGCGCGCTGGAACAATACCCGATCGATATCGACAACCATGTCTGCCTTGATGTCGGCGCATCCACCGGCGGCTTCACCGAGGTGTTGCTCGCCAACGGCGCGGATCTCGTGTTTTCGATCGATGTCGGCCGCGACCAGTTGCACCCATCGCTGCGCAGCCATCCCAAAGTGGTCTCGATGGAGCAGACCGACATCCGCGATTTCGAAGGCAAGCGACTGCCCAGGAGGCCGGACATCGTGGTCATCGATGTCAGCTTCATCTCGCTGAAAGCCGTGCTGCCGGTGGCGCTGTCGTTGGCGGCATCGCCGATGCATCTGCTGGCGCTGATAAAGCCGCAGTTCGAGGCGGCGCGAAAGCATTCGAAGCGCGGCATCATCCGAAGTGCGAGCGTGCATCAGGAAGTCTGCGATGACATCGCAGCGTTCGCCGCTTCGCTGGGATGCAGCGACATCAAGGTGTTCCCGTCCTCCATCAGCGGCGGCGATGGCAATATCGAATTTTTCATCGGCGCGCGCCGTGGTTGAGCGTCTCCAGATCGAACGCGTCGGCCACTTCGGCGACGGCGTCGCTGACGCCGCCGGGCATCACGTGTATGTGCCTTACACGCTGGAGGGAGAAACCGTCGACGTCGAAGCCGTCCTTGGCCATCCCGACCGCCGGCGCCTGCTCGCGGTGGAGCACCCCAGCCCACAACGGGTAACTCCCTTCTGCCCGCATTTCGGCGTATGCGGGGGCTGCGCGATCCAGCACTGGCAAGCCGAAAGCTACCGCGCATGGAAGCGGAGTTTGGTTGTCGAGATCCTGGCGCAAGCCGGGCTTGCCTGTGAGGTCCATCCGCTCATCGACGCCCACGGCCTTGGTCGCCGGCGCATTACCTTGCACGCGCGGACCGCCAAGGATGTGCTCAAAGTCGGGTTCGCCGCGGCAAGTTCGCACGAGATCGTCCCGATCGATCATTGCCCCATCCTCGATCCCGGATTGAGCGGCGCCATCAAAGCGGCATGGGCGCTTGCCGAGCCACTGCTGCCGATGGCAAAGCCGCTCGATATCCAGATGACGTCGACCGACAATGGCCTCGACGTGGACATCCGCGGCTCCGGGCCATTGCCGGCAGCGACGATCGCAACGCTGTCGCGCGTGGCCGAGCGGCACGGTCTGGCGCGGCTGACGCGGCATGGCGAGCTGGTGCTGATGCGCAACGCTCCGACCGTCGCGGTCGGCGCAGCGCCGGTCACCTTGCCTCCCGGTTCGTTCCTGCAGGCGACGCTCGCCGGCGAGGAAGCATTGGGCGCGCTGGTTGTCGAACACTGCAAGCGCGCCAAGCACATCGCCGACCTGTTCTGCGGCGTCGGCCCTTTCGCCCTGAGACTGGCGGCGCGGTCGCGAGTTTCGGCCTTCGACAGCGATGCAGGCGCGGTTGCGGCGCTGCAGAAGGCCGCCTTGGCGACATCTGGACTGAAGCCGGTCAAGGCCGAGACGCGCGACCTGTTCCGGCGGCCGCTGGTGCCGCAAGAATTACGCGATTACGACGCAGTGGTTTTCGATCCGCCGCGCCAGGGCGCACAGGCGCAAGCCCGCCAGCTCGCCGCCAGCAACATCGCCATGGTCGCTGCGGTCTCGTGCAACGCAGCAAGCTTTGCTCGGGACGCCCGGATTCTTGTCGATGGCGGTTTTCTGCTCGAGGGCGTAACTCCTGTCGACCAATTCCGCCACACGCCACATATCGAACTGGTGGCGCGGTTTGTCCGGCAACGATGAACCTCCGCCTGAACGCGCCGGACATACCCACATCAAGAACCGGAGTTCATCGCCCAACGGAGCCGCTCCGCCGCGGCGGCGAACTAACGCGGCGATCGAGCCCTTTCCTCTAAGCCTTCGGAGACCATCATGGATGTCGACCGGCGCAAGCTAAGTTCCTTCATGGAGAAGATGCTCGGTGAATTTGGTGCGGCGCTGAATGCCTCGCTGGTGATGATCGGCGACAAGCTCGGCCTGTACAAAGCATTGGCGGCAAAGGGCCCCCTCAACTCCGCCGAACTGGCGCAGGCGACGAACACCAGCGAACGCTATGTCCGCGAGTGGCTGGCCGCCCAAGCCGCCTCGGGCTACGTCCAGTACGATCCCGCTTCGGGCAAATTCTCCATGCAGCCCGAGCAGGCGCTGGCATTGGCCAATGAGGAGAGCCCCTATTTTATGGGAGCGATGGGCGATCTGGTGTCGGCCACATTCCTCGACGAACCGAAAATCACCGATGGCTTCAGGACCGGCAAGGGCGTCGGCTGGAACCGGCGCAGCGAATGCCTGTTCTGCGGTACCGCGCGTTTCTTTCGCACCAGCTACAAGCATAAACTCGTACAGGAGTGGTTGCCCGCGCTCGACGGCGTGGTCGACAAGCTGAAGCGCGGCGCCAAGGTGGCCGACATCGGCTGCGGGCACGGCGTTTCCACGCTGCTGATGGCGCAGGCGTTTCCGAATTCCCGGTTCTTCGGTGTCGATTATCACCCCGGCTCCATCGAGACCGCGCGGCGGGCGGCGAGCGAAGCGGGACTAGCCGAGCGCGTTCGCTTCGACGTTCACTCCGCCAAAAGCTATCCGGCGGGCGACTATGACCTGATCTGCTTCTTCGACTGCCTGCACGACATGGGCGACCCCGTCGGCGCGATGGATCACGCGCGCCAGGCCATGGCGGCCGACGGCACCTGCATGCTGGTCGAGCCGTTCGCGCACGATCGGCTCGAGGATAACTTCAATCCGATCGGACGGGTTTTTTACTGCGCCTCGACCGCGATCTGCACGCCCGCTTCGCTCGATCAGGAGGTCGGGCTGGCGCTCGGCGCGCAAGCCGGTGAAGCGCGGCTTCGGGAGGTCGCCAACAAAGCCGGCTTGAAACGATTCCGTCGCGCTGCCGAGACCGCGTTCAATCTGATTCTGGAGGCGCGGATCTAAGGTATTTAGATTACTTGGTTTCCGCGAATTGACGAAATGAGATAGACTGGGACGTGGCACCGCTGACCGAGCCAGCGATGCTCGTGCAGGGCTTGCTCAGCGTCCCCAACGATCCTGCCAAATTTTCTCGCCGATCAGGCAGGAGACGCGCGGCTCCTTTGCGGCTGTGGGCACGATCAGCCGTTCGGGAGTCCGCCCGGCGATTTCAAGCAGGAGCTTGGCCCGGATCGCATCCTTGAACTTGTCGCGATCCTTGATCGACACCACGAACGATCCCGGGCCGCCGATCACGCAATCCTCGTAGTAGAAATCGAGATTGTCGATATCCATGGTCGAATAGGACGGCTCCTTCACCATGATCGGCAGGCCGTTGATGATGATGCCCTTCTCTACCGCGGCGTCGCGCGCGACCGTCACCGGCGCGCCGTTATTGTTCGGGCCATCGCCGGAGATATCGATGACGCGCCGCAATCCCCGATAAGGGTTCTCATCGAACAGCGGCATCGCGAAATGGATGGCGCCTGAAATCGAGGTGCGAGACGCCCGCCGGATCGGTGTCTTCATGATCTCGGCAGCGACCGCGTCCGCCGTTTCCGGTCCATCGATCAAGCGCCACGGGATGATGATCTTCTGGTCGCTCGATGCCGCCCATTCGAAATAGGTAACGGCGATCTTGCCGTTCGGAAGGCTCTTCAGCGCTTGCAGGAATTCCTTGGAAACGATCGCCTGCGCGTAACCTTCGCGCTGGAGCGCAAGCTCATCTATATCCATGGAATATGAAACATCGACGGCAAGCACCAGTTCGACATCGACAGTCACGGCGGCTTGCTTGTCTGCCAGACGCGGCGCCGCTTGCATCCCCAGTTGAGCTTTTGAGCTTGGCGCGGCGAGGCCCGTTAGGTCGCCTGCTGCCATTGCGCCTAAAGCAAACACCGCTCCGATCGACACATACCAGCGCATAGCGCCCTCCGTGCCTCGATTTTGACACGCAATGAAGCTCGCGCAAAGCGGGAACCTGGCTTTTACCTACACATTGAAGTTAAGCCTGTGCGCAGCGGGATGCCATATTTTTGCCGGGACAGTCCCGCTTGCGCGTGCCTGAAATGCTGATGAGGGCATTGCTACAAGCGTTCTGCGCCGGTTTGCTGCTGCTGCCATGACGGGCATTGAACGAGTTCGGATGATGGGGCGACAAAATGCAGGCTGGCCTGACTGGCACGATCCGCGACATCTGGACCACCTAGAAATGCATTCGCAGAACACTCCTGACGCCGCGCCATCGCAGCGTCGCGTTGTCGTTCCTTCTATCGCACTGCTCGCGACTGTGTGGGCGATGGCTGCGCTACTGCTCGCCCCGCTCTGGCCGGAGCCGACCGCGCCGGCCGCTGCTGCTTCCGAGGAATCCGCAACCTCCCCTGCAGGCGACACATGCCTGCGTCTTTCCAAAAATCCGTCGGATTACCTTTCGTCTGACGCGATGGCGCGCCGCACCGAATTGCGGCTTGCGGCTTGCAGATTGGCGTCCGCAGCCCAACCGGAGAACGCGCATTTCAAGGTTGCCCTGGCGCGCGCCATGCCGATCGAACAAAGATCGGAGTCGCTCGCTTTGCTGCGCGAAGCGGCGGCGCAGAATGACGCTGAGGCTTATTACGAAATCTATGAATCGCACAAATCATGGGATCGCGGCGATCTCGGCAAGGCGCCGCTGGTGCCACGTAGCGAAGCGGATCAAGCATTGCGTAAAGCAGCCGAGCTTGGGCATGCCTACTCCACGCAAATGCTCGCCGTGCTGCTTGATCGCGGTGGCACCGTCAAGCGAGACGCGAGCGCCGCGCGATATTGGGCGGAGCGCGCAGTGGCAAACCCCGCCGACCGCGGAAGCCGCGGCGGGCTTCAGGTGCTGCTCGGCCGTTTGCTGGTCAAGTCGGACAAAGCCGATGAGCGAACCCGCGGCATCGATCTGCTCGAAAAGCTGGGACGATCCGGGCAGTTCGGCGCCAACACAGAATTGGCGATCGCGATCCGCAAGGAAGATCCGGTGCGCGCCCGAACATTGCTGGAGCAGTCCCGGCGCGCCGACCCCGGTGGGGCCACGCCCGTGTTGGCGGAAATGCTGATCGCGGGCGAAGGCGGCCCCGCCGACGCCAAGCGCGCGCTATCGCTTTTGAAGACTCCCACCGATACTTCAGGGGTGAAGGGGGTGCTGGGGCAACTTTATCTCGAAGGCAAGCTGATGCCGCGCGATGTCCAGCAGGCGGTACGCCTGATCGGCATGGCGGGCCAATGGGACCTCAAGGCGCGCTTGCAGGTTTTGCAGTTGCTAGCGGCCAATCCTGAGACGCGTGTAGAAGATCCCAAGCGGGTGCTTTATTTCGCGGTCGAGGCGGCTGAACTTGATGAGCCCGGCGCAATCGTCGCACTGATTGATCTGAAGCTCTCGCATAATGCCCAGTTCCAGGACAGACCGGGAGCCTGTAAACTGATTGCGACGGCCGCCAGCCGGGGCGATCAGACTATGACGCCTCGCCAGGCGGAATGCCGCGCCAACTGACAACGGCGCGCCGTCGTCAGGAGGTGCTGCCGGAATGATCGAGACCGTCACCAAGCCGAAAACAAAGGTAAAAACAAAAACCGAACGGCCGCGTCTGCACAAGGTCATTCTCGTCAACGACGACTACACCCCGCGCGAATTTGTCGTTACGGTTCTCAAGGCAGAGTTTCGCATGACCGAGGATCAGGCGCACAAGGTCATGATAACAGCGCACCGCCGCGGCGTTTGCGTCGTCGCCGTTTTCACCAAGGATGTCGCCGAGACCAAGGCCACCCGCGCCACCGACGCCGGCCGCGCCAAGGGATATCCGCTACTGTTCACCACCGAGCCCGAGGAATAATGGCTGCGCTCGGCCGAAATGTCCTTCGTCTGCAGCAGCCACGTCACCGCGGCTCCGCGCATCCGAAAGCTTATAAAGCAAGCACGTTAGAAACTTCATAAACACAATCTAAAGTTGCGTAGAATAGGAGGCCTGTCATATAAGCCTCTGGATGCTCGATGCTGTTCCCAGCGGCCAAGAGACAGACAAGAAGCGAGGCCACATGAACATACTCAGGAAGATGATAGCTGCCGGCGCGAACGCATTATTCCGGGGTGCCCAGACGAAGGGCATAGTGGCGAGCACGCTCATACTGCTTTCGAGCTCCGCCATTGCCGGCAGCTCTGCAGGTTACGGCATGGGTGGCCAATTCACTCGTTTTGATCCCGTGGTGAGCCAATACAACCAGTCGGGCGAACTGTTTCGGATTGAAGGCCACTGCCAATCGGCCTGCACGCTGTTCCTCGGGATTCGCAATGTGTGCGTCGAACGCACCGCGAGATTGTTGTTTCACGCAGGTCATGATCGCAACAAGAACATCAAGCCCGCCTCGACCTCCCATATGCTAAGCGCCTACAACCCCTCGCTTCGCGCTTTCGTGACTACAAACCATTACATGGACACGCTGGATTTCCACACGATATCCGGCAGCGACATGATCCAGAAGTTCGGCTACAAAGCCTGCCCTAATAAATAGCTGCCCGGAACGCGCTCAACCTGAACTTTCATCGGCGAGGCCGTAGATGCGCTCGGCCTTCGCAAAGCCGGCGATGGGAAACTCGCCCAGATCCGTCCAGCCGCCGGCGCAGATCTCGGCAAATGCCGCGGACGCCACGATCGTTCGGCTGAGCCGACTGGCGATCTTTTCCAGCCGCGCCGCGAGGTTGACCGCCGGCCCTATGCACGTGAAGTCGAGCCGGTTACCGCCGCCGATATTGCCATAGAGGATGCGACCGACATGCAGCGCCAGCCCGAAGCGGAAGCGCTCCAGCGCCTCCCCGATCGGGTATTGCATCGCTTCCACGCTGGCGCGGGATTCGCGCGCGGCTTGCAGCACCTGAGCACAGACCTGACGAGCATCGCCGTCCTGCTCGGCGATCGGGAAGACCGCGAGCAGCCCGTCGCCCATGAATTTCAGGACTTCGCCGCCATTGGCCCTGATCGACGCCACCTGGCAATCGAAATACCGATTGAGAATATCGACGACAATCTCCGGCGGCAGCCGATCGGACAGCGCGGTGAACCCGCGCAGATCCGACAGCCAGATCGCCGCGTGCATGGTATCGGCGTGGCCGCGGCGTATCTGACCACCGAGGATGCGCTCGCCTGCGCGATTGCCGACGTAAGTATCCAAGAGGATCGAGGCGGTTCGGCGCAGGCTGACGATCTCGACGATCCTCGCCAGCGGCTTCACCAGAGAGCGAATCCCATTCAGGTGTTCATCACTAAACCCGCCCGTCCGCTTTGTGGTCCAACTGGTTGCATGAATAGACCCGTCGGTGAATCGAAGCGGCACCGCGAAGTAGTCCGTGACGCCTTCCGCGCGCATGTCATCGAAGAACGGGAAGCGATTGCTTTCGGGATCGTCGAGGCGAAAGCGCACCTCCTGTCCTGTTTCATACAGGATCGCGAGCGGACTGTTTCGATACTCCGGAGAATTCTGAACATCGAAATCGGCGGCATTCACCACCACCTCCGCCCCAGGCCGCCATAAAAAGGCGCGGCCGAATATATCGGGATGCAATGTTCGCACGAACATCGCCACCCGCCAGAGCGGCAAGCCCGCCTGAACGACGAGTTCACAGAGGTCCGACATCATCTTGGGCGGGCTCGACGACGACGTGGCGCCGTCGATCAGCCAATCAATGATTTTTTGTAGTTCGGGTGCGTTCATAACAGCTGCATTCGTCGGCGTGGTGTCCGGGAGAATAAACCATGCAGATTACGCTTCGCTAATGCGCCCTACGCTTCACGCCTTCTACTTCCCGACCTGTCCGCGGTGCCTCAAGAAATGATCGGCTAGCACGCAGGCCATCATGGCTTCGCCGACCGGCACGGCGCGGATGCCGACGCAGGGGTCGTGCCGGCCCTTGGTGCTGATGTCGGTATCGGCGCCGCTGCGATCGACGGTGCGGCGCGGTGACAGGATCGACGATGTGGGCTTCACCGCGAAGCGCGCCACCACCGGTTGGCCGGTCGAGATTCCGCCCAGGATGCCGCCGGCATGGTTGGACAGGAAGCTGACGCCTTGATTGCTCATTCGCATCTCATCGGCATTTTCCTCGCCGGATAATTCAGCCGCGCCGAACCCGGCGCCGATCTCGACGCCCTTCACCGCGTTGATGCTCATCAGCGCCGCCGCCAGGTCGCCATCGAGCTTGGCATAGATCGGCGCGCCCAGGCCTGCGGGAACGCCTTCCGCAACCACTTCGATGACGGCGCCGATCGAGGAGCCGCTCTTCCGGATGCCATCGAGGTAGCTCTCAAAGAACGCGGCCTTGTCCTTGTCCGGGCAGAAGAAAGGATTGCGCGCAATCTCGTCCCAATCCCATTTTTCGCGATCGATCTTGTGCGGTCCCATCTGCACCAGCGCACCGCGCACCGCTACACCGGGAAGAATCTTGCGGGCGATGGCGCCGGCCGCGACCCGGCTCGCCGTTTCGCGTGCCGAGGAACGTCCGCCGCCGCGATAGTCGCGCAGGCCATACTTCGCCTCATAGGTAAAATCAGCGTGGCCGGGCCGAAACTTGTCCTTGATCTCGGAATAATCTTTTGAGCGCTGGTCGGTGTTCTCGATCAACAGCGCGATCGGCGTGCCGGTCGTCACCTGTGCGCCGGTTTCGGGGTGCGCCATCACGCCTGACACGATCTTGACCGCGTCGGCTTCCTGGCGCTGCGTGGTGAAGCGGGACTGCCCGGGACGGCGGCGATCGAGATCGTGCTGAATGTCCTCGTTCGTCAGCGGCAGCAGCGGGGGGCAGCCGTCGACCACGCAGCCGATCGCGATCCCGTGGCTTTCGCCAAAGGTCGTGACCCGGAACATGTGGCCGAAGGTGTTGAAGGACATCGTAACGCCGGATGATCAAGGCATGTTCAATGCTGACTCGTAACCTGCGGGACCAACCCGGTCAAACCGCCGCTTCGTCACGATCGGCCGTGTGCGCGACATCCAAGTCTTTCTTCGCAAATTGGAGGCCTGGAACGCCCGGAGAAGCCCGCCAACTGATGAATGGACCGTCTGGTCTTAACTATACTTGGACAATCCCCCATTGCTGAACACATAAACCGCGCCCTGCTCGATGGTGAGTTCGGCGGCGGTGGCCGGCGTTTCGATCCCCAGCACCACCATCAGCGCCCGCGCCGTGCCGCCATGCGCGACGGCAACCGTGTCGGCGGTCAAGCCATTGTACCAGTCGGTCATGCGGGACTGCACGGCGACATAGCTTTCGCCACCCGGCGGTGACACCGTCCACTTCTCGCTTTGACGTTTGAAAAAGAGTTCGGGATCCAACGCCTGCATCTCCGCCAGTGTCGAGCCTTCCCAACGGCCGTAACCGATCTCGCGCAACCGATCGTCGATCGCGTAGTCGTCAGGCGGCAAGCTCAACGAGCTGCGAACGAGCTGCATTGTCGAGCGCGCGCGCGTGAGCGGACTCGCCACAAATTTCAGCGACGGTGCGATACACCGCTCGGGCGCAAACAGATCGCCCAGAATGGATCCCGCCTTCGCGGCCTGCTTGCGGCCGAGATCATTCAGCGGAATGTCACGTGTCCCCTGAAGCTTGCCTTCCGCGTTCCACGCGGTTTCGCCGTGGCGAATGTAGTAGATCGTCGGCGGCGACATGGGTCAGTCCAGGTATTCGACCCGCCAGAACTCACCTCCCATGAAGTGGCCCCCGGTATCAGAGATCATTTGCCTTGGTTCCTGCATCTCAGCGCGACGGCCGCCGATCGCCCGTCATCTCTCACTCCTTCGCCAGGCTGATATCCGGCGCGTCCGGGCGCTTCATGCCGACGACATGGTAGCCTGAGTCGACGTGATGCACCTCGCCGGTGACGCCGCGCGACATGTCCGACAGCAGATAAAGCGCGCTGTCGCCGACTTCCTCTGTTGTGACGGTCCGCCGCATCGGCGCGTTGTATTCGTTCCACTTGAGGATGTAGCGGAAATCCCCGATGCCGGAAGCAGCCAGCGTCTTGATCGGACCGGCGGAGATCGCGTTTACGCGGATGTTCTTTTCGCCCAGATCGGCGGCCAGATAGCGCACGCTCGCCTCCAGCGCTGCCTTGGCGACACCCATCACATTGTAATGCGGCATCCATTTCTCGGCGCCATAGTAAGTCAGCGTCAGGATCGACCCGCCGTCCGTCAACAGCTTCTCCGCACGCTGCGCGATTGCGGTGAGCGAGTAGCAGCTGATCAGCATGGTCCTGGTAAAATTATCGGCTGAGGTCTCCAGATATCGACCGTCGAGTTGATCCTTGTCGGAGAATGCAATTGCGTGCACGACAAAGTCGATCTTGCCCCATCTTTGCTTGAGCACCTCAAACACGGCGTCGATGGTGGCGGGCTCGGTGACATCGCAATGGCCGAGCAACAGGCCGTCGATTTCGCTCGCCAGCGGCTCGACTCGCTTTTTCAGAGCGTCGCCCTGCCAAGTCAGTGCAATTTCGGCGCCGGCCCTGTGGCAGGCCTTGGCAATGCCCCAGGCGATCGAGCGGCTGTTGGCGACGCCGAGGATCACTCCGCGCTTGCCCTGCATCAGACCTGAATTCTGCGACATATCACTTGTCCAATCGCCTTCATTGGCGTCCAAAGTCCGGAGGCTGCGGCGGGCTGCGCACCGTTCGCTGCCAGCACGTGGACTTAGGAAAACCTGAACCGCTGGAGGTACACCAGCACTAGAGGCCGGTACAGCCCAAATGCGCCGGCGTTCCGGGCCGTTTACTCCGCCGCGCTGATCGTCGGAATAGTAGGTTCATTTCGGTGTTATATTCGATACGGCGTTTGCGTCGCCGGACGCCGGCAACAGCCAGGATCGGAAGTGGATGACCGCGTTTCGCCAGAGTGTCGAAGCCATGATTCCGGCGTTGCGTCGGTATGCGCGCGCGCTCGCGCGCGATGCCGATATTGCCGATGACCTGGTCCAGGACACTCTGGTGCGCGCGTTGCGTTCGGAGCGGCTGTTTTTGGGTGGCGACGTCAGGAGCTGGCTCTACACCATCCTGACCAACCTCAACAAGAACCGGCGGCGGTCGCTGGCGCGAAGACCGCAGTTCATGCCGTTGCTGGATAACAACCCCGATGCCAGCGGGACCGAGGCCGAAGGACGCGACATCGCCCGCGCCTTGGCGACGCTGGTGGAAGAGCAGCGCTCGGTGCTGCTGCTGGTGATGCTGGAGGGATTGAGCTATCGCGAGGTCGCCGACATTCAGGGTGTGCCGATCGGCACGGTGATGTCGCGTCTGGCACGCGCGCGGGCCCATGTGAAAGCCTCGCTCGAAGGTGAGGCCCCGGCGTTGAGACGGGTGAAATGATGGCAGGTATTATGGGTGTTGGTGTCGGCGTGAGGGATGAATTTCAACAGCGATCGTCGTGCCCGTCCCGGGCGTGGAGATCGGAACAGACAACCTTTTCCATTTTGAGATTAGCGAGACAACGATCATGACCGACCGCAAGATTCCCGTCAGCGAAGACGAATTGCACGCCTACGTCGACAACGAGCTGCCGGCGGAGCGTCGCGAGGACGTCGAGGCATGGCTGGCCACGCACCCGCAGGATGAAGAGCGGGTGCGCTCGTGGCAATCGATGGCCGAGGCACTGCATGCGCGGTACGACGCAGTTGCCGATGAGCCGGTGCCGCAGCGGCATCATATCGAGCGGCTGGTAAGGCAGCCTCGCAAGCTGGTTTACGGAGCGATCGCGGCGACACTGGCCGCGTTCATTGCAGGCGGCGGCCTCGGCTGGATCGCGCATGGTGCGAGCGCTTCGCCATCGGCATTCCAGAGCTTTACCGGCGATGCGCTCGGTGCCCACCGACTCTACGTCGTCGAGGTGCGGCACCCGGTCGACGTGCCCGGCAACGAGCGTGAGCATCTGGAGCAATGGCTGACCAAGCGCTGCGGGTGGGAAGTCCGCGCTCCCGAACTGGATGCGACCGGCTTGAAGCTGGTGGGTGGCCGGCTGCTGCCGGGTCCAACGGGACCGGCGTCATTTCTGATGTATGAAGCCGCCTCGGGCGAGCGCTTCACGGTTTACGCCGCGCGGGCGACCACCGAGACCACCCAGATGCGCTATGCAAAGCAGAATCAGGATGCCGCGCTGTTCTGGGCCGACCGGGGCGTCGCCTATGTGGTCAGTGGCGCCAGCGACCGCGATCGTCTGACCGAGGTGGCTCGGCTGGTTTATGACCAGAGCGAAAAGCACGGCGGCTGAATCTCACGGCTGTAAACAGGGCTGTCCTAATTCCGACATCGAAAATCTGGAATTGGAACATCGCCGGGTCTCAAAATCGCACTGAGGATCACGCGAAATTGTATCGCGTTCGATCCGCCGATCGACGCAAGCGGCCTCGATGGGGTTTAGTACCGCGCTGGTCCCCCGTCGAGGTCGCCCCCTTTTTTTGGTGATTGTTGGCCCCACCCGAGACCGATCAGATGAGATCGCTGCGCGGATTGTAGGGGTGCTCGTCGCGCCACTTCTGCATCAAAGCCTCGAGTTGGGCGTCGTTGCCGTTGGGCAGCATGATGCGGGTGGTGACAAACAAATCGCCTGCCGTTCCCGTCGGTTTTGGCAGCCCCTTGCCTTTGAGGCGAAACGTCCTGCCGCTGGAGGTGTTCTTGGGAATCGACAGATCGACCGCACTGCCGACCGTGGGCACCCGAACCTTGCCGCCGAGAACCGCTTCGTAGAGCGTGATCGGCAGGTCCACCCGCAGATCGTTGCCGTCGACCTTGAAATAGGGATGGGGCGCAATACTGACCGTGATGAGCAGATCACCCGGGCGATGACCGGGTGCGCTTTCGCCCTGCCCCTTCAGCCGGATCTGCTGACCGGCGACCACGCCTGGCGGAATCTTGACATTAAGCTCTTTGCCCGTCGGCAGCCGGACGCGCTTCTCCACGCCCTGCACGGCCTCCTCCAGTGACACTGTCATGGAGACGCTGACGTCGAGGTCGAGCGCCAGACCACCGGCATCGAATTCAAAGGTGGTGCCGCCGCCGGGCCGGGCGCCACGCGCCGCAGCCCCGCCGAACATGCTGTTGAGGATGTCCTCGAACCCGCCTCCACCGAAGCCCCCCGGACCGGCACCACCGCTGCGGAATGTATGTGTCTCGAACCCGCCGGGGCCGCCACGGGTGCGCGGATCCCCACCCGGAAAACCCTGGAACCTGGGTTTGCCCTCAGCGTCGATCTCGCCGCGGTCGAACTGCTTGCGCTTCGCCTCGTCGCCAAGGATCTCGTGGGCCGAGTTCAGTTCGGAGAACCGCGCCGCTGATTTGGGATCGTTCTTGTTGGCGTCGGGGTGATGTTTCTTCGCAAGCTTGCGATAGGCGCTCTTGATCGCCGCAGCGCTGGCGCCTCGCGGCACCCCCAGGACCTCATAGGGGTCGCGCATTCGTCAGGTCTCCTTGAGCAAAATCTGATGCTAAACTGCGGGCTTCCCGCCCACCACGCATTTCATTTGGGATCGTCGTGGCATTTTTGCAACGGGCTGATGCCACTTCAGCTTCTCCAGGGCTTCAAGCTATGGATTTCCCATCGCCCGTGGCCGCTCTTGCACGCCGCTCCCTGCAGCCACCTCTCGTTGCGGCCGTTAACGTAACTTGCCAAAAAATCCCTGCAGATGCGTCCGTCCGACGAATAGGTTTGCGCCAAGGGGGTGACCGAGCCCCGCGCCCCGCTTTCAGGGTTGGCCCAGGGCTGGCTGGAATCCTTGTCACCCTTGGTCAGCACGTCGGAAGCGGCGTTGCGGGCGAACGCGACATCGCGCTCGGTCGGCGATGGTCCGCTGCCTGAGGGAATCCCGCTGGTCGCCTCTTCGTCGTCCATCTTTGCGAAAGCGCTGTCGCTGCGGGACAAGCTGCAGCCGCCGCTGGCCATGGTGAACAAGATGAGGGTCGTCAGGGCGCCCGCGGGGCCGATCGCCGATAGGCCAACGCGTAGCCATGCCCTATATAGGAGGAGCCTATACAGGGGCGGCAATGCTTCCTGCATCGCGGGCGAAGGCAACTCGGAACTCCAGAATGACCGATACGAGCTCCATCAAACACCCGGCACCGTTAACATCCGATGATTTCACGGCCGCCGGTGAGCCGTTTGCCCTGTTCGGCGACTGGTTTGCGGAAGCCGTGAAGGCCGAGCCGAACGATCCCAATGCCATGGCGCTGGCCACGGTCGACGCCGAGGGCCTGCCCGACGTGCGCATGGTGCTGATGAAGGGCTACGATGCCGAGGGGTTCGTATTCTACAGCCACGTCGATAGTCAAAAGGGCCGCGAACTCGCCGCAAATCCTAAGGCGGCTTTACTATTTCACTGGAAATCGCTGAGGCGGCAGGTCCGCATCCGCGGCAACGTGTCCATGGTGACGGAAGCGGAGGCCGACGCCTATTTCGCGACCCGCCCGAAGCAGGCCCAGATCGGCGCGTGGGCCAGCAAGCAATCGCAGCCGCTCGAAAGCCGTTTTGCCTTCGAACAAGCCATCGCCAAGGTCGCCGCCAAGCACATCCTGGGCGAAGTGCCGCGCCCGCCGGGCTGGTACGGCTGGCGCATCGTACCCGCTCGTTTCGAGTTCTGGCACGACCGCCCGTTCCGTTTGCACGACCGCATCGAATTTCGCCGCAACGCGCCCGACCAGCCCTGGTCGAAGACGCGGCTTTATCCCTGATTGAAAGTCTGAAGGACCTTATGCCGAATTCGAGCAACAGCGGACCGCGACGCACGCTGCTTCTGACCGGCGCCAGTCGCGGCATCGGCCATGCGACCGTCATCCGCTTCTCCAGCGCGGGCTGGCGCGTCATCACGTGCTCACGGCATCCGTTTCCCGAGGAATGCCCGTGGGGCGCCGGCCCTGAGGATCACATTCAGGTCGACCTTGCCGATCATGGCGATACCACGCGCGGCATCGCGGAAATTCGCGAACGCCTGGAAGGCGGCACGCTTCACGCGCTGGTCAACAACGCCGCGATTTCCCCGAAAGCGCAAGGCGGCGCCCGGCTGGGTTCGATCGATACCGACATCGACACCTGGAGCCATGTATTCCGCGTCAACTTCTTCGCGCCCATCATGATGGCGCGCGGACTGGTGGAGGAATTGAAGGCCGGCAAAGGCTCGGTGGTCAACGTCACCTCGATCGCGGGCTCTCGCGTACATCCGTTCGCGGGCGCGGCCTACGCCACCTCGAAGGCGGCGCTGGCTTCGCTCACCCGCGAGATGGCGTCCGATTTCGGGCGGCTCGGCATCCGCGTCAACTCGATCGCACCAGGCGAAATCGACACGTCGATCCTGTCGCCCGGGACCGAGAAGATCGTCGACGAGCAGATTCCGTTGCGGCGTCTGGGCACGCCGGACGAGGTCGCCAAGATCATCTATGTGCTATGCACCGAGACCAGTTCGTACGTGAACGGTGCGGAGATTCACATCAACGGCGGCCAGCACGTTTAAGGCTGGCGTGGTTTACCGATCGTTTTTTGCCATGCGCCATCGGCCGCAAAATGAGCCGATCATTCGGCCTGAAGCTTGCGCTTGCCCGCACGGGGGCTAGCCACCTCGACGTTGAGGACGCTGGAACACTCATCTTCACGCTCGCCTTCCGAAAGCGCCGCGCCGCAATGGCGGCAGAGCCGCGCGGAAATCGCACCCGTCTTACCCCCGGCGTTACGCCCTGCCTGATAGCGCGCGAAATCAACCACGTTGGGGGGTGTTATTGCTTTCTCAACCATTTTGTCCTCGAGGCCTGTGACTGCGTTATCGCAGAAAGCCGTCGCGTAAGCGTTCAGCGCACCGGTCAAATTTTACCGGAGGAATTGACTTGAAATTCGCGCCGCTGGCAACGCGCCACGATGGTCGGAACCAAGCTCCTAAAGCCACTTTTTCCATTTGAAAAACAGGTAAGGACCGGCGGCCGCGAGCAGCATAGCAATGAGCGCAAACGGATAGCCGTGCGGCCAATCCAATTCCGGCATGATCTTGAAATTCATCCCGTAGATCGAGGCGATCAGAGTCGGCGGCATCAGCACGACCGCCATCACCGAAAACAGCTTGATGATGTTGTTTTGCTCGAGATTGACGACGCCGAGCATCGCATCGAGCACGAACGTGATCTTGTTCGAAAGATAGGAAGCGTGGTCGGACAGTGAAGCCACGTCGCGCTGCATGGTCTTGAGCTGCTCGCGCATATCCTTGGACCATTTGAATCCCTCGCCCGCTGCAGCGACGAAAGTCACCACTCGGCCGATCGACACCAGACTCTCGCGCACCTTGGAGGTGAGATCGCCCTTGCGGCCGATCGCGATCAGGATATCGGAATAGCGCTTGGCGTGTCCGGTACGCGCCGCACCCGCCGGCTCGAAAATGTCGTGGCTGATGCTGTCCATGTCGCTGCCGGCGCGCTCCAGGATGTCGGCATTGCGGTCGATCACCGCATCCAGCAACTCCATCAGCACGGCTTCGCCGGTGATGCCGGGTCCGCAGGAGCGGGCGAGCTTGTTCTCGACCAGCATGAACGGCTTCGGCTCGTCATAGCGCACCGTTACCAGGCGATGCCCGACCAGGATGAAAGTCACGGCGGTCGTGCGCGGATTCTCGGTGTCGGCCGCGCACATCAGGGTCGCGGTCATGTAGCGCGCGCCGTTCTCGATATAAAGCCGACTCGATATCTCGATCTCCTGCATGTCCTCTCGCGTCGGCACCGCGATCCCGGCCAGCCGTTCCACAGCCTTGTCTTCGGCCGTCGTCGGTTTCACCAGGTCGATCCAGACCGCGCTCTCCGGCAACGACGCAAGATCGACCGCGACTTTTTTGAGCGACGATACCGAGGGGACAAAGACCGCGAGCATGGGGAGCTCCAGGAGAGCAAGCGAACCTACCCAACAGGACTTAGCTCGATTCTGGCAAGCGCTTCATGACGAGCGCTGAAGCTGGTGCTCATTTGATGCTGGAATGTCGTTCATGCGAGCCGTTTTGGCCGGGTCGGCCCAACTTTTGCGGCAAAAATGACACAGCCGGCATGCCGCGGCGCGGGAGGACCATCTAAACTGTGGCATTGGTATGGATTCTTACGATAATGGGATTAATGGAATCGTGGCGTTTTTGGCGCAGTGTTGACGCTCGGACGCGAGACTTTCGATTGGAAATGAATGATGTCGTCCTTGTCGGTGAAATTCGCACTTCTAGCTGCGGGCCTGATGTTATCGGGCTGCATGCAGGCCACCACCTATGAGGCGACCAACACCAGCCATTTCAAGCCGCGGGACAAGGAACTGCTGTCCAAGGTCAGCTATGCCAAGGTGCCGGTAGCCGAGCCGTTCCGCCGGGCCATCGTCGAGTATCACCGCAAGGAAGCGCCGGGCTCGATCGTCGTCGATTCCGACAACCACTACCTTTACTACGTACTCAGTGGCGGCAAAGCGATCCGCTACGGCATCACCGTCGGCGAAGAGGCCATGGCGTGGTCGGGCATCGCCAAGGTCGGCAGCAAGACCGAATGGCCGCCCTGGCATCCGACTCCAGGCGAAATCTCCAGGCTGGGCGTGCCGAAATTCGTCCCGCCCGGACCGGACAACCCGATGGGTTCGCGCGCGCTCTATCTGTACTCCGGCGGCAAGGACACGCTGTTCCGAATTCACGGCACCAACCAACCGGAATATATCGGAGCGTCCATTTCGTCCGGCTGTATCCGCATGACCAATGAGGACGTGATCGACCTGTTTGACCGCGTCGGTCTCGGCACGGTGGTGGTGGTGCTTGAGCCGAAGCACGGCGACTCGCCGTTCAATTCGCAGATGGCTCTGCAAGGTGGATCGTATCACAGCTCGATGGTGCAATAACTCGCCGATATTCACACGAGATTCCAAAGAAGCGCCGGCTTAGCGGCGCTTTTTTCTTGCGGGCGCCGGCTGGCGGCCGATTTCTCTCGCTGCCGACTTGGACGAATCGGATTTCGCGGCGTCAGTTCGGGCAGCGTCGACGTCATCCTGCTCGGATTTTGCCTCGACCACGCGCGGCGGTGCTTCCTCCGGCCGTTCTGGCGGCATGAGAGGTGCGATTGTTGGCAAAGGGTCCCAAACGCTCCACTGGCAGAGCTTGAACTGATTGCGGCGCTCCCTCAAATCGAGGTGGATGTGGTCCTCATGATACCAGTCTGAGCCCGGCCCCAGCACAGTCGAGAACCGTGCGCATACCGACTGCAGCACGCTCTCGCGAAGCTCGCGCGAGACCTTGCGATCGGTGAGTGCAATCGATTCGCCATTCGCCAGCTTCACCGCGCGAACATCAAGCGCGTTGGCACGTCCATGTTCGGAAAGTTGCGCCCCCACCACCCGGTTTCGGCCGCGGCACTCAAACGAGTCGAAATTGTCGAGGTCGCTGACGACCGTGCCGAGCCGCGTCGCGAGAGGGACCATGTCGAGGCGAATCCATTCGGCGACAGCCGACGCCATCGCGCACCGCAGAATTGCGGGCGGCTTTACCGAAACCAGGCGTTTGTCCGGCAGCACCACCGCCTCGAGCCGCACCAGGTCCTCGCCGCCGCAGCCCCCTGGGCCGCGGATATCCGGGATGCTCGGCGCAATCGCGATCTCCTCCGTGAGGGCTAGCCGGCAGGCGGAGGCAGGCGGAGCAGCCGGAGCGGCTTGTTCGGCAGGCTGCTCACCTTCGCGCGGCATATGGCTTGCCCCCGCAGGCCCGGCGCTCTCCCTTGCGGGAGCCTCGACAGGATGCGGTCTCGGCAGCGGCACCGAGACATGCAGGGAAGGGCCGCGCGGTTTCGACCCGCTCGCACCAGCGGCGGCGTCCACAGCGCCCGGCAGCCCGGCGCCGGGCCTTCGCGCGGCACTCGCGCGCTCGATAGTGGCGCCAAGCATCAGCACCAGGACCGCCAGCGCAGCTATTGCCGTTCGGCCGCAGGCTAAGCCGCCACAAGGCCATTTGCGGCGTGCTTTCCCCGCGCTAAACTTCATGGAAATCGCAAGACCCACTCTGGAGGAACTACCGAATGCTTGGATTGATGCAAGATTGGCCTTTGCTTTGTCACCGGATCATCGAGCACGCCGCAGCGATCCATGGGTCCCAGGAGGTCGTGACGCGATCGGTCGAAGGTCCCATCCATCGCACCAATTACGCCGAAATCCACAAGCGCGCGCTGAAAGTCTCGCAGCGGCTGGATCGCGAGGGCATCAAACTGGGCGACCGCGTCGCCACCATAGCCTGGAATACCTGGCGCCACCTCGAAGCCTGGTACGGCATCATGGGCATTGGCGCCATTTGCCATACCGTCAATCCCCGGCTGTTTCCCGACCAGATCGCCTGGATCATCAATCATGCGCAGGACCGGGTGGTAATGACCGACATAACCTTTGTGCCGATCCTGGAAAAGATCGCCGACAAGCTGTCCAGCGTCGAACGTTTTGTCGTGTTTACCGACAAGGCGCATATGCCGCAAACCACGCTCAAGAACGCGATTGCGTACGAGGACTGGATCGGGGAAGCCGACGGAGATTTCAAGTGGAAGACCTTCGACGAAAATACCGCGGCCGCGATGTGCTACACCTCCGGCACGACGGGCGACCCCAAGGGCGTTCTGTACTCGCATCGCTCCAACGTGCTGCACGCGCTGATGGCCAACACCGGCGATTCGCTGGGTGCAAATGCCGCTGATACAATGCTGCCGGTGGTTCCCCTGTTCCACGCCAACAGTTGGGGTATCGCGTTTTCCGCGCCTTCGATGGGGACCAAGCTGGTGCTGCCCGGCGCGAAGCTCGACGGCGCATCGGTTTTCGAACTGCTGGACACCGAGAAGGTGACGCATACGGCGGGCGTGCCCACCGTTTGGCTGATGCTGCTCAATCACATGGCTGCGAGCAATTTGAAACTGCCGCATTTGCGAATGGTGGTGTGCGGCGGCTCGGCCATGCCGCGCTCGATGATCAAGGCTTTCGTCGACATGGGCGTGCAGGTGCGTCATGCCTGGGGCATGACCGAGATGAGTCCGATCGGCACGCTTGCGTCGCTCAAACCTCCGTTCGCCGAACTCTCGGGAGAGGAAAGGCTCGATATTCTCCAGACCCAGGGATATCCGCCGTTCGGTGTTCAGATGAGGATCATCGACGACGCCGGCAAGGAATTACCATGGGACGGCAAGACCTTCGGACGCCTGCAGGTGCGCGGGCCAGCCGTATCGAAGGGGTATTTCCGCGTCGATAACAAGATTCTCGACGATGAAGGTTATTTCGACACCGGCGACGTCGCGACCATCGATCCGTACGGATACATGCGGATCACCGACCGTTCCAAGGACGTCATTAAATCCGGCGGCGAATGGATATCCTCAATCGAACTGGAAAATCTCGCGGTCGGACACCCCGCCGTGGCGGAAGCCGCCGTGATCGGCGTCTATCATCCGAAATGGGACGAGCGTCCGCTGCTGATCGTGCAATTGAAACAGGGGGAGAGCGCGACCGGCGAGGACATCCTGAAATTCATGGATGGGAAGATCGCGAAGTGGTGGATGCCCGACGACATCGTGTTCGTCGATGCCATCCCGCATACGGCGACCGGTAAGATCCTCAAGACCGCGCTACGCGAGCAGTTCAAGGCATACAGGTTTCCGAACGCCGCGGCCTGATCAAGGAAGTCGCCCTCAGGGAATTCACCCATCAGGAAAGCCTGCGGCCATCTGGCCGCGGGCTTCAATTATGTACGGACTGACAATTCCAGTCCGCCATCAAAGGGCAGTGTAATCGTTCGAAACCCTTTCGAAGGGTCATGGATGAATGCGAAATAGTCCGCGTAATCGGCGCGTGAGCGTTCGGTATTGTCGCAAACCACCATGGCGCCTGGGCGAAGATGCGGCGCAACCAGTTCAAGCGCCGGCCGGGCCATTGAAATCCAGATGTCGACAAGGACAAAATCCAGCGGCCCCTCCAGAGACAGAAGTGTCTCTCGCAAATCGCCTTCGCGCAGGTCAATGAGGTCACTGAGCCCGGCGTCGGCGAAGTGTTGGCGAGCGGCTTTGGCTTTTTCGGGCTCGTATTCGGTGCCGATCACCACGCCGTCACCGCCGCTGGCGCGGATATTATCCCGCAGAGCCGCGGCCAAATATATTGTCGAAACTCCATAGGAAGTACCTATCTCGACGATCCGACGGGCGTTGTTCGCCCGGCAAAGCAGATAGCAGAACTCCGCCTTGTCGCGATCCAGGGCGACGAGCTTATCGCTTCGAAACTGCTTGGTGCGGGCGGCATAGAGAGCAGACCCGTCATCTTCGTTGTCGAACCTCGCGAAGTGAGCGCTTAAGGCCTCGGTTTGCTCGTCGCTCCGAGCGTGTAGTCGCGCCAGCAGGCGCTCCAATCGTGGATCGTGAAGAATCTTCACGCGCAAAAACCTTTCTTGTGAACGGAACAGCATGGAGCAACGGAATGCAAGCAGCCCGCGCCGATCGATCCGTGCGCACGGCCCAGGGCAAGTTAATCGCCCGATCGACGGGGTCTAGCGCGGGCGGCCCTTCTTTCATGGCGCAAAGTCCCTTGAAATCGCCCCACGTCCGTGGTCTCAAGCGGACAGTTTGCAGGCTGGTCGATCCGCCCGGCCACGTTCCAACCCCGGCAGTTTTTGACCGATGGCCCGCAGTTTTTCTGCTCCCTACAAGTCGGAGCCCGTGTCCAGCCTCGCTTCATGGGCGCGCAACCTGGCTGTATTCTCCGCGGTGGCCGTACTGGTCTCGATCGCCATCGTCCGATTTGGCTTCCTCGAAATCAAACCAGCGCTCGCCACCTTCTTCGGCGCTCTCGCCTGCGCCGGGCTTTCCATCCTGGTCGGGCTCGCTGCATTCGTCGCAATTTGGCAGAACGGTTCACGGGGAATGAGCCGCGTCCTGTTGGCATTCTTGATCGATGCCGTGGTGCTGGCCTATCCCGCCTACCTCGCCACGCAATATCGCAAGCTGCCCGCCATCCACGACATCACCACCAATCCAATCGATCCACCGCGGTTCGACGCACTGGCGCGGCTGCGTACCGGCGAGGGAGCCAATCCCGCCGTCTATGCCGGGCTTTATTCTGCCGAACAGCAACGAACGGCGTATCCGGAAATCGACACTGTGGAGCTCGAGATACCGGCGCAACGGGCCTACGAAGTGACGCTGCAGGTCGTCAACAAGCGCAAATGGCTGGTTATCGACGAGCGTCCGCCTCAGTTGCCGCGCCGCGTGGGCCGGATCGAGGCAGTGGCTCGGACGCCGATCATGGGATTTCGCGAAGACGTATCGATCCGTATCGCGCCCGATCGAGACGGATCACGCGTCGATATCCGATCGGCATCGCGGTATTTCGAAAGCGATCTCGGCAGCAACGCCGCAAGGATAAGCAAACTTATCGACGACATCAACGCAGCCGCCGAGAACGCGAACACAAAGCCGGTCAAGAAACCGCCGGCGCCGATCAAGCCGCCGGCGAAGGAAGTGAAAAGGTAGGAACGTCCAGTTTCTGGTCCCGCGCCTCCACTGGCGCTTGGGATCGCACATCATGAGCGCGTTGTTCGCCATGGCAAGGAGCGCGCAACTGCCTGATCGACACGTGCGGTTCGCCTGTGCTTTTCGCCCTGCGCGCCTAGTTGGCCAAGCGGTAGCTTCCGCCGATTACGGGATCCCCGACGGTGGCAACGATCCCGCGTCCGACAAGATCCTCCAGGTGCGCCAGCACAGAGTAGCCGGCCGCGCCCGTAAGCCGCGGATCGATGCCGATGTAGATCGCGCGCACGATACTGGGAATATCCGCTTCACCTTTTGCCAGCCGGTGCAGGATCGACGCCTCGCGCGCCTCGCGATGCTGGATCAGGAATCGCACATAGCGCACCGCGTCTGGGATCTCCGGTCCATGGCCCGAGAAGTACAGGTCCTCGCCACGGCGGGTAAGTTTGTGCAGGGAAGCCATGTAGTCGACCATCGATCCATCCGGCGGGGCCACGATCGACGTCGACCACCCCATCACGTGATCGCCGACGAAAAGCGTCTTCCGCTCCCGCCAGGCGAATGCCAGATGATTGGCGGTGTGCCCGGGAGTCGCAACCGCCTCGACTGCCCAGTCGGCGCCTTCTACGGTATCACCGTCGCGGAGCTCAAAATCCGGCTTGAAGTCGCGGTCAGCGCCGGATTCCGAGGAGATGGTTTCGCTCTCGTAGCGCGGGCGCGATGCCCGGTGTGGACCCTCCGCATACACCGTCGCGCCGGTCGCCGCCTTGATCCGCGCCGTATTGGGCGAGTGGTCGCGATGAGTGTGGGTAACGAGAATGTGCGTCACGGTCTCGCCGCGCACCGCATTGAGCAGCGCCGCCGCGTGTTCCTCATTGTCCGGACCAGGATCGACAATCGCGACCTGCCCCTTCCCGATGATATAACTGACGGTGCCGCTGAAAGTGAACGGGCTGGGGTTGTTGCAGAGAACCCGCCGCACGCCGGGCCGAACTTCCTCGGGGACGCCTGGTTTGAGCGGAAAATCACGGTTGAACGAGATGTCGTCGTTGTCGGCCATCGGTCCCTATCTGGCGCTTGCGCGCGAAAACGGAAATATCGTCATACGCCGGGAAAGGGGGTTGCAGAAATTGTCCCTTGCCCTCGCGGTTGTCACCAGCGCCTCTGGAATACCGGATCGTCCACTCCCAGGGCCATGACAAAGGATGCCGAGCCGGGCCTCGGGCTCATCCGCAATTTACGAAAACGCCTGAATGCCCGTGATGGCGCGGCCGAGGATCAGCGCGTGCACATCGTGAGTGCCTTCATAGGTGTTGACGGTCTCCAGGTTCGCGGCGTGGCGCATGATATGATATTCAATTTGTATTCCGTTGCCGCCGTGCATGTCGCGCGACACGCGCGCGATGTCGAGCGCCTTCCCGCAGTTGTTGCGCTTGACGATGGATATCATCTCGGGGGCCATCTTGCCCTCGTCCATCAGGCGACCGACACGCAACGAGGCCTGCAGGCCCAGGGCGATATCGGTCTGCATGTCCGCAAGCTTCTTCTGCACCAGTTGCGTCGCCGCCAGCGGCCGTTTGAATTGCTTGCGGTCCAGCGTGTATTGCCGCGCGCGATGCATACAGTCCTCCGCCGCGCCCATGGCCCCCCACGAAATGCCGTATCTGGCGCGGTTCAGGCAGCCGAATGGCCCCTTCAGCCCGGAGACATTGGGCAGAAGCGCGCTTTCGGGCACCTCCACGCCTTCCATCACGACCTCGCCCGTAACGGATGCCCGGAGCGACAGCTTGCCGCCAATCTTGGGCGCGGAAAGCCCCTTCATGCCCTTTTCGAGAATGAAGCCACGAATCTGGTTGTTGTGCTCCGCCGATTTGGCCCAAACAACGAACACGTCGGCGATCGGGGCGTTCGAAATCCACATCTTGGTGCCGGTCAGACGATAGCCGTCCGCGGTCTTTTCAGCGCGGGTCTTCATTCCGCCGGGGTCCGAACCGGCATCGGGTTCGGTCAGTCCGAAGCAGCCAACCCACTCGCCGGTGGCAAGCTTGGGGAGATATTTCTTGCGTTGGTTCTCGTCGCCATAGGCATAAATCGGGTGCATCACCAGCGACGACTGCACCGAATTCATCGACCGATAACCTGAATCCACGCGTTCGATCTCGCGCGCGACCAGGCCATAGGCGACGTAACTGGCATTTGCGCAGCCATATTCCTCCGGCAAGGTGATGCCGATCAGGCCGAGTTCGCCCATTTCGTGGAAGATGTCGCGGTCCACCTTTTCTTCCAGATAGGCCTTGGTGACACGCGGCAACAGCTTGTCCTGCGCATACGCGCGGGCCGTATCGCGGATCATGCGCTCGTCTTCGGTGAGCTGCTCGTCAAGCATGAACGGATCGTCCCACTGGAAATTCACGGGGGACGGCTTCTCCTTGGCCTGGGCGCGCACGCTCATAGACAATTCCTTTCGCATGACTGGTCGCGGAGATCAGCGCGACCCTATGAGGATAATTCTTTGCGGCCTAGCCTTCAAGCTGCTCGCTGGAGACGATCTCAATGCCAAAGCCGGACAGTCCCTTGTAGTCATGAACGGACGAAGTCAGGTTTCGGATGGAGCTGACGCCGAGATCGCGAAGGATTTGCGCTCCGACTCCGACCTCTCGCCATTGCCGGTTGCGGTCCGCCTCCGCCGATTTTTCTTCGGGCAGCGGAGTGACCGGCACGCCCGCCGCTCCGTCCCGCAAATAGATCAGCACGCCCCTGCCCGCCTTCTCGAAGCGCTCGAGCACGGCCTGCATGCGCTTCGGTCCGGTGAAGATGTCCTTGACGATATTGGGCTTGTGAAAGCGGGTCAGAACATTCTTGCCATCCCCGATCCCATTATAAACGAAAGCCACGTGCGCGATGGAATCGAAAGGCGAGCGATAGGCAAACCCCTGCAGCGGCCCGATCGGGCTTTCGGTGGTGAACGTCGACACCCGCTCGATCAGCTTCTCACGCGCCTGACGATAGGCGATCATGTCCGCAATGGTGACATGCTTGAGCTTATGGGCGGCCGCGAACCGCGCCACCTGCTCCCCTTTCATGACGGTCCCATCGTCATTCATCAATTCGCTGATCACCCCGACTGGCGGCAGCCCGCTCAGTTTGCACAGATCGACCGCAGCCTCGGTATGGCCTGAGCGCAGCAGCACCCCGCCGTCCCGCGCGATCAGCGGGAATACGTGGCCAGGCCGAGCAAAATCGTTGGCCCCGGCATTCGGGTTCGCAAGAGCGCGGCAACATGAGGCTCGTTCGTCCGCCGAAATCCCGGTGCCGCCGTCAGGCTTGTAGTCGATCGAAACCGTAAATGCCGTGGTGTGATTGGATTCGTTATGCGCCACCATCGGATCGAGCCGCAAGCGCCGCGCGTCTTCCGTGGTGATCGGTGCGCAGACGATGCCTGAGGTATGGCGAATGATAAACGCCATCTTTTCAGCGGTGCAGAGGGAGGCCGCGACAATCAGGTCGCCCTCGCCTTCCCGGTCGTCGTCATCGGTCACGACGACGAGTTCGCCATGGGCGAAGGCTTGCAAAACTTCCTGAATCGGATCGGCCATTCTACGCTCTCGCTTGCTGCAGGGAGCATTTAGCCGGACTCGCGAGCCCGCGCCAGCTTGATTAAGCACGCGTCCTCCCGTGGGTAGCGCGCGCGGGCGCCGATGCTGGGCTAGCGACAACGCTTCAGGACTTGTTTAGGATGACACCACGAGAACCAAGGACGACCGCATGACCTCAGCTACGTTCGACTTCGCTCCACTGCTGCCGTCCGGTTTACCCGCGCCGGCCGCGAAGTGGACGGGGCTTGCCAAGTACAGCTTCGTCGGCGGCAACAATGATCCCGACCAGGTTCCGGTGGATGGCCTGATCGAAGCCGTGAACTCCGTTCTCCGGCGCGAGGGAAACACGCTTGCCACCTATGGGCTGGCTAGCGGTCCACAGGGTTATCGTCCGCTGCGCGAATTTCTCGCGACCAAACTCAAGCGCGACGCCGGAATAGACAGCACGGCCGACGACATCATGATCGTGTCCGGGTCGCTGCAGGCCCTCGATCTCGTGAACGCGCTGCTGCTCGCCCGCGGCGACACGGTGATCGTCGAACGAGACACCTATCAGGGCGCGCTGAACCGGCTGACACGGCTTGGGGTCAATGTTGTCGGCATCCCGCTTGATCAGGATGGCATGCGGATGGAGGCGCTGGCCGCCGCGTTAGCCGATCTGAAGCGGCGAGGCATCACACCGAAATACATTTATACCATCCCCACGGTACAGAATCCGACCGGCACTATCCTGACCGAGGGGCGCCGTGCCGAACTGCTGAGACTTTCAGAACAATACGGCGTGCCCATTTTCGAAGACGACTGCTATGCGGACTTGATCTGGGACGGCAAACGCCCACCCTCGCTTTACGCCATGAGCAAGAACGGCGGCGTCATCCATATCGGGTCCTTCTCAAAGTCGATCGCGCCTGCGCTGCGGGTCGGCTTCATCGTCGCGCCCTGGGCCGTGCTGTCTCGAATACTGGCGCTGAAGACCGACGCCGGATCCGGCGCGCTGGAGCAGATGGTGCTCGCCGAATATTGCTCACCGCACTTCGCCGAGCATGTGCCCAAGCTGACGCGGGGCTTGCGCGCGAAGCTCGATACGCTGATGGATGCCATGGACCAGCAGTTCGGCACTTCTGCTGAATTCGAGGACCCAAAGGGCGGCATCTTTCTTTGGGTCAAGCTGCCCGACAATGTCGATGCGCTGAAGCTATACCAGGCGGCGCTTGCCGCCGGGGTCGCCATCAATCCGGGACCGGAGTGGTCGACTGACAAGGCGTACGCCGGAAGTCGATTGCGTCTGTGCTTCGCCAGCCCCTCGCATGATGAAATCCGCAAAGGGGTCGCTGTGCTCGCCGAGGTTTGCCGAAAACAATTCGGCGTGCCGGCGCGTATCGCCAATGTCGAGGCGCGTGCGCGCCAGCCGCTCTGAGATTGCGTCTCGGGATCGCGCCGGCCGGCCAAACCGGTATGACCAGCAGGACTTCCTAGTGGCGAGCACTCAGTCGCAGCATCGCCGAGGCATCACTCTCGTAGCCGCCGCCGCGGTTGCCTGGAGCACGGCTCCGCTCTTCACGCGGCTTCTGCCGTTCGACTCCTGGACCATATTGTTCTGGCGCGGGCTATTTGGCGGCGGCCTGATCGCGGTCCTTTTGGTGGCCACCCAAGGACGAGCGGGACTAAAGGATTTGACGACAATGGGAACAAGCGGCTGGTTGGTCGCATCCCTCTCGACCGTTGCCATGATCACCTTTATCCCGGCCCTGCAGCTAACTAGCGTGGCCAATGTTGCTGTGATCATCGCCACGGGACCATTTGTGGCCGCAGCGCTCGCGTGGGTATGGCTTCGGGAATCCGCCCGATGGCAGACAATGTTAGCCAGTCTCGCGGCCCTCTGCGGGGTGGCGATTATCGTTGGCAATGTGCAAGCCAATTCCGACATCCGAGGTATCGTTCTGACCTGCCTCATGACCGTGGCGATCGGGGCAATGACGGTGATCGTCCGGCGGCACAAGAACACGCCAATGATCGCTGCTGCCGCCTGGTCGAATGTTCTGGGCAGCATCGTCAGCATCCCTTTTGCGGATGGAATATCCGCGGTCGGCGCTACTGATCTCCTCATTCTGGCGATGTTCGGTTTTTTCCAGGTCGCATTGGGCCTGACGCTGTTCGTCGTCGGCTCGCGTCTGGTGCCATCCGGGCAGGCAGCCCTGATCGCTACACTGGAGACACCGCTGATGCCGTTTTGGGTGTGGCTGGCGTTTCAGGAGAGCCCTGCCCCGCGCGCGCTGTTTGGCGGTGCTTTGGTCATGGCGGCTGTGATCGCCGACATTGTCGGCGATACACGCAGGAAGCGATGACGGCTATCGCACGGCGAACGGCGATTGATATGGCCGTCCGAACGGCACCCCGTTGATCACGGTCTGGATCGGCTTCAGGTAGGCCTTGCCCTCGCGCTTGTTGTTGCGGGTGTCGAGGAACGAGACCGGCCCTTCCACCAATTCCATGATAGCGACGTCACCTGGCGCCCCGACCTGCAATGTGCCAATTTTCGGCGCTCGGTTGATGATCTTGGCAGGCGCCGTGGTCGCCATCGCGACCACCTGCTCCAGCGAATAGCCCAATATCATGAACTTGCTCATCACGTTTGGCAGGAACGGCATGCCCGGCGAGTTGCCGGAGAACACGTGAATATCCGACGAGATGGTGTCGGGCCCGCAGCCCGCGGGTATAGCGACCTCTGCAACGGTGAAATCAAAACTGCCGCCGCCATGTCCAACGTCGAACATCACGGCTCGCTGCTTCGCCGCTAGCGCCGCCGGCAATAATCTGCCGTCCTGCACGATGTTGGTGAAGGCGCCGCCGATGTTCGGCGCACCGGAATAGGAGTGGGTCAGTACGTCGCCGGGACGCAGCAGGTCGAGGATCTGCGACATCAATTCTGCAGTCTCCACGCCGCCGATATGAACCATCATCTTTGCCGGCCAGCCGCACATTTCGCACGCCTTGATCCCGCGCTTCAGCGGCTCCAGCCCATGCTTGAAGATCACATTCTCCGACATCCGCACTTTCACGCCGACCAGGAAATCCGGATTTTCCGCAAGCGCCATCGCGCAAGCTTCCATCTGCGCATTGTCGATGTTGTAGAGTTCGGCCACCGGGAAAGCGGACAGACCATTGTTTGCGATATGGACGAACGCATAGATCCGTGCGCGCGACTGCGCCACGATATAGCGACGCAACGCCGCGAGGTTGTTGACGCCGGCGTCACCCGCCGAGACCACCGTGGTGGTCCCCTGGAATTGCACCAATTCGTCCGCCGGAATCCCGATTGCAGAGCCATAGGGGTAAACGTGGCAATGCAGGTCGATGAGGCCAGGCGTAACCAGCTTCCCGGTTGCGTCGATGGTCTTCAGGGCGCGGGCTGCTGCAATCTCCGGCTCGATCGCCTCCACGACGCCCCAGCGGATGCCGATGTCGCGCTTGCCACGCAGCGATTGGCTCGGGTCGAGCACATCGCCGCCTTTGATGACCAGGTCGAATTTATCGGCAGGGCCCATCGCCGCATTAGCGGAGGTGGCGAAGGGTTGCGACATCACGGCGGCAGCGGCCGATCCGGTGAATTTTAGAAAATTGCGACGCGATACTGCGGACATGAAGGCGCTCCCCTGAGATCATTTTTTCTAAACTTGCAGCATGCTCCCGCCATCGTGCTTTCGCAAGCCGGTGCTGCGAATCACCCCTGCACCTGCGCAGGAGACGTTCGCGTTCACCGTAGCTGAACAACCGTTCAGAATTCTCTGCTCGCTTCTGACGGAACGTTTCCTGAGATGCGATGTTTATTTGTCATTCCATCGAGGAGGAAGACATGAAGAAGTTTGGCTACATCATTGCAGCGCTCGGCGCGATTGCCATCGCTGCCCCGTCGATTGCAAGCGCCGAAACAGTGATCATCAAGAAGCGTGGCTATCACCATCACGGCGATTTTCGCGATCACCGATTCGGTCCGCGTGCCGAATTTCGTGGCCACGATCGCGGCTGGCACCGAGGTCATGGTCATCACAACAAGGTGGTGATCATCAAGAAGCAGCGTCGAGACTACTGAGGACTGACACAGGAATGGCCCCGGGAGGGGCCATTCTTTTATTTCAATCCCATGCCGGGGCAAAGCCGGGATTTACACATCGCAGGTCTTTGGGCAGCGCCGCAATAGCTTTGCGGTCAGCGTCGTCCAGCCTCAACTTCAGCGCGTCGAGATTTGCCTTTTGGCTTTCGGGGCGGGAAGCTTTGGGGATCGCAGCTACCCCATCCTGATCGAGCAACCAGCGCAGCGCTACCTGGGCGGCGCTCCCGCCATGCTTCCGACCGATGGCCGTAAGCGTCTGGTCCTGGGCCACGCGGCCCTGCGCAAGGGGACAGTAGGCCACCAGTGGTATCGATTTCGACGTGAGATATTGCGCCAGCTTCGACTGGTCGAGCATCACATGATACTCGACCTGGTTGCAGGCGATAGGGGCCTTGATTTCCTCGACCACCGTCTTCATCAGAGCCACATTGAAATTGGCCACCCCGATGGCACGGGTGCGGCCCTCTGCCTTTAGCTTCATCAGCGTATCGAAGATCGCGGGCAGATCCATGCTCTTCGCCGGCCAGTGAACCAGGTACAGATCGACGTGGTCGAGCTTGAGCTTTTTCAGGCTGGCGTCGAACGCACGACGGATCGCATCGGGCGCAAGATTGTCGACCCAGACTTTGGTGGTGACATGCAGGTCATCGCGCCGGATGCGCGCTGCCGCGATGGCGGCGCCGATCGCTTCCTCGTTGCCATACATTTCCGCGGTGTCGATATGCCGATAGCCGAGACCGAGCGCGCTTTCGACCCCTTCGCGGCACGCATCGCCCTGCATCCGAAAGGTGCCGAGTCCGAGCTGGGGCAGCCTGATGCCCTGGGTTTGCAGATTTTCCATGATTTCCTCAAGCGCCGCGGATGATATGAGACAGCCTATCCGGCATTTGATAGTCTGACCGCGGGGACAAGTCCAAATCAAATCAGGCCAGGTAGCGGATGGTGAACGCGTTACGACGTTGGTTGGAAGCCAATGGAATGCTCAATATCGTCATCGGCGTGCTCGGTGCGGTCGTATTGTTATCGATGCTGCTTGTCTTCGCGTTTTATCTTATCGCGAAACCCTGAGCGCTTTGGGATGCAGATGCTGCCCGACCGCGCGCCCCACCTGGATTCAAGGAGTGCGGCGAGCGTTCCAGCGGCTTTCGGTGGTAGAGCGTAGCGTGTGGCCGGTGATCGAAATCAAAAGGCCGGCCAAAAACGGGCCGGCCTTTTTCGCTGAACTGGCGAACCGAGGCTTTCGACGTCCTGCCCCATGGACCAAGGACGCCAGCGCTCACTTCGCCGATCAGGCGGCCTGCCGCTGCTGCCGAGCGAGATATTCCATGGTCACCTTGCCTATGTTCGAATCGATCCAGTTAGCCATGCGTTCTTCTTCTCTCAACGACATCTCCAGTGGCGCCTTGGCGCTTTCCATGCCTGCGGCGGGGCAGAGCGCGAGAAGCGATTTGTAAGCGGCGATCTCGAAGTGTTCGAACGCATTGTTGGCGAACGTATTCTTCAGGATCTCATCGCCGGCCATCGCATGCATCATGGCTTGGGTGTTTGCGAGCAATGATTGCGCCGAGTCCTTTAGCGTGGAAGTGCTCTCACCACACGCCTGGAGACAATCCTCCAGCCTCTTCAACTGTTCATTCGTCTCACCCAGGTGCGCAGAGACCCTGGCCTTTACGTCAGGATAATCGTCAAGCCGTTCCGACTGACGTTCCATCAGCTCCCTCGCCTGCACCTCCATCGCGTGGGCGTTACGCAAGCCGACGATAAATGTATCGCGCGCTGTGTTCTTCATATGTCGCTCCTCATTGCTGCAATGTCCTTCACTGCTTGTCGCAAAACCCCTTGTCGCTGTGATCGTTCCTGGTTCTGGGGCGGTCAAACTTGACACGGCTGACTTGGGTACGTTCGCGGGAACAAATACCTGCGGTCTGGCATTCGTCACGCGGATCATGTGAGGAAGGGAAATGGCGAGGGAACGTACGGGTTCGACGGATCATCGCGACGAACGTACTGGCGCCTATGACGGCGTGAATAAAGCCGGGACACCCCAGGCCGACCAGCTCGGTGATTTGCGTACGCCCCATCAGGCTATGCAACCCGGGGCCGATGTTCGGCCAGAACAGGCAGTAGAACCTGCGGAGGTGCTCCCCGAAGGCTTGCGACGTCCGCCTCAAGGGCCGATCAACCGGAGGCGCGGCCGAGGCAACTAGGAAATTATATGACTTGGGGCGCAGCCCCTCGTTCAGCGGAACAATTTTCGGACTGCGTCGAGGTTTCCGAACTGATCGATTACGGCCCGCCGACCTGCGTCAAGAAGGACAGCGTGGCTCTGATTGCCGTTGCTGGCGCATTCAAGGATTTTCGCCGCGACAAAGCTGCGGGCCGAAGTCGACTGTGCAGGAATATGGCTGCAGACTTCCTGAAGAACGCTCTGCATCGCAGCAACCGTCTCGGCGTCAAATTTACTCATTGTTACTCCCCTTCAACGAGGCACACCCTAAGGGTTGAAGGCGGGCGTCTTCGGTCCGGTGGAGCACACAAAAAGATAAAATGCTCTGCGGAAGAATCGCCTCTGGTCTGCGCGGGCGTCGCGAACTACGCACGTACCTCAGCTACAAACCGGCTCCCCAGCGAATGGAGAGCGATGTACCTTGGGTGAGGCGCGGGAGGTTTTGCGGTCTCATAACCGCGCCAAACCTGATCGGACAACAGCGCGGTTGCAGGCATTCTAGCGTTTAGGCGCGGTCCCGCCGCCACCGGTCGTACCCGTCGAACTCTGGCCCGTGGTAGTCCCGGACGAATTGCTCGCGCTGCTGTTGCTTCCGTTGGTCCAGGGGTGCCACAACAAGAGCGCTCCAATAATCAAAACTGCGGCAATGATCGCGGCGATGGTGCCTGTGCTCATTCCGTCGCGGTCCCGAGTGCCCAACGGGCGGTTAGGATTGAGATCACTCATTGTACTTTCTCCGGTTGTTACAGCCGACAAACGTACATCTGTAGTGAACGTTCCGGAGCGGACGGTGTGCCGCCGGCGAAAGGAACCGGAGCTATAATGTCGCGAGCCTAACATAAACGACTTCGCATCGATGAGAGACGCTGTGCCGATCGGTGCGCGCTCAACCCACCCAGCGCTTCGTGTTCTTGTCCTCTCCCGGAAGCACGATGTGCAGGTGTTGGGCTCTGGACTTGATGATCCTGATCGGACGCCCGAGCTTGAGCGTCATCAGGGTGATGCTCTTTCCAGCGGCGGCCATTGAACGCAGAAGGTTGTCGTCCTCCTCCGTCCAGAAACGGGGATTGCTTTTAGGCATGGCACTGTCATGAGGTCGATACGGGTAAACGAAAGGCGCCCTATGCTGGGGCTTGAAAGCACAGGGCCAAGTTCGAGGACGAGTTTAACGGCGCTCGCCTGTGGTGAAGATGGTTTCAGCCCGGTACTCTTCAAGGTTATTGCGCAAATGTAATGAGCGGCGGTGCGCGCGGACTTGGTTCCGCCGCGCACATGGAACCACGAAACTGCGCGGGAGTTCTCTTTGCAGACGCCGCTCGGCTATTGATCCGCCGCCTCTGCAACGATCAGAGATGGCCCGGTCGCAAGAGGCGCCGGGGCCGGTGAGTTATTTGCCGCTCCACCACTCCCACCTCCCATCGTGGAGCCAACATGTGCCGATGGATCGCCTATCGGGGCCGAACTACTGCCCTTGAGCATTACGTCACCGAGTCTGAGCACTCTCTCATCACTCAGAGCATCTCGGCGCTTGAGTCTACAGCCAGCACCAACGGCGATGGCTTCGGCCTGGGCTGGTACGGGGAACACCCAGAGCCGGGGCTGTATCACGAAACACGGCCGGCCTGGTCAGACGAAAACCTGAGGTACCTGTGCCGGCACCTGCATTCGCACCTGTTCTTTGCGCACGTCAGAGCTTCGACCGGAACGGCAATCACGCGGCAAAACTGCCACCCGTTCGCGTGCGGGAGGTGGCTGTTCATGCACAACGGCTTCATCGGAAGTTGGAACAGGTTGCGCAGACGCATCGAAAACCTCATCCCGGACGACTACTACCCCTCGCGTCTGGGCACGACCGATTCCGAAGCCGTCTTTCTCGCAATGATGGGCGCGGGTCTCGATTCGGACCCCATCGGTGCTACCCGTCGGGTCATGGCCGTCCTCGCCGATATGGTCAACGAGAACAACGAGAGGCTGCGCTTCACGGCTGCAATCTCAAACGGCTCAGACCTATATGCCTTCCGATACGCGGAAAACGATAACCCGAATACGCTTTACTTTCGGGAGGAGCATGGCGAGGTTGTCGTAGTATCCGAGCCTTTCGATAAACATCCCTCCTGGACAGTCCTGCCTCCAAATCACGTGCTCTCAGCATCGAGAGACCGGGTTTCGGTACAGCCCTTCATGGAAGGGCCGACGCCGCAAAGGAACACGCAAGAAAGCAGAACGTTAGTGGCTCACAACAGTGAGGCTTCTTGATGTGCGGGATCTGCGGAGAGATTAGTTTCAAAGGCGCACCCGACCATCTCGCACTTTCGAAAATGGCGCTGTCGCTCCGAAAGCGCGGTCCCGACGCCGGCGGGTTTTTCATCCAGCAGGGTCTCGCATTCGGTCATCGACGGCTCAGCATTCTCGACCTCTCCCCCAATTCGCAACAGCCGATGATTGACAGCGAACTCGGGCTTGGGATCGTTTTCAATGGCTGCATCTACAATTTTCGCGAGCTGCGCAGAGAGCTGCAGGACCGAGGTTACCGCTTCTTCTCCGACGGCGACACCGAGGTCATCTTGAAATCGTATCACGCCTGGGGCCCTCGTTGCGTCGAGCGCTTCAAAGGAATGTTTGCATTTGCGCTCTGGGAGCGCGCAACTGGACGCGTCATCCTGGTTCGCGACCGCCTCGGCATCAAGCCGCTGTACTACACGGACACGCCCGAGTCGTTTCGTTTCGCTTCGAGCTTGCCTGCGCTGCTCGAGGCCGGCAGCGTCGACACTGCGCTCGATCCGATTGGGCTGCACCATTACTTCAGCTTTCATGCTGCCGTGCCGCCCCCACGTACGATCTTGAAGGGCGTGAAGAAACTCGCCCCGGCATCGATACTGACGATCGAACCGGACGGCTCCCGGAGAAACGAGATCTTCTGGAGCCTGAATGTCGGAGAACGAGAAGAAGACCGCAAGCTCACCGAGCAGGAGTGGACCGATGCGGTGGCGCACGCCATGTCGGAGGCTGTAGAGCGCCGGCGGGTTTCGGACGTTCCGGTCGGCATATTGCTTTCCGGCGGCCTCGACAGTTCGCTGGTGGTCGCTTTGCTTGCGCGCCAGGGCCAAAAGCACATCCTGACATTCTCGGTGGGTTTCGATCGCGTCGATCAACACGAAGGGGACGAATTCAAGTATTCAGATATCGTCGCAAAGGCATTCTCTACGACGCACCATCAAATCAGGGTAGACGCAAATCGGTCGCTTACTGCGCTGCCCGATGCGATCGGTGCGATGTCGGAGCCGATGGTCAGCCACGATGCGATCGGCTTCTATCTTCTGTCTGAGGAGGTTTCGAAGCACGTCAGCGTGGTCCAAAGCGGCCAGGGTGCTGACGAGGTTTTCGGCGGATACCATTGGTACCCGCCCTTCCTGAAGTCCAATGATCCGCTCGACGACTATGCGCGACTCTACTTCGACTGGAGCCACGCGGAGATCTCGCAGCTACTCGAGCCGCAATACGTCTCGGCGGATCATAGCCGCGATTTCGTGGCTTCTTTCTTCGCAAACACACCCGCCACTGCACCGATTGACAAGGTGCTTCAACTAGATACCGAAGTCATGTTGGTCGATGATCCCGTCAAACGCGTGGATAACATGACCATGGCCTGGGGCCTGGAAGCGCGGGTGCCATTTCTCGATCATGACGTGGTGGAGCTCGCCGCTCGGATTCCGGCCCGCCTCAAGGTCAAGGATGGCGGGAAGTACATCCTCAAGCAAGCCGCCCGAAAATTCATACCGGCCGAAATCATCGACAGACCGAAGGGATATTTCCCGGTGCCTGCGCTGCGTTACCTGCGCGGTCCGTTTCTTGAACTGGTGCGCGAAGTTCTAAATCAGTCCGCGGCAAAATCACGAGGGCTGTTCCAAAGGTCGTATGTCGAGCGAATGCTGGCGCAGCCTGAACAAGCACTGAGCCCCAAGGGGCATTCGCGACTTTGGCAAGCCGCGCTGCTGGAGAGCTGGATGCAGGCCCATGCGATTTGACCCGGCAATCCTCAAAGCTTTGAAACTGAGCCTGAGTGACGATCGTCAGCATATCGTCATTCGGTCCGACAAAGGCGCCTCTACGGGCGAGGAGAACTTCTCATTCGGCATTGAGGAGGAATATTTCCTTGCTGACGCCGGATCGCTCGAAGCCGCACTGCAAACGCCTGACGAACTTTTCGAGGCGGTGAACTGGTCGACGGGAGGACAAGCCAGCCGCGAGCTTCTTCAGGCGCAGCTCGAAGTTGGCACCAATGTTCACTCTCACACCACCGACGCTTTCGAGGAGCTCAAATTCCTGAGGAAAGAAGTAGGCAAGATCGCAGCCCAATACGGCTTTGCCATTATGGCGTGCGGGACACACCCAACAGCCGCATGGGATGAATCGGTCCATAGCCCAAAGATACGCTATACGGAAATGATGGACAATCTACGCATGCTCGGGCGCCGCAACATGCTTTGCGGAATGCATGTTCACGTTCAGCTTCCAGACCCCGACCAAAGATTCAAGATCATGTGCGACATGATCCCATACGTACCGCTGTTCATCGCACTATCGACATCATCCCCATTTTGGCATTCCCAGGAAACCGGATTGAAGGGTTATCGACTCGCGGCTTATGACGAGCTGCCGCGCACGGGACTTCCAGAGTTGCTGTGCACAAAGGAGCACTATGAGGAATTCGTTTCGTCACTGGTGACCTCCGGAGCAATGCCCGACGCTTCTTACATCTGGTGGTCCATCCGGCCATCGATGCGGCACCCCACGCTGGAGCTGCGCGCGCCGGACTGTTGTACCCGGGTGCAAGATGCGATCGCGATCGCTTGCCTCTACCGCGTACTGGTTAGACACCTTAGCCTCAACGGTTCACCTGAAATCACTCCGCTCGACCGCGCCATCGCCGCCGAAAACAAATGGCGCGCGCAACGCTACGGCGTGGAATGCCCATTCGCCTCCAACGACGGCGCTGTGACAGTGAGCGATTTCCTCGACCGCGTGTTGTCCCTGACGCAGGAGGACGCGGAGGCGCTTGCCTGCGTCAGGGAAGTGACGATGTGCAAATCCATCGTCAACAATGGCACGTCGGCGGACATGCAGATCGAAGCCTTCCAGAACTCTCGCGGTGCAGGCCATTCCGTTGCGCTCGGCGCTGCCAAGTCGTGGATCGCCAGGACAACGCAAGGCGAGGACATCATCGCTCCCGCGTTGTCCGTCTCGGAGTTCGATGCCCGAGCTGTGAAGACCGCGTTGGCCCAACCCGGCGGCGCCGGCTAGCGCGCTGGTTCACCCGTCGGCACGCGCGGCGGGTGGAGATACAGCAAAATGAACCTACCGAACGCGAAGGCGTTCTTACCGGTATCGATCCCGGGGACGCCTCCATGAATCAAATGCCGATGCTCAACGCGGCGGTTGCCCCGACGGTCCTGACGCACCGCGTGCGGGAAGGACGTCCTTTCCCGTTAGGAGCAACCTGGGATGGGCTTGGGGTCAATTTCGCTCTTTTCTCCGCTCATGCCACCAAGGTGGAACTCTGTCTGTTCGACCTGGAAGGCAAGCAGGAGACCGAGCGCATCGAGCTGCCGGAATATACCGACGAGGTATGGCACGGCTATTTGCCCGATGCGCGTCCGGGCCAGGTCTACGGCTATCGGGTCTACGGCCCATATAGCCCGGCCGAGGGTCATCGTTTCAACCACAACAAGCTCCTGCTCGATCCGTATGGCAAGCAGATCGTCGGGGAATTGAACTGGAACGATGCGCTATTCGGCTACACGATCGGATCGGCCGAAGGCGACCTTTCGTTCGACGAACGCGACAGCGCGCCTTTCATGCCGAAGTGCCGGGTTATCGATCCCGCTTTCACGTGGGGCCAAGAGCGCAGACCTCAAATCCCGTGGGAACGCACGATTATCTACGAAGCCCACGTTCGCGGCTATACCATGCGCCATTCCTTGGTGCCCAGCGACTTACGCGGCACGTTTGCGGGCTTGATGCATCACGAAGTGATTGACCACATACGGGAGCTCGGAATAACGGCGATCGAGCTACTGCCAGTTCATGCCTTCTTGGATGACAGCTACCTCGTCGAGAAAGGCAAGCGCAACTATTGGGGTTACAACACGATCGGGTTTTTCGCGCCGCAACCTCGTTATCTTTCCTCGCCATTCGTCAACGAATTCAAGGAAATGGTTTCGCAATTTCACCAGGCGGGGATCGAGGTGATTCTTGATGTGGTCTACAACCACACCGCGGAAGGCAACGAATTAGGTCCAACGCTGTGCTTCAAAGGCATCGACAACGCTTCTTACTACCGACTTGCGCCCGACCGTCGCTACTACATCAACGACACGGGCACGGGAAACACGGTCAACCTTAGCCATCAACGCGTCCTGCAACTGGTCGCGGACTCGTTGCGCTATTGGGGGCAGGAAATGCGTGTCGACGGGTTCCGCTTCGACCTCGCAACCATCCTGGCAAGAGAACCAACTGGCTTTGATGAGGGCGGAGGTTTTCTGGATGCATGCCGCCAAGACCCGGTATTGAGTCAGGTCAAGCTCATCGCTGAGCCTTGGGACTGTGGCCCCGGCGGATATCAGGTCGGCCACTTCTCGCCAGGTTGGGCCGAATGGAACGACCGCTTCCGCGACACGGTTCGCTCGTTCTGGAAGGGCGACGAGGGAAAGCTCGCCGATCTGGCGACCCGCCTTTCCGCATCGCCGGACATGTTCAACAAGCGAGGCAGGAAGCCCTGGGCATCAGTCAACTTCATCACCGCGCATGACGGATTCACACTGTACGACCTGGTTTCGTATAACGAGAAGCACAACGAAGCGAACGGCGAGGACAACCGGGACGGACATTCCAACAATCTTTCCTGGAATCACGGAGCCGAGGGCCCGACCAGCGATCCATCCATCAACAAGCTGCGCTTTCAGCAAATGAGAAATTTGCTTGCCACGCTGCTGTTTTCTCGCGGCACGCCCATGATCCTGGCCGGAGACGAAGTCGCAAGAACCCAACGCGGCAACAACAACGCCTATGCCCAGGACAACGAGATCAGTTGGCTGGATTGGGAAGGCATTGATGCATACGGGTGGGGCTTGTTCGAATTTACCAAACGACTCATCGACATTCGCCAGCGGCAGCCACTTTTTCATCGCGGACGATTTTTGACCGGGGCCTTCAACGAAGATATCGGCGTAAAGGATGTGGCTTGGCTCGATCCGACGGCGAACGAAATGACGACAGAACAATGGACTGACCCCAACGCAAAATCGATGGGTATGTTGTTGGATGGTCGTGCCCAGCCAACCGGCATCAGGCGAAAAGGCCTGGATCGCACGTTGCTGCTGATGATCAATGCCCATCATGAACCGGTGCGCTTTTCGCTTCCCGACGTTCCCGGCGGAACCCGATGGCGTCTGTTGATATGTACCGCTGAGCCATTGAAACCCAGACACCGGGCCTTGAATGCGGGCGGCAAGATCGATGTCGCCGGACGCGCGCTGATGTTGTGGGAACTCCAGCCGCCGAACCCTCCCAGCGAAGATGACGATCCTTCACCCAAGTGAACGCAGTTCAGTTTCGGGTGAGGAAATCTGCACCTCTTCGGGTCTATTGGAACGAGTTCGGTCGGGCATGGTTGGGTGGTTTTTCGGGCGGCGGTCGCCGCGCCAGACACACATCAGGCCGGGCTGAGTCAGCATCGCGAGCCCGCCGGTAAGCCAAGGCTCACAGATGAACCAGATTCCTCTTCCGGAAACAGCTTCCGCCGACCATCCTGAGGCCGACAAGGCCCGCGGTGACAAGACGCGGCAGATTGCACGTGACGTAGCCTATCGACAGGTCGCGATTGTTAACATCATCTTTGTTGGCCTGCCAAACGCAGGCGACGGTAAATGGGTTCTTATCGACGCCGGGGTGTCAGGTTCGACATCCGTGATACGGTCCGCTGCCCAGGCGAGATTCGGCCAGTCTGGGAGGCCGAGCGCCATCGTTCTCACCCACGGACACTTCGACCATGTCGGATCATTGGAGACGCTTTCCAGCGAGTGGGACGTGCCGGTGTACGCACACCCTCTCGAGTGTCCTTACCTGAACGGAAGCAGCTCCTACCCGCCTCCCGATCCGAGTGTCGGGGGTGGCTTGATCTCCCTGCTTTCACCGCTTTTCCCGACGCGACCGGTGGACGTGAGCAGCAGGCTACGACCACTTCCCACCGACCAGTCGGTCCCCGCCATGCCCGGATGGAAGTGGCTTCATACGCCCGGGCATGCTCCCGGCCATGTATCCCTGTGGAGGGAAGAAGACCGCATGCTGGTCGCGGGCGACGCCTTCGTCACTACCAAGCAGGAGTCGGTGTATTCTGCGGTAACGCAAGATCCGGAAATGCACGGTCCTCCCGCGTACTTCACGCCCGATTGGCAACGCGCGAAGCAATCGGTGCAAACATTGGCTTCGTTCGCACCCGAAACGGTTGTGACCGGTCATGGCCAAGCCATGCGTGGGGATCAAATGCGAGCGGCACTGAACGAGCTAGCGCACCGCTTCGATGAAGTCGCCGTTCCGGCCGAGGGGCGGTATGTCTTGCACAGCCACCCACCTACCCGTTGACATAGTTACCGGCTGCTTGGCGCCGCTCCGGTGGGAACTACCCGGCCATTCGCTCGTTTATCCGCCATGGAAGACCTGCTCGAAAGTGCAATCGACGCTATTCTCAACAGCGCAGATGGCGATGTTCGCCAGGCTATGCGCGCGATTTTGATCGAAAACGTTAGGCTACAGGCCGAACTGAACCGGCGCGATGGGGTATCACAGAAGAAAGCAGGCGGCAGCAAAGCTGTGCTGCACTAGAATGTCTGCTCGGCTGTGCGGCTGAGGCGTGGCAATGAGCGTCGCTCACGGGCATGTGCAACACGCCGTCTTGATGCGACCTGATTGATTGCGGTTAGCCGGCCCGTCTTGCAACGACTTCGCCCAGCCGCAGGAACGTTTCAGTACCGGCGCTGGTCTTTTCAACCACATCCTCGGCAGGACGCCACGCTCCCGGCTCACCGAACACCACGATCGCCGAGCCGCCGAAGCGGAAGATCGATTTCTCCTCTCCGCGTGAGAAGGGCTTCTCGATCGGATGCACCTGAACTATTCGTCCCACAGACAGCGCGCCCACCTCGACAAAGCCAACTCGTCCGAAGTTCGCCGTCATGAGAATGTTTATGTAGCGCTCGTTGCGGAGGAGAATATCGGGTTGGTTCTGCAATGCATTTCTGTTGACCGTCCAGAGCCGATAACCCAGCCGGTCGTGCTCCAGGGTAGTGCCGTCGTCAGGGTAGTGTACGTGGTGATAGTCGACAGGCGCCAAACGCACGAGGAGGATGGGGCCTCCAACGAAAGGCCGCGCCCGATCTACCCCTCCAAGCAATTCCTGGGCGTTCAAGGAATGGCCCTTGACAGGAAAACGCTGGTTCTCTGTCAGCTTCTCCCATCCGAAATAGCGCGCCTCGGCAAATGCACCCATCTCGTGCGGTGCTGACGGAAAGCTGCGCTTGCCAGGAAGAAAACGTCTTTCGAAGAACTCAGCGTAAGAGCGATACTTTACCGGCTCGAACTCGCTCATATCGATGTCGTGCTTGCGAATGAATGGTTCGATCTTGCGAGCGCTGAAGGTCGTGTTCTGATAGGCCGCCAACAGCCAGTCATAGGCCGGGTGTGATTGAAGCCACTGCGTCAGGGATCGGTGCGGCCTGCTTTCATAGGTTGCGGTGCTGTCGTCCATGAAGTCTCGGACGAGCTTGCCTGTTTGGCGATCCCAGACAGGAAGAGGAAGGGGTTTACTCATATCTCCCCGTCATCAGTGCCCAGCAGCGCCGCACAGTCCCACTCCGAACACCGTCGCCAGGCTTGCAGCCCGACAGCTCGCCTTCGCTCGACGTACAATGTCGAACATCCATCCTCGTTCCCCGGTTCCAGTCGCGGTGGCCTCAGGCGCGTTTCAGGAGTGGCCGCTGGTGCTCGGTTTTTTTGCCGCCTCGCCATCTTTTCCCTCACTGGAGGCGGGTCCATGCTTGGTTAGAGTAGCGCGCTGGGCACGGTCCTTGTCGACCGGCTGTTCCTCGCCGCGCCCGGTTCGGACGATCCCCTGTTCGCCTTTGTCTTTGTGTTCAGACATGCCGGGCTCCTGTGGACGCAGAACAACCCGCCGGCGGCGATCGTGTTCCGGCAGCCTTTCTGTAGCGTGCGAACGCGCGTGGACCGAACCTTTGTGGCGTTCAAGGCTTATCCGAAAGCAACGCGTGCTGCCGACGAGTTCATGTGCTCGTGTCCGGAAGCGCCAACACGGGTAGTTATGAAAGCATCGCCGGCGAGAGATCCGCAATCCAATCGAAACAGTACGCGCCGAACTCAGAAACGCCTTTCCCGAACGAGCAACCAGTCCGCGAAGAATTCGAGACTACTGCCGGTCTCGTCCTCATCGCCGCTCGGCCTGCTCGCACTGCATCTTCTGGAGCAATGGGAATGCGCCAAAGATCACGGATTGGTATTTGTTGCGGAGGATGAACGAAGGGCTGAACAACTCGGCGCTATTCTGTCCAGCCTTGCTCCGAGCTGCGGTGTAATGGTTTTGCCACGGCAGGATGGCCTGCCCTACGACGGATTGGAGCCCTCGCCGGAGATCAGCGGGAGGCGTGCGTCCGTGCTGCGCCGTCTAGCGATGCTATCGAAGCCGCTTCTGGTCGCAACCGCCGAGGCTTTGCTTGAACGAGTGCCGCCCCGGCAGGCCTGGCAAAGAGCCACATTGAATCTCCGCACCGGCGATCCCCTCGATCGGAACGACTTCGAAAGTTTCCTCGCTCGTGCCGGCTATTCGCTCGAGGATCGCGTCGATGCGCCCGGAGCGGCAGTTTTGCTCGGACAGACCGTGGAGATATACCCCGCCGGCGGTTTGGCGCCGGTCAGGCTCAGCGTCAGCGACGGTCGGATAGATGACATCCACACCTATGAGCTGGAAACCATGCGGGAAGTGGACGAACTCAGCCAGGTGACCCTCGATCCGGTTTCAGAGTGGGCAGAGATCGTACAGCCAAACGACGATGCGGAAACAATCAGTACCTCTCGCAGGGCAAGGACGAGCCCTCTCTCTTATTTGCCGTCCGCAAGGTTGATCCTGGATTTCGGGGTGCGTGCCCGGGCAAGCAACTGGATACAATTGCCCGAGGAGGCGCGCAACGAAACCAACAGCAACCCGTTTCGCGAAGGGTTTCTCACCCTGAAGGAGTGGGAGGACGAACTTTGGGCCAGATACGCCTGGACGCTGGCTGAAACATCGGCAACTGAAGTAGTGCCCAACTTCGCCAGTTCAGATTCTCCGACCCGCTCGCTGCGGGCCTTCCTGCAACAGCAGCAGAAGCTCGGTGCATCAATTGTATTTACGGCCGCCACTGAAGGCGATCTACGGACCATGGACCGGCGGGCCGGCGGCTCTAGCGAGCGTTGCAGCGACTGGCAGGAGGCGTTGCGGCGAAAGGCTGGAACGCGAACGTCTTTGATCGTCGACTTCGAAACGGGCTTCATTTGGAATCCTGGCCGACCGGTCGTTGTAATCACGGCGACCGACGTGATGGGAAGCCGCGCAGCCCGTCAGAATCCAATGGCGCCCATCGGCGACACACTCGCTCAAGACCCCTCCGATCTGAAACCGGGGGACGTGGCGGTGCACATGGACCGCGGTTTCTCGATCGTTGCCGGGCTGGAAACGGTTCGCGCCGCCTCCGTCCCGGAAACCGAGATGGTGCGTCTGGAGTTTGCAAACAACGAGATGGTTCTCCTTCCCGTGGATGAACTGCGGGACGTGTGGCGGTATTCGTCCGATCAGGCTGGAATATCACTGGACAAGGCGGACGGCAGCTCGTGGCGAAAGCGTCGCCTTGAGGTCGAGCGTGAGATAACGGAGACCGCCGCTCATCTGTCGACCCTTCTAGCCGAGCGTGAACTGCGCGCCGCGCCGAAGATCGTCCCGCCAACGGCCGAGTACGAGCGTTTCGCCGCTCGCTTCCCCCATTTCCCGACGCCGGACCAAAGCAAGGCGATCGAGGAAGTCTTGCAGGACCTGGCGTCCGGACGACCGATGGACCGATTGGTCTGCGGTGATGTGGGTTACGGCAAGACCGAGATTGCACTCCGTGCGACCGCCGCCGCTGTGTTCAGCGGCAAGCAGGTTGCCATCGCAGTTCCGACTACAGTCCTGGCCCGGCAGCATGTGCAGACCTTCCGTAAGCGATTTGCCCCGTTCGGCATCGAGATCGGTCAGCTGTCACGCTTCGCAACGGATGCCGAGGCCCGGGCCGTTCGGAAATCCCTCAAAGCCGGAAGGCTCCGAGTGGTCGTCGGCACCCATGCTCTCGCTTCTAAGTCGGTGCAGTTTGCTGATCTCGGTCTTCTCGTCGTCGACGAAGAACAGCGCTTTGGGACGACCGACAAGGCCAAGCTCGCTCGATTGGGTGAATGCATTCACCTCCTCACGATGACTGCAACTCCGATCCCCAGGACTTTGAACCAGCTCAACGCAGGCATCCGCTCGGTTAGTGCGATATTGACGCCCCCGGTCCGGCGGATTCCGGTTCAAACAGTTGCCCAGACTTTCGACGAAGGCACGGTTGTCGCAGCGCTCAGGCGGGAACGCCGCCGGCTTGGCCAGAGCTTCGTGGTCTGCCCGAAAATTTCAGACATTGATCCAATGTTGGCTCGGCTGCATGCAATCGTCCCCGAACTGAGCGTCGCCAAGGTTCACGGGAAAATGGCTGCGCGCGACATCGAAGAGACCATGATGGATTTCGCTGCCGGCAAGACGGACGTACTGCTTACCACCAACATCATCGAAAGCGGGCTCGATCTGCCGCGCGCAAACACGATCGTCGTTTGGCGCCCCGAACAGTTCGGTCTGGCGCAACTTCATCAATTGAGGGGACGAGTCGGACGAAGCGGGCGACGGGCCTTTGCTTACTTCATGTCCGATCCTGCCTCTCCTGAAACGAAGAGCTCGACTACGCGGCTTCAGGTCTTATGTGAGACCAATCGACCCGGCGCCGGCCTCGAAATCAGCCGGAAAGACCTTGATCTCCGCGGAGGCGGAGATCTGCTGTCCGAACGGCAATCCGGGCACGTGAAGGCGTTGGGTCCGGCGCTGTACAAGCATCTGCTCGAGCGCGCAATGTCCAGGCTCGGCGGCGACGGTAGCTCCGACCAGCATCGGCCGCAGCTCCGGCTCGACATTCCCCGGCTGTTGCCGAAGGAGTACATCCAAAACGATGCGGCCCGGCTGGAGATTTATGCGCGCATCTCGAAATGCGCGAGCGAACGAGAGCTGGACCAGATTGAGGATGAATTGGAAGAGCGATTTGGCGGCCTGCCGGTCGAAGCCAGAAATCTCATCGCTACCGCGCAACTCGAGCTTGACTGTTTGCGGCTGGGCGTCCTGCAAATAGATGCCGGTCCCGATGCTGTCGCCGCAACCCTGCGGGACCCTGCGTTGACGCAAATCAAAGCCGCCAAAAATTGGGGAAGCACTCTGGTGTGGAACGATGGGAGACTTGTCTACCGCCGACAAAGTCCGACATCGGAGCGGCTCGTCACTATACGCAACCTGGTCGATCTACTGGAGGCAGTTTCGCAATCAGCCTAGCAGCCGGTGAACCGAGGGTCTGTCCCCTCGTGCAACTCTTTCAGGTAAGCCAATCCATACACAGCAAGCTGCTGCGGGTTGAACTTACCGGCCGAATTGATTTTCTCGACGTAAAGCGCGATTTTCTGTCTCGAACTGGCGATCTGATCTGCATCCACGTTCCGCATAAGCTGATAGGTTTGCAAAATCCGATCAACCACTTCGTTCATCGTTGGCTCCTGCTGGCTCGGCGCGACTCTCCGTGATCGTTCTTACCATGGTGGGCCGGCTGGATTTTGTCTGTCCCATGGCGGACCTTGGAACCTAGCTGCTGTTTGCCCCTCGGCGGGCGGCTCAGCACCAGATTATTCCAGCACCCGCTGGCAACGATCTACTTCTGTACGAACTTAATCGTCGAGACAGGCCATTTCCCATCGTGACCTGCGATCGAGACCCTCAGACCATGGAGTTCGTCAAGCGAAACAGCCTCCACGGTCCCAGCTTTGCCGTCCGTGAGAACCACGGCCTTACCCAGAAGCTCATCTTCTGCTTTCTCCAGCGCATGCAGGATCACTGACGCGCGATGCTTGGCAGTTGGCATGAGAATTTCCGTTGATAGGCGACCTCCAAACCAGCATCCCGTCCGAGACCAGATGCGCTATCGGATTGCCTATCTTCTTGATGCGATCGTATTGGGTGGTCGCGACTTCGTCTGGATTATGACGTGCGGCGAGGATTGTTCGGCGTTCAAGGCTTTCGATTGACCCGCCCATGGCATCGGTGAGGCGGGACGCGGCGCCGGTTCTCTCCACTGTCCGCATTTCGAGAAGCCCGACGAGATCGGCTAGCTTTTGTACCGCGTATCGTGCGAATGGTGCTTATCGCGCTCGCCGCCGCCACCCGAAACCCTCGAGGAACGCCCGCTGGTCGGCGATCCCGGCTCAGGCGCGTTTGTTTGCTTTCTGGATTTTTTCGGAGCTTGACGGTTCTGCCGTGACGAGCCTGGGCCGCCAAACCTTTCCGCATCCGGGTTCTTCCGCGGCATCCTAGCGATCCTGCTGATAACCCTGATTGTGAGTGTTCTGGTAGATGTTCCCTTGACGACCTTGTTCGCGCAGGTTGCGGTTGCCCGACGACGCTTCATCATCCTTGGAAACTTCCGGATCGGCGCCGGGACCTTTAGGGCTGCGTTGATCGGGCGGTACGGGTGGAAGCTTGCTCATTTGGTTTCTCCTTTTGCTAACAATGAACAAATCAGGCGCTCGTTCCTGGCTGGGTCGATCAGTTCGATCATGCAAGCCGGATTTCCGCCGCGGAACCGGCAAACGATCACGGCGTTTACGGGCTCAGGAGCAAGCAGATGATTTCGAAGGTGGACACCGGTTCCAACACGCAAAAAGATCCCGACGATTGGGTTTCGGGAGACGAGCCCATGACCGGCGCTCAAGCCTCTTATCTGAAGACCTTGTGCGAACAGGCTCATCGTCCTGATGTCTTCGACGAAAATCTCACGAAAGCCGAAGCTTCAAAGCTTATCGATGAAATGCGCAAAGAAGCAGGGGTGAGCGAAAGGCGCTGAGTCTTTCATCGCCTTCGGGGCGGCCGAGTAATCGTATATGCATCCGGCCTTACCCCGCGCTCGATATCTTTCCAGGTCACGGGAGCTGCCACCGGGAAGCCCTCGCGCGCTCGCGGAGAGTACGCCCCCACCGCCGTTGTACCCCGCCCGTTGCGCAGGTAGTCGAGAAAGATCCGATTGTTGCGCCGGGCCGGCAACGCTGACAGCGTGTATGCGTTCGGCTTGGCCGCCGCCAACCGCGCGACTAACGATCTGCAATACACCCGCGCCTTATCGTGAGCCAATCGTTGCTCGATCGGTGCCATGACGTGCAGGCCTTTACCGCCGGTCAATTTTGGCCAACTTTCGTGCCCTTCATTCTCCAAGATGCGCTTGAGACTAAATGCGGTCTCGACCACGAAGTCCCAAGCCACGCCGGGCCCGGGATCAAGATCAAACACCAGCCGGTCGGCACGCTCGATGTCGTCCACCGTTGCCGCCCACGGATGCAATTCTACAGCACCCATCGCGACCAGTCCGATCAGGCCGTCGATATCGTCCACCCACACGCGGACGCCCTCGCCTCCCTCGCGCTTTGCGATCCTGAGTTGATGCACAGAGTCCGGAATCGGCGGCAGCTTCCCCTTGTGATAGAACGTCGTGCGGTGCGTATGCCGCACCAGCTTGAGCGGGCGCCCTCCGAGGTAATGAAGCGCCCGCTTGCCGACCTTACGCCAGTAGCGAACGAGTTCTTCCTTTGAAGGCGCCACGGCGTCTGGCAGCAACTGAAGTATATTTTCCCGGGGTACGCCAACATGAACCGATTTCCCGGGCCGTGCGCTGGGCTGAATCGAGGGTGAAGGCACTGTTCTCAGGTCGTCGCGAATGCCCTTGAACACAGCTTCGCGCAACAGGCCGTCGTCGGTCAGGCCGCCGTACTCGATTTCGGCATCCAGCGCCGGTTCGACCCATGTCGCCTTCGGCTTGTTAACGGGCTCCGCAAGCGGAGACGTATTGGTGATCAACGGGTCGAGTTGCTCCCGTAGCTCACGAGCCACGGCTTCGCTATAGCCTGTGCGCGCCTTGCCGCCATAGACAAGTCTGCCCTGCTTGCGCCGACCGAGATAGAGCGAGGCAATCCGGCGAGGATGCGCTCCAAGCTTTTCAACAAATGCGACGATCGGAAAATTATCGCTCTTGGTGCATTTGAGCTTGACCCAATCGTCCACGCGCCCCGAACGGTAAACCGATTGGAGCCGTTTTCCGACCACGCCTTCCAGCCCCATGTTGCAGGCGTGCTGAAAGACACGGCCGCCTTCGTCCTGGACACATCCCACGTAGATCAGTTGCTCGGGTGCAACAGCGAGCACCTGCTTCAGCAGTTCCTTCCGCTCTTGATACGCTACTCTTCGTAAATCATAGCCGTCCAGATGCATGAGATCGAAAGCGTGATAGCGTAGCCGGCCTCGGTTGCTGCCGAGTTCTCGGCGGAGCGCCTGGAAGTCGGGGATCCCGGTCGAGCCATAGACAACAGCTTCGCCGTCAAAAACTGCCTGCGCCACCTTCAAGCGTTTCGCCGCGTCAGCGATGAACCCGAACTTGCTGGTCCAATTCAATCCCGTGCGTGAGTACACGGTGACACTTCCCTCCCGCATGTGGATCTGAACACGATAGCCGTCCGCCTTGATTTCGTAGGCCCAGTCGTCCCCCGTCGGCGCACGCTGACGCAAGCTGGGATCACAGGGCTCGATGAAGGTCGGAAACTCGGCCTTGCGCGCACCCTTGAGGCCAGCCGGAGTTTTCCTTGAACGCGAACGCAAGCCGGTTGCAGGCATGGGACTTCAACTGCACCGATGTGGCGCAGGTTCCTGCAGTTGAACCGGCTTCACGCCAGATCGGTTGGCTTGGGCGGATGGGCCGTTCGGGGGTGAATGTCGTGCAGGAAAATCGCCAGATGGTTGCGCAAGGATGGATCGACCGGGACTGCCGCGTCGAACAGCTTTTCCTGCACATCACGTGGCAAATCGGCCCAAAGTTGAAGGGCTGCACGACCCAGAAGCCGTTCCAGCTGGTCAGCCGCGAGGTTCATTTTACTTCCCCGACCTGTTCGTTCCACCAACAGCCCATCGGCGCCATTGGTTCCACCTTGGTTTCTCCCGGTTGGTTCACCGGCAAACGGACGGCGAAAACGTCTTTAACCCGCCGGGAGTTGCCGCCGCTCGTCATCAACATAGTAAAAGCGAACGGCCGAACTATATTAGAAAGCCCGCCCATCACCCCACGTGACCTGCCCTATTGTGAAGAAATACCTGCTCATCCTCCTTGTTCTCCTCGTCGCGCCGGTGGTCATTTCAGCCATTCACTACCTCATGGGCGATCGCCGCAATAATTGGCAAACCGCGGACCGTTCGAGTGCCGGTATACTGCCGCCCGCATCCGAACATCCCGACGCGCTTGTCCGAATACTCGCGGCGCGCACCGTGCGCTGGCGCGGAATTTTTGCGGTACATTCATGGATAGTGGTGAAGGAGCGAGGCGCGGCGCGCTACAGCCGGTACGACTACACGGCCTGGGGCGAACCCATTCGTGTGGACGGCTTCGCCGCGGATGGCCGATGGTTCGGCGCGGTGCCCGAGATCGTCGTGAGCGTCGATGGGGAGCAGGCGGAAAGGCTTATTCCGAAAATCCGCTCGGTGATTGAAAACTACAAGTTTCGCACCTATGGCGACTACAGCCCCTGGCCAGGGCCGAACTCCAATACCTTTGTCCAGGCCGTACTGGATGCGCTGCCCGAGCTGAAGGCCGTGCTGCCGCCCACCGCGATCGGAAAGGACTATCCATATCGCGGCAAATGGTATGGCCTTACGCCATCCCAAACCGGCGTATTCGTCTCTCTCGGCGGTTATCTTGGCGTGATCGTCGGCTGGGTTGAGGGCATCGAGTTGAATCTGTTCGGAGGCGTGCTTGGCGTAGATTTCCGCCGCCCCGCTTTGAAACTACCCGCCATTGGCCGACTACCCCTGATCGAGTAATTCTGGGGCGGACGGAGACGTCCGCCCGTCACGCCGCCAACAGCGGCTGGCGGCAACGAGCTAGTCGACTTTGGCGCCTGAGAATTTCACCACCTTGGCCCACTTTTCGGTTTCGTCGTTCAGGAGCTTTCCGAAATCGGCTGGCGAGCCGGGTAGCAGAATGGCACCAAGCTCGGTAAAACGCGACTTCACTGCGGGATCGGCGAGCGCTGCATTGACCTCTTTGTTCAGCTTGCCGATGATTTCGGCGGGCGTGTTCTTGGGCGCAGCGATGCCATACCATGCGCTCGCCTCGTAGCCGGGCAGGAAATCAGCCACCGTCGGCAGGTCTGGCAACACTTCGGACCGCGTCGTGCTGGTGACCGCCAGCCCCCGGAGCTTGCCTGTCTTGACGTGCTCGGCGCAGGTCGGAATGTTGTCGAACATCACATGCACCTGTCCGGCGATCAGATCAGTGAGCGCCGGCGCTCCGCCGCGATAGGGCACGTGGACCATATCGATTCCGGTGAGCATCTTGAACAGCTCGCCCGACATGTGGATGGTAGACCCATTACCTGAAGACGCCATGTTGAGCTTCCCAGGATTGGCCTTGGCGTAAGAAATCAGTTCAGGGATCGTGTTGACCGGAACCGCCGGGTTTACCACCACCACGTTCGGAAAACGGATCAGGCCTGCAACGGGCTCGACATCGCGAAGGAAGTTGAAGTTGAGTTTGTCGTAGAGTGTGGCGTTGATCGCGTTTGCCGGAGCGACAAGCAGGAGTGTGTAGCCATCAGGGGGTGCGCGGACCACCGCTTCCGTAGCTATGTTGGTACCTCCGCCGGGTCGATTCTCGACCACGAATGACTGGCCCAGCCGCTCCGACAGCCATTGGCCTATCAAACGGGCGGTGAGATCCGCCGATCCGCCGGGCGTATATCCAATCACGAGCCTGACGGGCCGTGCGGGGTAAGCTTGAGCCTTCGCCAAACGCGAAAATGCTGGAAGCGCGGCGGCGCCAGCAGCTAACCGCAAAAATCGCCGGCGCGGAAATTTCATGTCTCCTCCTCGATGCGGCTGAGCGGCGCCTCAGGTTCGGCGCAGTTCGGCGATAATGCCGAAACATACACCTGACCTGAATTATCGCAACACGGCGCCCTCGTCCTGCGGACCGGCGGAATGGCTCCCCTTTTGTGCCCGAGACCATTTTCTTCAACGCCTGGGTTCGCTCCATCTGGCTGAAGCGGCAGCTATTCGGCGGGCGCGCACCCGGCTTTGCTTCGGTCTTGTTACCCTGCCTAGACTTTGGCCGAATCGGATCAGCCTATCCGGTCCATGCTTTCTTCCGCGTGTTTGGCCTGCTGGATTCGCGACCGAGCATCGCCGGCTTCGGCTAATTTTTCGACCTGGCTGCGATCAAGACCAACATCCTTTAACTGGCGATCGCTGAAACTTCGCAGGAGAGCGACGTTTGCCTGATACTCACGCTGTGCGATGAGACCAGCAATCCAGTTGTTGATTAACTTCGCCAGTTCCGCCGTGGTATGACCTATCGCGCTTCGCATCGGCCTCTGAGTCGCGGAACGAGCTGCGAAATCATTCAGTAACGTCATGTCATTTCCTTGCGAAAGCAAAAGAGTACTGCTCCCCTTCCACGTTCCAGCCTGCACGTTGCGACCTTCCAAAGCTTTCAGAGAACTACGATTTATTCTTCAGATAAACTTGAGATGCGCGTTAGAGCCTTTATCGGACGCAATGTTGCCGTGCGCAGTTGGGCACCGCCGTACTCATCGGTGATCTCGGGCATGTGGAAGACCGCTTCCGAAAATTGCGGGAGCGCTCCTGGGGCGCGAGGCTCACGCATGCCGAATCGGTCTGGCCCAGCCGCGAGCGTTCGACTTCCTGGCTTTGTCTTGGTGGATTGAGCGGATGCCCTGACGCTCGCTACTGCAAGCCCGCTCGCCGAAACCCCTCAACATAACGGTCGCGATCAGCCTCAAGCTTGAATGGAATCTGTTTCGCTATCCAGTCCAGCGAGATGTTGGGCTGAGCGCGGCGAAGCTCCAGCAAAGCAGCCTCGGCAACCTGAGCCAGCCCGGCCATCCCCGCCGATGCAGCCATCACCCGATGCGCCCCAACAAAGTCCGTTCGCTGCCGTAACGCCTCCCGAGACATGCGGATGGCTTCGTCGTAATTTCCACCGATAAATTGGGCGTATGCGACAACTCCGCAATAGACCGCGGCGAAGGGGTCGCGCGGGCTCAGTCGCAGGGCCTGACGCGCGGCCACGTCTCCCTCTTGCCATCGTCCGCAATAGGTCAGCGCTACACCGTAATAGCCTCGAGCTGGTGAAAAGCTCGGGTTTAGCCGGATCGCAAGCTCGAACTCCGCCAGCGAATCGTCGAACGCCCGCGTGAACAGATAAACGGTGCCCAGCGCATAATGCGCCCACGGGTCCTCGCTGTCAGCACGGATCGCGGCGAGCGCCGCACGCTCGCCTATCGGGATCGCCTCTGCCATCGGAGCCCAACCCATATGCGCGCTGAACATGTGACTGGCCGCCAGCAGACCGAGCGCCTGACCGTAATCCGGATCAATGCTGATCGCTTTTTCGAGCAAGGCCTGCGCAACCATATTGTCCTGCCGGGTCACGCGCCAATAGTGTGATAGTGCTCGCATGACCAGATGCCAGGCGTCCATGCTGTCCGGCGCCTTGCGCTCAGCGCGGAAGTTTTCGGCGGCATACAACTGCGGCTCGATGGCGGCGACAATGGCCTGCGTGATTTCATCTTGCACCGCGAAGACATCGGCGAGGCTGCGGTCGTAATGCTCTGACCAAATGTGGACACCCGTGGCGACATCGCTCAGTTGCGCAGTGATGCGCACCCGGTTTCCTTCTTTCCGGACGCTTCCCTCAACAACGTAGCCGACACCGAGCTCCTCCCCGACCTGCTTGATGTGCACGGCCTTGCGCTTGTAGGCAAACGACGAGTTACGCGCGATCACGTAGAACCACCGCAACTTTGACAGAGCGGTGATAATGTCTTCGCTGATACCGTCGGAGAAATACTCCTGCTCGGCCTCGTCGCTCATGTTGATGAACGGCAGCACGGCTACGGCAGGCCGATCCAGCGGCGGCAGCACGCTAGACGAGCCCTCGTCCCGTTCGCCCGTGGGAGGAGCAGCGTCCTGACGCGACGCGTCATGATTTCGTTCGGACCGCAAATCTCCGACGAAGCGAAAACCCTTGCGCGAGATGGTGCGGATCAGATTCTGGTCGCGGCCGGTGTCGCCGATGGCCTTGCGGGCGGCGTTGATGCGGCTTGTGAGGGTTGATTCAGATACGATGCGTCCGTTCCAGATTGCTGCGATCATGTCGTCCTTGCTGACGACGCGCTCATGGTTGTCCAGCAGGTACACCAACAGATCGAACACCTGAGGCTCGATCGCCACCCGCTCGGAACCGCGGCATAGCTCGCGCCGATCTGTATCAAGCATCTGATCCGAAAATAAAAACCGCATGTGGCTATCTCGCCGAATTGCACGCTTAAAGGAATATTCAATCTGCTCTAAAGAAATAATCAAGCGCGTCTCAAGCACAATCCAAGCGAGGCTCAAAGCCTTATGTCCGCGTAAGCCCCTATTCGGTTCACCGGTCTTTAAACACAGAGCCGGAAATCGCCTCGACGCGACCTTTGAGGTCCCCGGCGCGCCTCAAGGCCAGCCGAAAGGCAGCGGGTGAGCTCCGATCCGACGCAATGCCTAAGGGAATAATCAGGCTGGCCTCAAGCACAAATCAGGCGGCCCTCAGAGTCCTTCCAGCCCTGCAACGATTATGCTTTCGCTCATGGCAATCGCATCCTGCGGGAAGCCTACTCACGAAGCGAGAAACGTCATGACATACGCAAGCTCGAGCACGGTGGAACAGGTTAGGCCTGGCACCGCACCTACCTCTGATCTTAACGCATTGAAAATCCGGCAGCAGGCTGCATGGTCCTCAGGCAACTACGCTGTGGTGGGCACAACACTTCAAATTGTTGGTGAGCAACTTTGCGAGGCTCTCGACCTAACTCCGGGGTCGAAGGTGCTCGATGTCGCCGCCGGCAACGGGATGGCCAGTCTGGCGGCGGCGCGACGCTGGTGCCGCGTCACTTCTACGGACTACGTGCCCGCACTGCTGCAGAACGGCCGCGCACGCGCCGAAGCGGAAGGCCACCAGATCGAGTTTATGGAAGCGGATGCAGAAGACCTTCCCTTCGAGAACGGAAGTTTCGACGTTGTGCTTTCGACGTTCGGAGTGATGTTTACCCCCAACCAGGATCGTGCGGCGGCCGAGCTTTTGCGGGTCTGCAAAGCCAAGGGACGGATCGGTCTGGCAAACTGGACGCCGGAAGGATTCATCGGCCAAGTATTCAAAACGCTCGGCAAGTATCTACCGCCCCCTCCAAGCGCGCGGTCGCCTGCACTCTGGGGAACGCGAACACGTCTCGCTGAGATGTTCGGCTCTGCAACCAGCGCCATTGAAGCGGAGACACGGCAATTCAATTTCCGCTATCGCTCGCCGAAGCACTTTCTGAATATCTTCGAAACGTACTACGGCCCGATCCATCGCGCATTCCTGTCGCTCGATGATCAGGGGCAGACCGGGCTGAGAAATGATCTGCACGCGCTCATCGTGCGCACCAATCGGGCGACCGACGGAACCATGGTCGTGCCCAGCGAATACCTGGAAGTGGTGATCACGAAGCGATGACGCTCATCGGCCACCTTGGCTCGGTAGCCGCAGAGCTTCGGCTTGAGCTACGGATAGGTGGCGCCACCAAGTAGGCGCCGCCTTTCCTCTTGGCCTCGTCCACGAAATACCCCCGCCCTAGCTGGCGAAAGCAGCTCGATCGACTAGAATGAGGTGCTTACGGCAGCGGAGATATTGATGGCGAGTGATGGTTTGGGAGGGCGTACCGCGCTGATCACGGGCGGCTCGCGTGGCATCGGCGCGGCGATATCACGGCGATTGGCCGAAGCAGGAGCGGCGATCGCAATCAACTATCGCGAGCGCGCCGAGCCCGCAGAAAGCCTCGCTGACGAGCTGCGAAAGCAAGGCGCAACGGTCGTCACGGTCCCGGCTGACGTGTCGCAGACCGATGACGTGCGCAAGATGGTCCAGGTGGTCACATCCGAGCTTGGTGGGATCGACGTCCTGGTCAACAACGCCGGCATCGCGATCACCCGTGGAATTGACAACCTGTCCGAAGCCGATTTCGATTTGACCATCGCGGTAAACCTCAAGTCCGTTTTCCTTTGCACGCAGGCTGTATTGCCGATGATGCGCGCCAAAAATTGGGGCCGCATTATCAATATCTCCTCAGGCGCGGCTCGTGGAGCCGGCGCCATTGGCCCCCACTACAACGCATCCAAAGCGGCTGTTGAGGGATTGACGCGCGGCTATGCTGCGCGGCTGGTCACGGAAGGCATCACCGTTAATGCCGTTGCGCCTTCGCTGATTGAAACGGACATGATGGTTGGTCAGGAGAAGCTGGTGAGCCGGATACCACTGGGTCGATTCGGCACCCCCGACGAGGTCGCGAAAGCCGTCATGATGCTCGTGGACAACCCCTACATGACGGGCCAGACCGTCGCGATGAGCGGCGGCATGAGCTTCAACTGATAGGGCACACGCGCCCGCAAACATGCATTGCTTTCCTCTACTGAAAGGACCGTTTGCGATGGGACCGGAACAATTCGCCCTTAGAATTCCTGACGCGGCAATCGCCGATCTGAAGACCCGCCTCAGCCTGACCAGACTGCCCGATGCTGCTCCGGGCGAGCCATGGGCGTACGGCACCAGCGTCGATTACATGCGCGAGCTGGTATCGTACTGGAAAGACAGTTTCGATTGGCGCACCCAAGAAGCAGCCTTGAATGAATTTCCGCAGTTCAAGGTGCCGCTTCATGACATTGATCTACATTATCTGCACGTTCCCGGCGTTGGCCCCAACCCATATCCACTGCTGCTCATGCACGGTTGGCCGGGCTCCGTATTCGAATTCCTCGACATTATTCCACGGCTGACCGATCCGGCTCGCTTTGGGGGCGACCCCACAGACGCTTTTACCGTCATTGCACCCTCGCTGCCCGGATATGGGCTCTCCTTCAGGCCCGGGCAGAAGCGGTTCTCTATCCAGGAGATTGCAGATTGTTTGCACGACCTGATGAGCAGCGTACTCCGGTTCAAGCGATTCGCTGCTCAGGGCGGCGACTGGGGAGCCGGAGTAGCCTCGATCCTCGGTCAGAAATATCCATCGTCCCTCTGTGGGATCCACCTCAATCTGCTATTCGCGCCACGGGACAAGATCAACGGGAGTTCGGATAGCGAGAAGCGATATGGCGAGCGCCTTGCGTACTGGCTCAAGGAAGAAACCGGGTACCAGCAAATTCAAGGCACCAAGCCACAAACACTGGCCTTCGGGCTTACCGATTCCCCGGCAGGTCTGGCTGCATGGATCGCAGAGAAATTTCGCTCGTGGTCAGACAATGACGGTGTTCCGGAAAGTGCCATCAGCCGGGATCGTATGCTGGGAAATATATCCTTGTACTGGTTCACAGCTGCGATCGGCTCTTCGTTTTGGCCGTATTATGCACGTTTGCACTCCGGTTGGCCGATCTCGCCGGACCGACCGGTCACGGTGCCTACGGGATACGCCGCTTTCCCGCGAGAGATCATCGTTCCGCCTCGCTCGACCGCGGAGAAGACCTACACGAACATTCAGCGATGGACCGAAATGAAAAAGGGCGGGCACTTCGCGGCGATGGAGCAGCCGGCCGCGCTTGCTGCCGACATCCAAAGCTTCTTTCGACCGCTTCGTTAGCGAGCCCACAGACTCTCCATCCTTAAAGTTTCTCGGCAGTCGCCGCGCCGACGTGACGGCGGCAGGTCGCGCGGCGTGATGCTCGAAGCAATCCTGGAAGTCTACTGGCGTGTCGTCGAGAGTCGGAGTATAGTATCTTCCATGAGTTGGGATGCTAAAGACGTAGCGCTGCTCAAGAAGCTCTGGGCTGTAGGACAGAGCGCCGCGCAGATCGCCCGTCGGCTCGGTTATAGCCGTAACGCAGTTTGCGCAAAGCTGACGCGCTTGGACCTGAAGCGCGGTCACAAACCGCCGACCGCGAAACCAAAGATAAGGCCAGTGCCAAAGCGACGACCGGCAATGCTGGCTGCTTGTGCCAGGCCAGTGGCAAAGCTGGTGTCCGCCAAACCGGCGAGGCAACCTGGCAAGCCACTCACCAAACGTCAGCTCTACGCGATGTTAGCTGAAGCTGTCAGGAATACGGGCTGATCTGAATCAATGCCGTTCAAGACCGGCAGCCGGCCGCGTCAGCGATCAATGGGCCAAAAGTCTGTACGTCACGATCAGAGCCACCATCCCAGCGAAAATCAGAACAGCTCGCAGGGTTTTTCCGAGCCTTAGTCCGCTCAGATTTTGCGTAGCCGACCGAGGCTGCCGAGAGGGCGCGGCGCTTTTCACCGTCGCGTTTCTGCCATTGACCGACTGTCGAGCTGGCGGCTCTGGTGGGTCGCCCTCACCTCCCATCTCGCCGTAATAGGCGGCATAAACTTCGCGAACGGCCAGCGCGGTGGAGTCCGCTTCGCTCATTGTTTGGAGTCGGGCTCGATAGTCAGTCAGAAACTTCTGTGCATTTGACGGCAGTTCATCGAAACCGCCAAGCTTGGCCATCATCAACCAGGTAGCAAAGTCGGCCTCGGCCTTCGCACGAGCTTTCCTTGCAATGCTGGATCTTGAGGCCATTGTTGTCCGGTGTGAGGACGCCGCGTGTTGCCCGAACTGCCACAGGCGGTGTACGAGTTCACGTCAGGAAAACTTCTAGCATATCTGTTTGCCAGCGCCAGTCACCAGAACGGGGCGGCGCCATGCGTCTGAGCTGACCCGATGCGCGGGGGCACTCCCTACCATTCCAAGATGCTGGGCGTACACTGTGCCAAAGGAGCGAGACATGGCCGGTTCGCACGAAACTCGCCCGTCCAACGCGACGTCGGCCCCCGATTATGACGCCATCATCATTGGAGCGGGCATGTCGGGCCTTTACCAGCTCTACCGGCTGCGCGAACTCGGACTACGGGTGCGGGTGTTTGAATCTGGTACCGATGTGGGCGGCACCTGGTACTGGAATCGGTATCCCGGAGCTCGGTTTGATTCCGAAAGCTACTCGTACGGCTATTCATTCTCGAAAGAGTTGCTGGAACAATGGGATTGGTCGGAGCATTTCGCCGGCCAGCCCGAAACGCTGCGCTATCTAAATTACGTCGCCGACAAGTTCGCCCTGCGCCGCGATATCCAATTCGCAAGCCGGGTCACCGCAGCAGTCTACGCCGAAGATCACCGCAAGTGGGATGTCGCGCTGGAGGACGGCAACAGCTTCACGGCGCGCTTTCTCATCACCGCCATAGGCCCCCTCTCCGCTCCGACCTTGCCGCGGATCGAAGGCGTCGCCTCATTCCAGGGCCGATCCTTCCACACGGCGCGGTGGCCTCACGAGCGGATTGATTTCGCAGGCAAGCGGGTCGCGGTAATCGGTACCGGCGCGACCGGAGTGCAGACCATCCAGACAATCGCCAGGGACGTCGGCCACCTCACGGTATTTCAACGCACCCCAAATTGGTGCGCGCCGCTCCATAACGGCAAGATCGATGGCGAGGCGCAGAAGAAGATCAAGGCCGGGTATCCTGAAATGTTCCAGCGTTGCCAAGAGACCTTCGCCTGCTTTCTGCATACGCCTGATAAACGAGCGACGTTCGAAGTATCGGATGAGGAGCGCGAGGCTTTCTTCGAAAAGCTTTATGGAGAGCCCGGCTTCGGCATCTGGCAGGGCAACTTCCGCGACATTCTCACGGACCGTAAGCCGAACGCATTGATCAGCGACTTCGTGGCGAGAAAGATCCGGCAGCGTGTAAGAGATCCGAAGGTAGCGGACAAGCTTGTTCCCAAGAACCACGGCTTCGGAACCCGGCGCGTGCCGCTCGAGACCGGATATTACGAGGTGTACAATCAGGACAATGTCGAACTGGTGGACATCACGGAAACACCGATCGAACGGATCACACAGAGAGGCATCAAGACAAGCACGGGTGAGTTTGAATTTGACATCATCATCTACGCGACCGGGTTTGACGCGGTGACAGGAAGTTTCGATCGGATCGACTTTCGTGGCCTGGGAGGCCTGCGGCTAAAGGAGAGGTGGAGGAGCGGGCCCGAGACGTTTCTCGGGGTGCTGGTCGATGGATTCCCCAACATGTTGATGCTGATGGGACCGCATACTGCGCTCGGCAACATACCTCGGAGCATCGAATACAATGTCGACTGGGTGACCGGCCTGCTGCGATTTTGCCAGCAGCAAAAACTGACACGCGTGGAGGCAACGGCGGCCGGGGTCACGTCCTGGACCGATCACGTCAAGGCCCTCGGGGTGGGGCTGCTTTCCAACGAGGTCAACTCCTGGATGACGGGATACAACACCAACGTTGACGGCAAGCAAACCCGTATTGTGGCTCGCTACAGCGGCAGTGCTCCCGCGTACCGTGCCACGTGCGACGAAGTCGCGGCAAAGCGCTATAGCGAACTAGCGCTGGCTTGAAGACCACAGCATCGCTGCAACGGACCTCGCGACCATGCTGGTCGCTGGCGGGTTCCGGTCCGGTCGCGCTGGCATGACGGCCGTTCTCAAGGTATTGAGTAAAGAGCATGCTCGGCAACTCCATCATCGTCCAAAAATACGGCGGCGCCTGTCTCGAAACACCGGCCAAAATCCGCGCCGTCGCGAGCAGCGTCGCCGCTTTGCACCGTCGTGGCCATCGTGTTGTGGTGATCGTTTCAGCGATGGGTAAGACCACGGACGAGCTGATCAAGATAGCCTATCAGGTGAGCCCACATCCCAATCGCCGCGAACTCGACATGTTGCTGACGACCGGTGAGCGCATCAGCATGTCCTTGATGAGCATGGCGATGGCTGATCTTGGAGTCCCCGCGATCAGTTTTACGGGCAGTCAAGCCGGCGTGATGACTGACGGCTCCCATTCTTCGGCACGCATTTTGGATGTGCGGCCCACTCGCGTGCAGGAAGAACTCGCTCGCGGGCGTATCGTGATCTTGGCGGGCTTTCAGGGCGTGAATCCGGTCGACAAGGAAATCACCACGCTTGGGCGGGGCGGAAGCGACACCACCGCGGTCGCAATGGCGGCGGTGCTGGGAGCCGAGTGCTGCGAGATCATCAAAGAGGTTGATGGAGTTTGTTCGGCCGATCCGCAAATCGTGCCGAATTCAAGACCATTGCGTCAGCTAAGTTTTACTTCACTATCCGAAATGTGTTTCTGGGGCGCCAAGGTTCTGCATTTCCGCAGCGTGGAGCTGGCACAAAGGCAAAACGTTGCTTTGGTGTTGAAGAAAACGGGCGGCGCCGAACACAGCACCCAAGTAGTGACCGAGGTGATGGGAATGGAAAAAGGGAAGGTCTTGGCCGTCAATTCGATGGCTCGCGTCGAGCATGTACAAATCGGTTCGGCGGATCTCAGCCAAGGTTTTGAAAAGCTAGCGCAACACCTCGAACGAAACGGCTTACCTTGGCCGCAAATCCTTGCTTCCGCATTCGCGGCCGGCAAAACGCAGGTAACGCTGACTTCCGATTCTGAATCGCTCGACACCTTGCTGGCGACACTCGAAAAAAGCGCAGACTTGCGCAGATGGCGTGAGACCTTAAGCTCGGTTAGCCTCACTTGCTTCGGCGGCGTTTCTTCAGACTTGCCATTTAAGGCGATTCAGACGTTGAAAAGCCACGGCATCGTCGCCGAGAACTATCTTCTGTCCCCGCATTCGGTGACCTTGTTTATTCCTGTCGTTAGCCGGGAGGCCGCGGTCAAGGCATTGCATTCCCTGGTTAGTTGATTGTTCAGGGGGCTTGCGAACATTGAACCGCCCACCCGGAAAAGAAAAACCGGCACCATCAGCTCGATGCATGATCGTCGTTACCCTGGCGATTACCCGCGATCCAGGTTGCGAGGACATCGAGTTTGGGCGTCAACGCCACAATGTCGGCCCGGGCTCCTGCGCTCAGCGTGCCCCGCTCATTCTCTATCCCTAAAAACCGCGCCGGGACCAAGGACGCTGCGCTAAGCGCATCGTCAAGCGAAACGCCCGCGAGCGTTACAGCGTTTCTGACAGCAGACGCTAGGTCAAGATGGGCGCCCGCAAGCGTTCCGTTTTCAGAAATCAGTCGGCCGCCCCGCAGTTGGATCTCTCTCCCCATCAGGTCGAAGTGGTCTTGCTGGGACCCAACGGTGGGCATCGCATCACTGACGAGAGCAATATTGCCTCGATTTCTTGCTGCAAAGGCTGCGCGTACGACGATGGGATCGACATGGATACCGTCGAGGATGATTCCTGGTGTCAGGCGCTCGTCCGAAAGGGCAACGCCAACAATTCCAGGTTCGCGGGCGCTCATGGCCGGCATTGCATTGAAGAGATGTGTCACTCCGCTAAGCCCCTCTTCGATCGCCATCATCAAAGTGTCGGCGCGGGCTTCGCTGTGTCCAACTGACACCCGAATTCCATTGCCAGCCAGGGTCTTCACGAAGCCCGCAGGTACGCATTCAGGCGCCAGAGTCACCATGGACGATCCGAGTGCCGACAACTGCCCGAGCCAATCCAGATCCTCCATTGTCGCCGATGCAATGCGATCAGGCCGATGGATCCCCGGCCGCGAGGGACTGATGAAAGGGCCCTCAAGATGAAGCCCCAGGATTCCGTCGCTGGACTCAACCAATTGCGCCGCCGCAATTGCAGCAATCGCCTTTGCGCGCGTATCGCTGATGAGCGTCGGTAGACAGCTTGTGGTCCCGTAACGCCGATGTGCTCGAGCAATGGCGCGCATCGCATCCGGCGTTGGGTCATCATTGAGAAGGACGCCGCCACCGCCGTTGAGTTGCAGGTCGATGAACCCCGCCGAAAGCAGTGTCGATGGCGGCATGACTTCGATTGGCCAATCCTCCGCAAGCTCTTCGAACGGAGTGATACCCTGGACCAGTCCACGCTCGATCAAGAGGACCGCGTCATTGTGCCATTGGCATCCATCGAAGATACGGCTGGCCGAAATTGCCAACCGGGACCTTGCCGCGCTTTCGGTTCGTTCCAGACCCATCCGCTCACTTCCTCAAAGCCCGGGTTGGTCGCCCCGATCGATGTTTGGCCTCGTTGCACGATGCATAGGCACATCTCGCGCATGCTATCATGGGAGCGGAACTCAGCAACCGCCCCGGAAGTTGCAACCGTGACGTTTCGACATCGACACCCTGGTTCTTGCGAGTAAATGAATGAACGACTACGATTCATCAGATCGCACCCAATTTTATATTGGCGTTGACGGTGGCGGAACGAGTTGCCGAGCGCGCATCGAAGATGCCGATGGTCTGATTTTGGGTGAGGGAGCAGCCGGCCCTGCTGCCACGCGCATAGGTCCAGAGAGGTCGATGGAGGCGGTGCGCACGGCGAGTGTCGCTGCGGCGACCCAGGCCGGTCTTCCACCGGCTAGCCTTGCGCAAGCGAGCGCCGGAGTCGGACTAGCTGGATTTGATCGTAAAGGCGCCCGTGAGGCGCTGCTGGGCTTCCCACATCCTTTCCGAAATGTCGTGTACGCGAGCGACGCAAACGTGGCCTGCTTGGGAGCACATAGTGGGGGCGACGGAGGTGTTGTTGTCGTGGGCACGGGCAGCATCGGCTTCGCTCGGGTGAAAGGCCGCGAACTCCGCATCGGAGGGTACGGATTCCCGATCTCCGATGAGGGCAGTGGTGCTTATTTCGGGCTTCAGGCCGTGCGGCTTGCGCTTCGGGCGCAAGATGGCAGGGCAGCACCGTCCCCCTTTCTGCTTGAAGTGATGCGGCGGCTCGGCCCCGACGCAGTTGGAGTGGTCGCGTGGGCCGAACAGGCGACCGCGACCGAGTATGCGAGCTTGGCCCCGTTGACATTAAGCTATGCCGATGCCGCTGATACCGTCGCCGAACAAATCGTCGCCAAAGGCGCCCGGCACGTTGAGGCAAAGATCCGCTTATTGGTCGAATTTGGTGCGCCCCGCGTTTCAATGCTCGGCGGTCTCGCATCCCGCCTGGTTCGGTGGGTTTCACCCGATGTGCTGCATTTCCTTTCGCCGCCTCACGGTGATGCCATGGCGGGCGCGCTGCTTCTCGCACGTGGAGGGGTGCTCGCCAACAAAGCCGGGGTGGCAGAGAAGAGTACACAAGATGCTAACTGAGCAGATAAGTCCGCGATTCGTCGATCTCGATTCCTGGCCTACCAGCGACATGATCCAGGCAATGTATGACGGGCAGCTCGTCGCTTGCGCAGCCGTACGACCAGCCCTGCCGGCCATCAATGACGCCGTGGAGGACGCCGTATCCGCTCTCAAGCGTGGCGGACGTCTGGTTTACGCAGGGGCTGGCACGTCCGGCCGCATTGCCATTCAGGACGGCGCAGAGCTCGGCCCGACCTATGACTGGCCGAGCGATCGCCTCGTCTTCGTGATGGCGGGAGGAATGCAAGCGGTACTGCAGAGCGTAGAAGGCGCCGAAGACAGTGAAGCGAACGGGATCGAAGCGATCGCCAATGCTGAAGTTCAGACACACGACGTTGTTATCGCCGTTGCAGCGAGCGGTACGACCCCGTTCACCATCGGAGCGCTACGGTCCGCAGCAGCAAGGGGAGCCCTCACCATTGCAGTGGCGAACAACGCGGGTGCGCCTCTTTTTGAACTGGCCCGTCATCGCATTTTGATCGAGACCGGGACAGAGGTGCTCGCAGGCTCAACACGGATGCAAGCCGGAACGGCACAAAAGATCGTTCTCAACATCCTTTCCACGGCCATAATGGTCAAGATGGGGCGCGTCTACCGCGGCCTCATGGTAAGCATGCGCGCAACCAACGCCAAGCTACTTCGCCGCGCGGAGATGATCGTTAGCCTGATTGCGGGCTGCAGCGAGACGGATGCTGCCGAGTTCGTGCAGCGCGCCGACGGCGACGTGAAGATTGCCGTACTACTTGGTCTGGGTTGGGAACAGACGGAAGCCGTTGATGCATTGGTCAGACACGAGGGCAATCTGAGATCGGTTATCGCCGGGTTGGCTCATGATTAAACCTGACCGCGCCCAGACGGCCATGGCCCGAGAGATCCGGGAAATTCCCCTACTGACTGAGCGCCTTCTGGCGGAAACTGAATCGATCGCCGCTGTCGCACGTCGCATTTGCACGGCCAACCCCCGCCTCGTCGTGATTTCAGGCCGCGGCAGTTCCGGAAACGCAGGAACGTTGCTCCGCTACTTGTTTGAGACCCGGGTTGGACTGCTGGTTTCGACGTCCGCCCCCTCGGTCGTGACAACTTATGGACAATCAATCGATATGCGGGGCACGGTTTTCATCGTCATATCACAATCTGGCCGCAGCCCCGATCTCGTGACGGGAGCGCAATCCGCCAGAAGAAATGGCGCCCTGACAATTGCAATTGTGAACGATATGACATCGCCGGTCGCCCAGGCCTGCGAGTTGACGCTGCCGGTCGGCGTTGGCCCCGAGAGCGCAGTCGCCGCTACAAAATCCGTTGTACTCTCGATGGTGATAAGTGGCCAACTCATTGCATCGCTGACATCCGATGATGGCTTGAGCGAAAAGCTCAAGCAGCTCCCGCAGCGATTTGCACGCGCGCTTACCCTGGATTGGTCGGCGTGGAGCCTCACGTTGGCAAAAGCACGCGCCGCGTTCGTCATTGGGCGGGGATTTGGATTGGGACCGGCGCGCGAAATTGGGCTTAAGATAACGGAAACGATGCGATTACCAGCGTTGAGCTACAGCGCAGCAGAGGTGATGCACGGTCCCCTTGCCTGTGCGAGCGCCGAGACACCGCTCCTCGTCTTGAGACAGAACGACGGATCATCCGCGATGGTGGATGCCTTGATCACCGATCTGCGCGCCAGAAACCTGACCGTGTTTTCGGTAGGCGATCCGGCTGGAACACTTGCGTGGATGGAAAATGATGATCCGATTTGCGATGCGATTACCATGTTGTTGCCGGCCTATGCTGCGATAGAGCGAGCAGCGTCGGATCTGGGTTTCGATCCAGACAACCCGCCAAATCTGACCAAAATAACGGAAACGATGTGATGCCATGTCATGCGCCAATGTCCCGGGCACAACACGCTTCTAAGAGGCGGGCTGTAGCTATCTGATGAAGCGTTTACCGAATGCGTTCGTGTGCTGGGCCGAGGCCGGGCTCAGTTCAGCCGGAGTTCGGTGATGTGGCGCGGGTCCGGGCTCAGCTCATTGCGCTCGACGCGCTTGACGATATCAGTCAGAGCGGCGTTGGCGGGGCATGGGAGACCGACCTTCTCGCCCTCGCGCACCACGAAGCCGTTGAGGAACTCGATCTCCGTGCGCCGTCCTTTCTGCATGTCCTGGCCCATGGAAGGACGCTGCTCGGAGGAGGTGCGCTTGGCGTCCAAAAATCGTTGCTCGTCGCAGGCGCGCATCGCAGGCTCATTGCCCTCGCCCGCGCGGGCAATCGTCTCAGGAGGCAGATGCAAAATCTCCTCCAACTCATAGCCCTGCGCCTGCCCCACCCGGATCGCTTCGCTCCCGAGCCGCGTTGAAAAGCGCCGGATCGGCTCGCTTTTCAACAGCTCTCCCCCAGGCAACCCCGTGCAGGCGGAGAGTCCGTTGCCCATCGCGTTGGCTACCAGTTTCGACCAGCGCTCGCCCCACAAATTGCCGGTTACCTTGGCGCTGTCGGCGTAGCCCACCAGATGGCAGATCGCCCGCGCACGCTCCGTAATCCGGCCGTGCACTTCGCCCGCGCGAAATACGGTGTGCGCCGCTCCACCCTTGCCCGCGCCGCGATGGATATGGCCGGGTTCAGGCAAGTTGACGGTGATGCTGCTCGCAATGCACCCCAGCGTCCGGCCCCAGCCGACGATGCCGGCGATTGTTTCTTCGTTCATGCAGTTCTGCAAAGAGACGACGTAGCCGTCTGCGGCCAGATATTGCTGGATCAAGGTGGTGGCCCACGCGGTGTCGTACGACTTCATGCAAACAAACGCGATGTCGATCGGAGTCTCATTGGCTAGCCGTTGCACGTCGGTTATGTGCAGCGCGCGCACGGGAACGGAGAATTCTTCGACGTCCCTGGCGTGGGTGACTCGCAGTCCGTGCTTCCTCATGTGTTCGGTGTGTTCGGGCCAAGGATCGATGACCGTCACGTCCTCGCCAGCCTGCACCATGTGGGCGCCGACATACCCGCCCACCGCACCCGCGCCGACGATTGCTATCCTTCGCGTCATGATTTTCTCTAGCATTCCTGACACTCCCCGCGGGCGCTGGTCCAGCACCGGCCGTGGAGACACCCTACGACATCTGCATGATCGGCTTCAGGGATGCAAAGCCGAACTAACCGCTCGCGTTGGTCCGCGATGCTGATCGAAATCGGAGATCATTGGGGAGCCGGCGTCGAAGCGTAGGCGATAGACAAGCAGATTCTCCATCACGCGTTGCACGTAATTCCGCGTTTCCGCGAATGGAATCCGCTCCACCCAGTCGATTGCATCCACATTGGGGTCCCGGGGATCACCATGTTGCTTGATCCACTGCCGTACACGGCCGCGGCCCGCGTTATAACCGGCGAACGTCAATATGTGTGAGCCGTTGTACTCCCGCAGCAGCGCCGCGAGTTCAGCCGCGCCGATCTGGGCGTTGTAGACGGGATCGGAAACCATACGATTCCAGTCGTAGCTAACACCGAATCTCTTTGCAGTGTCACGCCCGGCTTCCGGCGTAATCTGCATCAGGCCAACTGCGTTCGCCGGGGATTTGTCGCGCTGGTCGAACGCGCTTTCGGTGCGTGCCACCGAATACACCACGCTCCTGTCTATTTCGGGACCGATGGGGTTGTGCTGCGGAATCCCGATTGTCGGGAAGGCGTAAAAATCCAGCCCCAAGCCACGAGCTAATGCAGTTTTGCCTATTTGTAGCATTGCACGCGCGTCATTCCGGCGAGCACTGAGCTCGCCGAGCGCCGCCAGCGATACCGCATCAACACTCTGCTGTGCGAGATCCGATGCAAAACTCACGATGAGGTCGCGCTCGCGAAGCGAGTATAGCATATCCACAGCGCGCACCAGCTCGTCCGAAAGTGGACGAACGTCAGCGTTAAGCTGTGGGCCGAGTGGCAGCTCGATTCCTGCAAGACCAAGCCGGGCGCGTGCAAGCTGCCCGTAATAGGCCGTGGTGTGACGCCCAGCAGCTTCATATTCGGCACGCATCCGGCCGTTGTCGCCGGCTGCTTCGGCAGCGCGGCCCCGCCAGTAGCAGGCTCTAGCCATGACGATCGGGTTGACCGACCCGTCGTCGACGTGGGCGAAATGTTCACTCGCCACGGCTGGGTCATTGAGGTAACGCAGTGCGATCCAGCCGGGCAGGAAATGAGCTTCCGCGCGGTAGTTCGGATTGGCTGGCAGTGCGGCCGTGCGCACGACCTGATAGGCCGATTGGAAGTCGCTTAGATCAAGCAGCTTGCGAGCCAGAACCCGCCGCACCCGCCACCATTCGTCGGTTTCCTGCAACACCATTGTATCCGGGGCCGCGGCCAACATCAGACGCGTTGCATCCTCGAACCGCTCGTGGCGTAGCATCCAACGAATGCGACAAAGTGCGTACCCCAGGTCCTTTCGCGCTTCTGTCGGCACGGAATCAAGCAACTCGAGGGCTTTATTCGTATCGCCGGTCACTGCAGCGCAAGCTTTGACGATCGACACGTCGTCACTGCCGAGATGACGCGCCGCCCGCATTGCTGCTGCGAATTCCTTTGCACCGATTCGCTTGTCCATGCGCGCGCGGTGGTCCTCGCCGGTCAGAAGATCACGAAACATCGCGAGCGCCTCGGCTTCGGACCGTTCGGAAAGTTCTTCCGAGCGCCAGGCCTGCCGCACCTGCTCTCCGGCCCGATCGCGCTCGCCTTCCGAGAGCAGAAGGCGTGCAAGCGCAAGCCGGCCCTTCGCACTTCTCGGTTCAGTCCCGATGAAGCTGCGGACCGTGTTCGCGTTGCTCCGGTCGTTCCAAAGTAGCGCCTCGGCGCGGCGCCGCATCAGATCGCTGCTGGGCCAATGGGGGTTATCGGCAATGAAGCCTGCATAACGGCCGAAACTCGCTTCACCGGTGTGTCGGAGGATGAGCCATTCGACGAGCTTCTGGGCGACCGGATCGCCGATCGCTTTTTGTACGGCGGTCGCTTCACTGACCTTGGCCTTGCGCGCCAGGTCCAGCGCCTCCTTCACCGCCCTGAGTTCGGCGGGAAGGTTCGCTGTATCTTGAGGCGACACATCCTTGGCTGCTGAAACCTTGCGACGCTCGCTCGCCGCATGACGCTTGTGTCCCCTCTTTTTAACGACAGCCACGCGCTTATGCTTGACCCCGGTGACCTTCTGCGCACGCTGATTGTGCTTGTGGCTGGCCGACGCTCTCGCCTCACTGGAAAATGCAAAGCAGATCGCCAGGCTGACGAACAAAGCCAGGAGCCGAAAGTGTTGGGTCATCCTGTGGTCCTCCGCGAACTCACCGGCACGAACCATCGCGATCCGTACGCTTAGGGCGGCACGGATGCTATCACGCCTCTGACTGGCAGCTGTCTCGTTTGAGCAACAGGCGGCAGAAACCAACGCGATCGGATGACCCCCTAACCTCGCTCACGACATCCTCGCTAGCTCCACGTTCAAGCTATCCTGTCCCTCGAAGGAACTGGTTTCACCTGCGTTTTGGTGACGCGACGACTCGGCAATTCGTGCGCGTGCCCCTCGACTGCTGCGAAGGTCAATCCGTGGCATTTGCCTGATGATATATGACCGATATACAGTTGGAACGCTTCCAGCCGACTTCCATCGGTCCCGGGCGAATCTGAGGGTAAATTGAATTCCAGAAACACAACCCGACGCCGGCTGCGGGCGGTCGACTCACAGGATGGCACGCTGACGGATCGCGCCTACCGCGAACTCGAGGAAATGATTGTCACCTTGCAATTGTCCCCGGGCACCGTGTTGTCCGAGCAGGCTCTCTCAACTCGGTTGAAAATCGGTCGGACCCCGATCCGAGAGGCGCTGCAGCGGCTCGCCCGCGACGGTCTGGTCGTAATCATGCCCAGGCGCGGCATTATGGTCTCGGAGATCAACTTGAGACTGCAGTTGCGCCTGCTCGAAGTCCGGCGCGAGTTGGAACGCTTGATGGCGGGCCTTGCTGCCGAGCGCGCTACTCCCGAGGAACGTCGCGCTTTCGCCGAGGTTGCGGGAGCCATGCTGGAAGCCGCCGCGAAGGCGGACGACATCGCCTTTATGCGCCTCGACCAGCGCTTCAACGTGCTGATCGCGACCGCCGCTCGCAATGAATTCGCTCGGCGTTCCATGGGACTGATGAACGCCCTGTCGCGCCGGTTCTGGTATCAGCATTATCAGCAGGTTGCGGATCTTCCACTGGCGGCCAAGCTGCATGCTGCGGTTGCGGAGGCTGTTGCGCAGAAAAAGGTAAAAGCCGCCGCGACGGCCTCGGACCGGCTGATCGACTACATAGAGGATTTCGCCCGCAAGACGCTCGATACCTGACAAGTTTGATTGGTGATTTTTGGGCGGGTCTCAATCGAACGTAATGACGCTGCGGATAGCTTCGCCTCGCTTCAAGGCATCGAAGCCGTCATTTATTTGGTCCAGCGTGATGCGGCGGGAGATCAATTCGTCCAGCATCAAGTCGCCGTCGAGATAGGCGCGTGCAAGGAGCGGAAAGTCTCGCCGCGGACGGGCGTTGCCATAACTGACACGGCGAATGCGCTTTTCCTGCATCAAGGAGCCCCACCGAAACGACACGTCGTTGTTGACGTCGATCTTGCCCAGCCAGATCACATGGCCGCCGGGCCGCACGGCCTCGGTGGTCACTCGAAATGCCGAAGCGCTTCCGGCTGCCTCAATCACCACGTCCGCGCCGCGGCCCGCCGTTTCGCGTTTAGCCACGTTCACTGTATCGTCCTTCGACGCATCCACTCCATGGGTCGCCCCCATCCGGACGGCGAGGCTCAGTTTGGCGGAGTCGATGTCGACCGCGATGATCGCCCCTGCCCCCGCAAGTCGCGCGCCCTGCACCGCCGCAAGGCCGACCGCACCGCAGCCGATCACCATGACGGTGTCGCCGTGCGCGATGGCGCCTAGGTTCAGCGCGGCACCGGCGCCGGTCATGACGCCGCAGCCAATCAGGCAGGCGCGGTCAAACGGAATCTCCTTCGGCACGGCAACGGCCTGTTGATCGGAGACGACGCAATACTCGCCGAAGCATCCCAAAAACATGAGCTGCTGGAGAGGGCGCCCATCGCTTAGCCAGGCGCGGTATTCGCCGTCGAACGACCGTCCTTTCGGCCCTTCGGACAGGTACTGTTCGCATAGGATCGGCGTGTCGAGATCACAATGGAAGCAATGGCCGCAATGCGGATTCCACGACAGCACAACGTGATCGCCCGGCTTCACGCCGCGCGCGGACAACCCAACCTGTTGGACGATTCCGGCAGCCTCGTGCCCGAGCACGATCGGCAGCGGATAACGGAGAGACCCCTGAATCACTTCGAGGTCGGTGTGGCAAAGCCCGGCAGCGCGAATCCGAACCAGCACGTCCGACGGCTTCAGCTCCGCTGCCGTGATCGTTTCGACCGACATCGGCGTCATCGGAGAATGTAGTACAGCAGCGCGATATTGCAGGGTCATCCAGGCTCCTGCCCACGAAGCGTCGTCAGAGCCTCATCCAGGTCCGCCGAGGTCATCTCCCATTCGTTTCCGAAGTTGGCGACCACTGCAGACATGAACGGCTCGACCAGTGACTTCGCTTTTTCCGCGTCGCCGAGATGGTTCATCAACAGGGCCAAGGCGAGCTGTCGCGGCTCCGGACCCTCATAGCTCCATTCGAATCCGTTCCTGGTGAACGCCGTCACATTTAAAGCGGGATCGAGGGGTGCGTCGTCAACGGTGACCTTGACGCCATCGATGGTCCGATCTCCAACATACCGTTTCAAGTTGTCCTCCCGCGCTCCCAAATCCATGCCGCGATCACGAGGCGACGTCCATCTGGCCGGCGATGACGCGCATCACTTCGCGATCCCGATGCGCTTCCGCCAGCGTGCCCGAAAACATCACCTCGCCGCGCTCCAGGACATAGATGCGATCGACGTAATCTGGGATGTGGTGCACGTTAGACTCGGCGATAAGAACGCCCTTGCCCATCGCCCGGATTGAGGCAAGGCCTTGGGCGATCACCGGGATGATTGCTGGCGACAGACCTTCGAAGGGTTCATCCAGCAGCAGCAATTTGGGATCGAGCGTCAACGCGCGGGCAATCGAAACCATCTTGCGCTCGCCCCCGGAAAGCTGGCCGCCACCGCGCGCCCTATATTGCCGCAAATTGGGAAACACCTTGTAGGCTTCCTCGATGCGCACGCCGGCCGAACGACCGGAAGGACGCGTCCAGGTCGATAGTTCGATGTTCTCCGCCACCGTCAGATCCGTGTAGACCTCGGACTCCTCCGGCGCGAATCCAACGCCTAGCTGTGCTATTTGCCAGGTCGGCAAGCCGGCAACGTTGGTGCCATCGAAGCTGATGTCGCCTGACCGGATGCGGCGATAACCCATGATGCTCCGAAACGTGGTGGTCTTGCCGGCGCCATTTCGTCCCACCAGGCAGACAAGTTCGCCCGCTGCTACCGACAAGCTGATGCCGTTCAGGATGCGGCTGCCCTCGATCTCGACCTTCACGTTTGCCAGGTTGAGCATCACTGGGGCTTTCTCAACGTTTGAGGGCGGGTTCCCACCACCGCGGAGATCATCGCCGGGTCGGCGAAGAACGCCTGCGGTGGCATATCCGCCAGCACGGCGCCTTCTTGCAGCGCAACGATACGATGGGAATAGCGCTCGACAAGATCCATGTCGTGCTCGACCTGAACGATGGCCCGGACCCCGGCGACTTTTGCCGCAACCACGAGAACCTCCATGATCGCGTGCTTGTCGCCGGTCGAAACGCCACTGGTCGGCTCGTCGAGAAGAATGATGCTGGGTTTGAGAGCAAACGCGCTGGCGATATCCAACAGCTTCTTTTCTCCCTGCGACAGCGTGGACGCAGAAGTCTCCATTCTGGCCCGCAATCCCAGCACGTCGGCGACACGTTCCACGTCCGCCTGGAGCTCGTGGTCGCGCCGCAGCGAGCGAAACGGATTGGCGACCCGCCGCAACCGGGAGGCGACCGCCACGGACAGCGTTTCGCGCACCGTCAGCGCAGGGAATATGTTCACCAGTTGAAATGAACGCGACATTCCGAGCCTTGCAAGTTCGACCGGACCAATGCCCGCGACATCCCGCCCCAGAAACCGGACTTCGCCGCCGCTCGGCGCCAGCAGTCCCGTCACCACATTGACCAGCGTGGTTTTACCGGCGCCGTTCGGGCCAACGATCGAAACAAACTCCCCGTCGCTGACGCGAAACGAAACATTGCTGAGCGCCTTGAACGCGCCGAAGACCTTGGTGACGTTGATGGTCTCGAACAAGGGGCCCAGTGCGTGGTCAGGCTGCATCTTACCGACCTCCCCGGCGCCGGTTTGCCAAGGCTTCGATAGTGCCCGAAAGACCTTGCGGCATGAAGAGCACGAGAAGAACGAGCACGCCGCCCATCACAAAACGCCAGTACTGCGTGATCGACATGACGAAATCCTGCAGCAACACGAAAGCAAGCGCCCCGATTGCTGGCCCAGCAAAAGTCCCGCTGCCTCCTAGCACGGCCATGAAGACCAAATTGCCCGAATGAGTCCAGTACGCCAATTCGGGATCCGCCAAGCCGGTCGTGACAGCCAGAATCGTTCCGCCGACGCCGCCGTAAATGGCAGAGACCACGAAGGCGGCGAGCCGCATTCGAAAAATCTCCACGCCGACATAGGCTGCCTTGCCTGCGTTCTCACGTATCGCTCGCAGGTGCAGTCCGAACGGGGATTGGCTGATGCGCCACATTGCGATGCTGAGCAATGCAAATAGCGCCAGCGCGTAATAGTAGAACGGACCCGTCAAGAACGCGGTTTTGCCGCCGCGCCACTCCATACCCAGCAATAGCGGGCGCAACACGCGCATGCCCTGGTCGCCGCCAGTGATGCTGTAGAACTTGAATAGAAACGAGTGAAACAGCATGCCGAACGCCAGGGTCAACATGCCAAAGAATATCCTGGTGTAGCGAACGCACAACGCGCCAGTCACCAGCGCGACGAGTCCGGATACAAGCGCTGCGGTTAGCAGCAGAACCTCGAAGCTGAGCACGCCGAATTTGGAAGTCAGCGTTGCGGCCGTGTAGGCGCCAAGGCCAAGGAACATGGCATGCCCAAATGACAACAGCCCTGTAGTTCCAAACAAGAGGTTGAATCCGAGAAGAGCAATGCTGTAACCGATGAAAGGCAGCATAAGCAGCAAGGCGTATGGCGAGGCGACCAGCGGCATCATGGTCATGATGGCGATCAGCCCAAGCAAAACCCACAACCCGCTGACCCGCGGCATACTTCGCCGCACCGCGGACGGGCCAGCAATATCGATGGAATGATTGCTCATGCGGCGGCCTTTCCGAATAAACCGGCCGGCCTGACAATGAGCACGACAACCACTACCAAATACACCGACAACATTTCCAGCTCAGGCATCAGCGAAATTGCCGCCGCGCGCATCACTCCGACGATCAACGCGCCGACCAATGCACCGCGCATGCTGCCGAGGCCGCCTATCACCACGACAGCGAATGATTCCACCACAAGTTCAACCGCCATATCGAGCGATGCCGCACCCGATGGAACGACCAGCGCGCCTCCGACCGTGCCCAGCATGCATCCGACGGTGAACACGAGGGCGAAGATTTTCGAAGCGTCGATGCCCAGCCCCTCGGCCATGTCGCGGTTCTCGGCGGTGGCACGAACGATGCGGCCGATCTTGGTTCGCTCGAGAAACGCGCCGAGCCCCAACGCGATCGCAAGACTGGCGGTGATAACCAGCAGATTGTACGTCGGCACCCTGACTCCCAAAACGTGCGCCGTTCCGTACGCCAGATAAACGTTATCCATGGTTCGCGGCGTTGCTCCCCAAAGGAAGCGAAACACATCCTGGAACATCAGAAGCAGACCGAAAGTGATCAGCAACTGATAGCTTTCATCTCGCCGATAGATGGTCCGCAGCACGCGTTCGATGGGAAATCCCACAAGCCCAATCGCCAGCCCGGCGACGATCAGGACCGGAAAGAACATCAGCGGCGGCATGCCTAGGCTTATTGCGATGCTAACCGCGGTGATTCCGAAGTATGCGCCCAGGGCATAGAACGACCCGCAGGCCAGATTGACGATCTTCTGGACCCCGAAAACCAGCTGCAGCCCGGCGGCTACAAGAAAAAGAACTGCGGCGTGGAAGGTCCCGCCGAGGACGACATCCACAAGGCCTGCCATGCTTCAGACCGGCATCTTGCCGCTCTTGATCCACTCCCAGAAATCGGCGCCAGGTGGCTTCTGCAATTGCGCGGCCTGGAAGGTGTCGATCGAAGCCAGTGTCGGGAAGTCATATTTGTTATTGTTGGTGGATGGGCCTTGATAGAACACCTGCTCGGCGATCTTGTCCTTACGGAAACGACCCTTGCCACCGAGACTTTCGACTTCGAGTTCGGGGATCGCCTGAGCCACTTGATCCTGTGTCGGCCATTTGCCGGCGGCCTTCTGCGCAGCTTCGACGCCGGCCTTGTAGGTGGCCAGCGCGAAATAGGCCCGATCCGCCTCCCAGTGCGGCGCCTCCTTGTAGCGGTCCATGTACTCCTGCACGAAAGCCTTCTGCAGAGGCGATCCTTGGGGGTGATCGAAATAGAGCGTGTTGTGTCCGAAGATGATCCCTTCCGGCGTGAACTCCTTTTTCAATTGGTTGATCTGCCAGCCGGCGGCCGGCAACACCATCTTCACGCCCTCGAACAGACCCGCCGCGTGCCCCTGCTTCATGAACACAGGCAAGTCGGCGAATAGCATCGAAGAGAAGATCAAGTCCGGCTTGGCACCCTTGAGCGCGGCGATATGCGAAGTCAGGTCCATCGTGCCGACCTTGGGCCACTGTTCGGCGACGAACTCCGCCTCGACACCATAGCGGGCCAGGATCTGCTTGAAGGCTTCCCAATTGTTCCGCCCGTACGAGTAGTCCGGATTGATGCCGGCGACTCTCTTGAACTTGCCCTTGAAGTGCTTGATCGCCAGCAGCGATCCCATCACCGCTTCGCATTCGTTGTCAGTGGAGCGGAAAACATATTTGGGATTTGGCATCATCTCCTTGACGCCGTCCTGGGTGGTGCCGTCCCACATCACGGTGAGCGCCTGCTCCTCCTCAGCTACCGGTGCGACGCCGAGGCTGACACCGGTCGAGATCAGACCGTGCACAGCCTCGACCTTCTCCTGCAGGATCAAGCGCCGGAACCGCTCGATCGTGTCTTTCGGATTGGTTTCCTCTTCGAACACCAGCTCGATCTTGCGGCCTGCGATACCGCCATCCTTGTTCATCCGCTCTGCCGCCCATTGCACGGCGCGAATTCCGCACTCGCCGGCTGTGCCTGCAGCGCCGGACCGCGGCGCGATGATTCCGATCCTGAGCGGCCTGTCCTGTGCCAGCGCTGGTGCAAAGAACTTTGGTGCGACGGCTGCGGCAAAAATCCCGGTACCCGCAATTCTGGAAAACTCGCGACGCGTGAGCTTCATTGGGTCCTCCCGTTATCGTTGCGCATGTGCCACGCGCCATTGGCATACCATAAATATATCAGGTATCCCATCAAGCGGTTTTTCGACGCGGATGTGCCGGCGAAAGCCCGTTGCCCACCTGATAGACCGGTGATATATTAGAGATGAGCTCGCAACGGAGACGCGGCATGGAACTATCGTCAAGTCCAATGACGGAACGACAGCGGAACTACCGGGCGACGTACCGTCACCGGATCGCTGGATGGTACAATGGCTGGCTTCATGCCACCGTCATCTACGTCATCGGGTTCACGGCGCTCTTCGTGTATTTCGGCAACATCAAGGAATTGCGTTGGTGGGAGCTCGGGATCGTCCCCGTTACCTTCCTATTCGCTAATTTCTTCGAATGGTGGATTCACCGTTTTGTCATGCACCGACCGTCGCAGATCAAGGCGTTCCGCGCGATTTACAACCGCCATACCCTGATGCACCACCAGTTCTTCACCGATCGGGAGATGCGTTTCGCCGACCATAACGACTGGAGAGTGACCTTTTTTCCGCCGTACGCGCTGGTGACCTTCACCATGATGTCCATTCCACCGGCCCTGGTTCTCGGCTGGCTGGTGTCACCGACTGTCGGCTGGCTTTTGATCTCAACCACCACGTCGATGTATCTGATCTACGAATTCATGCACTTCTGCTGCCACGTCGACGAAAACTGGTTCGTGCGCAATGCTCCGTTCGTCAATACGATCCGTCGACATCACACCGCCCATCACAATCAGTCGATCATGATGGAGCGCAACATGAACCTGACGTTCCCTGTGATGGACTGGCTGTTCGGCACCTCTGACCTGGATCGCGGCCTACTCGGACATCTGCTGAACGGATACGAAACGCGCTTCGTAAAGACAGACATGCGCAGAACTTCGCGCACCCCTAAACCGCAGCTGGCGCCGCAGAATTTCGTCGCCCCTGCAGAGTAGAAAGCGCGCCGGTGCGCGGAGAGCCGAAGAAGCACCCATGTCAGCCATAGAGCCCAATTGGGCGGCCCTGCTCTGTTTCGCTGGGTTTGCAACCATCGGCACGGTCGGCTTTCTCATGATCGCCGGGATGTTCCCGCTGCATTCCCGGCCCGCCTCGATGAGGTCGGGACCAGCCACGTTGCTGGTGGTCGGAAATGTCATTCTACTGGGCGCGCTTTGGCTCGGCACCGGCCTCTACGGGTATGCGGAGCTCAGGTGGAGCACCTTGGTTGTTGTGACCGGTCTCGTCCTCTTGTTTGCACCTGCCCTGTTCCAGCTTTGGCCCCCCTCCATACGGGATGGATGGACGGGGCTCGTCGTAATGGTGAGCGTGCAGCTTGTAGCTCTCGCGGCGCTCGCGAAAGTCGCCGCGCCATCGTGGGTCAGCATGACCTGAGGTTTGTGCGGAGAATCCAACCATGCCTGTAAAGATCAAGCTTGGACTTTCGGCCCTCGTCGTGCTCGTGACCGCCATCGCCTTTTATCATCAGCATGTTCTCGGGCACGATCGCATCCAGTACGTCGTCGCTTTCCTGGGATTTTTTATGATATTCGCGATGTGGTTGTTTCCCGAGGTCAAACGAGAGGAATCAGCCGGCGGCGTTCGCCGCGACCGGTCGCCACATTAGCCAGAGCGATCTTACGTCAACTCCTCCGCCTCGTGCCGGGGGTCATGCCCGGTACGCGGTCTTGCCAGTGCCCCGATAAAGTACGCGAACCTGCTCTTCGGACACTGCCTTGTGATGGGCCAACGCTTCGGGCTCGAGGTCCCGCTTCGGCACGTATTCGGGGAGGAAGTGGCCGTAGGTGTCCTTCCCGCGAACCAGCGTTGCCCAGTCCCTCTGGCCGACCGCCTGCTTCAAGCGGGTGGGAATGTAGCGCACCGCCAGCCCAATGCGCCGGTCATCGGAACGGTTCGGCTCCGATCCATGGAATAGCAGAACGTGATGCAGCGAAGCCTGCCCTGGCTTCAGCTCCACAAAGACGGCCTTCGATTCATCGACGTTCACGGCAATCTCCTGACCGCGCGTGAGTAGGTTGTTCTCGTCGAACGTATCGGCGTGTTGAACCTGCTGTTTGTGTGTGCCGGCAATGAACTTCATGCAGCCGGAAACCTTGTTTGCCGGTGACATGGCAATCCAGGCGGTCGCGACATCGGAGGAATCGAGACCCCAATAGGTGGCGTCCTGATGCCAGGAAACGAAACCTGGATCGTGGGGCTCCTTGATGAAGAAGCTGGTGTTCCAACACAGGATATCCGGGCCAAGCAGATCCTCGATCGCATCCAGAATCTTGGGGTGACGGATCATCTCGTTGATCCAGGTGAAAAGCACGTGGCTGCGATGCCGCATTTCGCCCTTGATCGGCCCGCCGGTCCTCGCCTCGTAATCCTCGAGTTTTTTGCGGAAGTCGGCTACTTCGCTTTCGCTCAGGGCATCCACTGGAAAATGGTAACCGCGGTCGCGATAACTCGCGACCTCACCTTCGCTCAGCAACTTGGTCATGGCTCCTCCGAGCTTTTTCATTTTTGCTTCAGGCACTTGATGTGAAAAGGTGAGCCTCCCGCTCAGCCCTGTCAAGAAGCGTGGAAGCAGAGCAGCGGTGCTGCGTGAATGTCAGCCCAGGGTAGCGCGGAAGAATTCAGCGATCGCGCTACGGACCTGCGTAAGTTGCGGGGATGTCTCGGCAGCAACCGCGTGCCCGGATGTCCCAGGCAGTCTCACGAGCATCGCATTCGGGATAAGCTCGGCCGCTTCCGCCGCATCCACGACCGGATTGTACAGATCGAGCTCCGGGACAAGCAGCAGCGCTGGCGCCCGGATCGATCGCAGTGCCGCAGCCGTGTCGCCGTTAAATCCGGGCGTTGAGCCCACGTCGTGCCCATCATAGGCCCAGCTCTGATAGACCCAGTCGAGCGGATCGGGCCCGACTCTTCTGGCCATTGCGATCGCATTGCTCACAAGGGCCGGCACAGCGTCTGCCGTCATCGTCTCCAGGGCGCCAGGTGTGCGATTGGTGATGACCCGGGTCAGCACGGCCCAGGTATCGAAGCCGGCGCCGAAAGGGCCGGAAGGCCAACTCGGGTCGGCCATCAAGATCCGGCGAGCGACGTCGTTCATCGCCACCGACCAGGGCCGGCTCCGCGCCATCGGCACCAGTGCAACGATGCTACGCATGCGATCGGGTTCACTCACACCCCATTGCAGCGCCTGCATCCCTCCCATCGAAGCCCCGACCACGGCGGCAAGCTGGCCAATACCAAGCTGATCGAGCAGCCTGCGTTGGCTTGCAACCATGTCGCGGATCGTAAATCGCGGGAAGGCAAGATCGGGCTGCATCCGGCTGTTGCTAGGCGATGTCGTCAGGCCATTGCCGATGGCGTCCGCGCAAATAATAAAATGGCGGTCAGGATCCAACGGCAGGCCGGGAGCAACGAGGAAGTCGAGCCGGTGATGGGTCGAGCCGATCGCGGTGAGGACGAGGATGACATTGTTGTCGGCCGCGCGTGTTCCGTGTGTGACGTAGCTGATTTCGAAATCGGAAATCATCTCGCCGCTTTCAAGCGACAGGTCACCGAGCTTCATGGTCTGGTGCGGTCCATCGATCCAACCGGGCTGGAGCGGCGGATGTTGCCAACGACTTGCACGGCGGAAGCTCATCCGTTTCCTCATTTGCTTAGCGACGGCGCGGTTCGAAGCCGAACTATAGGACCCGGATTGCCGCATTCGAAAACTTTGATTGTGCGGCTCCCAGTTGTTGCGACGCAGCAGACTGGATGTCGGAACTGCGGGAGGATTCCCAGTGCGCGCCGCTCTTGGCCTCGCCAGAATCCATGCCTTGTGTCAAACTTGGTTTCCTAACCGGGCACGGGGGGAGAATCACAATGGACGTTGGGACAGGCATCGCACTGCTAATCGCGTTTCTGGCGGTAGTCGTCTTGATCATTCGCGGCCAAAGTCCAATCGTCATGCTGTTGCTGCTTGCAGTCGCATGGGCGGTCATTGCCGGCATCGGGATCGACGACATCCAGAAGAAAATCATCCAGGGCGGCGGCGTTGCCTACGCGAGTGCGGTAATCATCATCGTGTTTGGCGCCTGGTTTGCCCAAGTCCTTATTCAAACAGGAATTGCGGAGAGCGTGATCCGGTCAGCCGTCGAACTCGCCGGAGACCGCCCGCTGGTCACCGCGATGATCGTCACGCTCGTTACGGCACTTTTGTTTACGTCCATGTATGGCGTTGGCGCTGCAATCGCCATCGGCGTCATCGCGCTACCCATCATGCTAGGTCAGGGCATCCCTCCGCATGTCGCGGCACCGGCTTTCACCATGGGGATCGGGGCCGGCACTTTCGTCAACCTCGTGCAGTTCGGGACGTTTCAAAAGCTCTTCCCCGGAATCAAGTACGAAGCGCCGCACCTGACCTACTGGGCAATCGGGATGTGTGTTTACATCGCTGCCGCCTGGCTGCTTGCGGCGTTCTATCTGCGGAATGGCGGTGTGCGGAAAATGGCTGCCGTAGATCTTGCAGACGCCGGTGAAGCTCCGGTTCGGAAGCGAACGCCATATTACACCTACATCGTTCCAATCTTTCCGGTGCTGATGATCATGATCCTGAAATGGGAGATCATTCCTACTTTCATCGTATCAATCGTTCTCGCGCTGGTGCTGACCGCGCGTGATCGGACGCTGCAGGCCAATGTCAACCTGTTCAACAAGACCTTCTTTGATGCGTTTCCGGATATCGCAACGATCGCCGCCTTGTGGACGATCTGCGGCATGATCATTGTTGCCGGCCAGACGCCCGAGGTCGCCGGCGCGCTGAAGCCCATTTTCGCACCGATACTGCCGCACACCCCGCTTCAGGCGGCTGTGTTCTTCGGCGTGCTCGGAGGGTTCGCGAGCATCTACCGTGGGCCATTGGTCGTGATCGGAACCGGGGCGGCGTTGTTGGCCATCATTCTAGCCAACAAGGACATTCCGATACCGTATCTGTATTCGATCTGGCTGGCGCCTACCGTGTTGCAGGGTAGCATGGACCCAACCAACTCTTGGACGCTGTGGACGATCGGGCACACCAAGGTCAGCCACGGGCAATTCCTGAAAACAGCCCTTCCCTTCGGGTGCCTTATGGTCGCCGTCAATTCCTTGATTTGCTACGTGATGCTGGGCTCGTTGAATTAAAAAAAGGGCCCCGCTTGACTGGAGCACGAGTGGCGACCAGCACCTATCGTATCGGTATCGATGTCGGAGGGACCTTCACAAAGGCCGTACTCATCGACAATCGTACACACGAGGTCGTCGGCCGTTTTTCCGTGCTGACTACTCACGCCGATCAACGGGGGGTCGCCAAGGGGGTTGTTGAGGTCTTCCGTAACGTCCTCGAGCTGTCCGGGGTCAAACCGAGCGAGGTCATCTTCCTCGCGCATTCTACGACCCAGGCGACGAACGCACTGCTCGAGGGCGATGTCGCGAATGTCGGCGTGATCGGCATGGCGACCCGAATGGAGTCGCTTCTTGCCAAAAGCCAGAGCACGATGAAGCCGATTCAACTCGCGCCGGGGCGCTACCTGAAACCGGCCAACCGGTTCATAACCAAGGAAACACTCTCCGACGAGACCGTTCGCAAGGCGATCGCAGAACTGCAGGCGGAGGGCGCCAAAGTCGTCGTCGCCAGTTCGGCATTCGGCGTGGACGATACGGAAGCCGAAGAGATGGTCCGCCGGCTCGTCGTTGAAGCCGGGCTCGCCGCCACCTGCGGACACGAGATCACGAAGCTTTACGGCCTGACGACCAGGACGCGAACCGCCGTCATCAACGCCAGCATCCTGCCGAAGATGATCGACACGGCGACCATGACCGAGGCAAGCGTCCGGGAAGCCGGAATCCAGGCGCCGCTGATGATCATGCGCGGCGATGGCGGCGTCATGGATATCGGCGAGATGCGGCGCCGTCCGGTCATGACCATGCTCTCGGGGCCGGCCGCGAGTGTTGCGGGTGCGCTGATGCATTTGCGGATTTCGGATGGCATCTACTTCGAGGTCGGCGGGACCAGCACCAATATCGGCGTGATCCGCAATGGACGCCCGACAGTTAAATACGCCCGCGTCGGGGGCCATGAGACGTATGTCAGTTCGCTCGACGTACGCGTGATCGGAATCGCTGGCGGCAGCATGGTTCGGGTGAGAGACGGCAAGTTGGTCGATGTCGGCCCCCGCAGCGCCCACATCGCGGGCCTCCCCTACTCTGCTTTTGCCAAGCCGCAGGACATCGACCAACCCACGATCGAGTTGTTCCAACCCAAACCCGACGATCCCGCGGACTATGTAGCTGTACGGTGCGCAAACGGTACCCGCTACGCCATCACGAACACCTGTGCCGCCAACGTTCTCGGCTACGCCAAGCCGGGGTTGCACTCGTACGGCGAGCCCGAATCCGCCCGGCGCGCGATCGCAGCGCTGGCGAAAATGATCGGCAAGTCGATCGAGGACACGGCCCGGGCAATCCTTGATATTGCCACCGATAAGGTTATCCCCGTCGTCGATGATCTGATTGCCGAGTACAAGCTCGATCGCGATCAGGCCGTCCTTGTGGGCGAAGGTGGTGGGGCTGCGGCTCTGATCCCCCATGCCTCCGGTCGAACCGGACTGCACCATGTGATTTCCAGGGATGCCGAGGTGATTTCGTCTATCGGCGTCGCGCTCGCGCTGGTGCGAGATGTGGTCGAGCGCGTCATTCCGAACCCGCAGCCCGATGATCTCAAACGTATCCGTCGCGAGGCATTCGAAGCGGTCGTGAAGCTTGGCGCCTCGCCCGAGAATGTCGAGGTCACAATCGAGGTCGAACAACACACGCACCGCGTCCGCGCGACCGCGATGGGCGCCTCCGAGATGCGCGCCCGCGAGCGCTCGGACGAGATAGGTGAACAAGAGGCGCGGGAAATCGCCGCCAAGGCCATGGGCGTCAGCCTGGAACGCGTAACCCTCGCGGCCGCAACGGCGCGAATGCGCGTATTCCAGGGTGAAGTGGAAGAACGTTCCTGGCGAATTTTCAAAAAGCGGCGCAGCCCGGTTCGAGCCGTTGACCTCGACGGCGTGGTTCGGGTGCAGCGCAGCCATAGCGTCGTGCGCTCGGCGAGCGCAGGTACTGGCTTCGCCGACGTTCGCCGGCTTTGGGAGGATACCACCATCTACAATGGCGATAGCGTCATCACGCCCGATATGTTCGTCATCGTCGGTAGTCAGATCATTGACCTGTCCGGCGTCAACTCCATCGAGCAGGCGCTCGCTATCACTCGCAGCGAGTTCGAGGGATTGATAGAGAGCGATCCTGTTGCGCTGATCAGTATTCCGCCGACTCGCGGGCTCTAGCATGTTGGCAAGCTCGAAATCCCCGTCCCGTTTCGCCGCGTTGATGGCGGCATCTCCCGAAACGCTGGGTTCTATGATGCTGGAAGCCGATCCTCACGCCTGGCGGCTGGACGGCATTGCCCGGTGCGCAGCAGTTCGTGATGCACTTGCGGATGGGGCGGCCACCGCAAACGCCCTGAGGACGCGCTTTCCGGACTTTTCGCCGGAAGCAATCGCGCAGGAACATGGGGTGCCGATCGCGATAACCGATGAAGAGCCGATGATCGGCTCGCTGTGGCGGTTCGCCGAGTACCAGCAATGTCCGGCGCGCATTCTGCTCTACCGACGCGGGCTGATGCCGCTTCGCCGCGCGGTAACAGGTGAGATGGCGTCAAGATTGATCGGGCACGCCAAATTGTCGGCAGTCTTTGTCGCTCACGAACTGTTCCACCACGCTGAGGCCACTCGGCGAGACACGCCAATCGCGCGACGCTTTCAGCCAACGCTGTTTCGAATTGGGCGCTGGCGTTGGCGCACCGGGATTCCGGCGCTGACGGAGATCGCAGCCGGCGCATTCGCTCAATCCCTGCTGGATCTCCCTTGCCACCCAAAAATGCTGGATTTCGTGGCCCTCGATGAGCTCTCAGGGGATTAGAGTGGCATCCAGGGCGTCCGTCGCCTGCTCCGGGACACTGCCTCGTCGGGCTCTCAGGATCGGGTTCGTAGCCCTTTCGCTTGCCGTTTGGCCCGCAGGAGTCGAGCCAGGTCTGGCGGCCAGCGCTCCCGTTTCTCCTTCGGACAAATTCGAGCGCATCACTCAATTCTTCAACAATCAGGTTGCGACCGGCAAATTGCCGGGCGCCGTCGTACTGATCCTGCAGCACGGAAAGCCGATCTATTCCAGATGTTTCGGTGTCCGCGACACCGCGACCAGCCTCCCGATGACACAAAACACTATCTTCGCGCTTCACTCGATGACAAAGCCGATTACAAGCGTCGCGGCGATGATGCTGATCGATGCAGGCAAGCTCTCGCTTTCGGATCCCGTTTCCAAATACATCCCGGCATTTGCCGATCTAAAGGTTGGCGTCAGTTCTGTGGCCCCGGATGGAACGCCCATTTTGAAGCTAGTGCCATTGGACCGGCCGGTGACCATCATGGATCTGCTTCGGCATACCTCAGGTATCACTTACGGCTACATCGGGGGTAAGCTGATCGAGAAGGCCTATTCCGAGGCCAACCTCTTCGATGGGTATTTTGACAACAGGGTATTCGCAGAACGGACCGCCAAACTGCCGCTGGCGCGTCAGCCCGGTACACTGTGGCGTTACGGTCATTCGACGGACATACTCGGCCGCATCATTGAGATCATATCCGGGCAGAGCCTTCACCAATTTCAAAAGCGGCACATCTTCGATCCGCTTGGCATGACGAGTACGAAATTCGTTCTGAAGACCGCAGCCGAACGTAGGCGGATGGCGGCACCGCTGCCAAGCGATACAATCCTGCTACGTTCGGAGGCTGAACGTCGGGCACATCCGGAATGGGAATCCGGCGGTGGTGGATTGGTTTCATCCGCGACGGACTACGCCCGTTTTGCGCAAATGATCCTTAACAAGGGGCGGCTCGGCGGCAAACGCTACCTCAGCACATGGGCATTCGAGTTGATGACGACCGACCATATTGGACCTGGCTCTGGAATTGCGCGGGACTACTTCTATTTTCCGGGCGATGGCTTCGGCTTTGGTTACGGCTTTGCGGTGCGGACCGATCCGGGCAATGCGAATCCGCCAGCGCCAGGCTCGATCGGCGAACTCAAGTGGGATAGCGGGAGCGGAACGTACTTCGGTGTCGATCCTAAACTGGACATGATCTACATCCTGATGGAGCAGACGCAGAATGAACGCGGACGCATTACTCCAGCGTTCAAGAAAATGGTCTATGAGGCTCTTCGCCCCGCAAATTGATAAGCGGCAGGACGTTTCTCACAACGATCGGTTTGAACCCAGCGCGATCCATCCAGCGCGTTAGCGCGCGCTTCAGCTGAGGTGAGACATTACTACAACAACCCTCACCCTAAATTCCGATGGTACATTGTTAAGAAGCGGGCGCCAGCTTGTGCGGATATAATCGATTCGATGATTCCCGAAGGAGTTTTCGATGTCGAAATTTGCCGTTGGCCAGCAAATCGAAGACGCAGCGGATGATCAGGAGTTAGGCACGGTCGTCCCGGTCAATCCTGCTTACCGCGACCGGATTGAGCAATTCTCGCCGATCAGATTGCGTGGCAGCAACAAGACTGTCACCGCGGAGAATCCAGACGTTGAGCCACCTCGCAAGGCGCGCTTGCCTGCAACGAAGCGCCGCCGGCCGCAAAGCACACGCAAGCGCACCAAGGCGAATGCCGAGCAAATGGCGCCGGTCACGCCCACAACCGATCCGGCGGCACTGGTGTCCGTTGCCTCGGCAACCCTTTCCGCGGCGCCGGTGCAACCCATTGCGCCGTCCCGGGGGCGCGCCAGCGGCGCGGTTGCACTGTCGTCAGCCGTGGCACTGGCGATCGTCGCCGCATATTTTTCCGTGAGGGGGATGGCTGAAATCTTTCCGGGGGCTCCGGTTGCAGTCATGGTGCTGGCCGCCACAATGGAGGCAGGCAAACTGGTGATAGCGGGATGGCTGGCAGCCCATTGGCGCACGGTTGGGCGCCAGATGCGCTCGGTCCTGGCAGCCCTTGTCGCTGGCCTGGCAATCATCAACGCTTGCGGCGTGTTCGGTAAGTTGGTCGAGGCACACATCGGCGTGGCGGCGTCCGCACGTTCCACAGTCGCGGAGCGCATCGAAACCCTCGACGCGCGGATCACGGCCCAGTCGTCGACCATTGCGGACCTTGAACGTCGCGTTGCGCAAATCGACAAGGCCGTCGACGAGTCAACCCGGTACGGTCGCGTGACCCGCGCGATGACCATAGCGACGCAACAGCGCGTGACGCGGGATGGGTTGGACGTGCAGCGCCAGGCGGCAACCGCGACGCTGGTCGGATTGCAGAGTCAACGAGCGGCGCTGATCGGCGAACGCGTCCGCGTCGAGGCGTCCGCCGGCCCTATCCAGTATCTCGCGACGCTTGTTGGTGCGGAGCCGGAAACTGCCGTGCGTTGGCTGATCCTTCTGATGGTGCTCTGCTGTGATCCCGCAGCAATCGCGCTGACGGTCGCCGCTACCAGTGCGCGGCGCTAGCTTGCCCGTGCGATGACGATTAATCCGGCGGCCGTTCGCGAGGGAACTGGAACAACCGCAGCAAAAATGTCGCAGCGCGCACGAATGATTGGGCTTCAAGCCGGGAAATCGTATTTCGTTGACCACTGTGGCCGGTCAATCCTCTACAGGATGATCCTGTTCAAAGGATCGAGAACATGGTCATCGACACTGTTTTATTTATCGCTTTCGTACTCGCTACCGGGACTGCCGTTGTGAAAGCCTACGAGTGGTATCATGACGTTCTGTACGGGCCCTATCTAAAGCCGATCGACTGAGGAAATCATGATAGCTGCCCTCACCCTTGGATTGATCCAGCGTCCGGCTGCTGCGAACACTTGGCACCTGTGCACGGTGATCATCCCCCGACGCACGATTACCGGCCGGCTTGTGCGCGGGCAGGTTTGGCGGCGTCATGACGGGCGTCATTGGCGCTACAAGAAATGCAGCGCCTGAGTATCGTAGCGTTCTGATTCAATTCGGCTGATACTGATGGCAGAGTTCTGAGATATTCGAGAGCTAGACAGAGCCATCGCCAGATCCCCGAGCATGGGTAGACGCCATCATGCCGCATAGGTTCGCGAAGTATTTCCAATGCGGCACTTTAGCTGGTCGGCATAGGCCTACCCTGCGTCTCATCAATCAAGCTTGCTGAGATTGTGGACCATCAGCGGGCCCCCGAACTGGGCAAGCCGACCTTGAGCTAGAGTCCCCAAGTCGATGGCCGAGAAGCGGAGCGAGCCGGCGAGATCGGTTACAACCCTGTTCGCGTCGGCGTCGTTTCCCGACAGAAACACGACGCGATGTCCACCGTCCTTGACGGGATCCGCCGCCAACACGGCGGCCGGGAGCGTGTTGAACGCTTGAGCGAACATTACGGTCGAAACTATTCGGCTGCCCCGAGAAAAGGGGGTTGGCTTACAATATTGATGCAGAGGAGAATGAGCCATGACCAACGATTCAGTCGGCGAAGCCGCGAAGGCTGTCGTCCGCCGCAACACCGATGAAGTTCAGGGCCGTGGCGATTTCGAGCTGTTCGAGCAGCTCTTTGCCGAGCATTTCGTTGACCACACGCCACAGCCCGGGGGCACGCCGGACAAGGCCGGGGCCCGCAACTTGTACCATGCGCTTCGGACCGGGTTTCCAGATTTCAATGCGGTGATCCATTGGCAGACTGCCGATGGCGAGGTGGTGACAACCTTCAAGACGTACCACGGCACGCACAAAGGAACGTTTCTCGGAGTGGCCCCCACTGGCCGCAAGATCCACTTCGACACCGTCGATGCCATGCGGGTGCACGACGGCAAGATCACCGAGCACTGGGGCGTGGCAAACCTCTACTCCCTCATGCAGCAACTCGGCGCAGTTCCGTCCGATAGTAAGGCATAGAAGTGAGCCGTCAGTCCGCTATTGTCCTCTAGCCAGACGCCCAATCCGCTGCTCCTATTCGATTGTTTCATCCGCGCGCGTAAGCATTGTGGGCGCAATTTCAAACCCGATCGTCTTGGCCGTGGTGAGATTGATCACCAGCTCGAACCGGGTCGGCTGCTCGATCGGCAGGTCGGCCGGTCTGGAGCCCTTTAAAATCTTGTCCACGAAATAGGCGGCCCGACGATACAGGCCGAGCAAATCCACGCCGTAGCCGATCAAGCCCCCGACTTTCGCATATTCCTGAGCCCCAATTGACGGGAGTTTGTTCGCGGCTGCCAGAGCCGCAATAGCTCCAAAACCTGCGGCGAATTCACCGTCCTCGGTGACAACGACTGCGTCAACACGTCTCGCGGCTATTGACGCGAATGCGAGATCGAATTCACCAGGGCCTTGCACCTCAGCAACGTCAAATTTCAAATTCAACCGCGCGGCGGCAGACTGCATCGCTGGAATGATCGGTCTGCTGACGGGGTTGCTCGGATTAGAAAGCGCCGCCACGCCGGCGACGTGCGGACAGATTTCCTTGACCAACTCTAGTCGCTTTGCATTGAGCTGCGGAATGAAGAAAGTCGATCCAGTCACGTTTGCTTCAGGCCGCGCGAGACTCCTGACCAGACCAGTGGCAACCGCATCGCCACTGATCGCCATGACAATGGGAGTCGTGGAAGTCACCTGTTTGGCTGCGGCAGTCCCCGGCGTCCCGTGGGTCACGATGACATCTACATCCAGACGGACAAGCTCGGCAACCAGATCTGCGAGCCGATCGTATCTGCCCTCCGCCCATCGGAACTCTATGGCGATGTTCTTGCCCTCGACATAGCCGAGATCGCGCAGACCGCTCCGCAACGCTTCAACAGCCTTGGCCGAGCCACTAGCCGAGGCCGAGCCCAAAAATCCGATCCGCGCAATTTTCGGAAGCGGCTGCGCGTACAAATCCAGCGGCGAAGCCACTGCCATCCCGGCGACGACTTTGATGAACTGGCGTCGTTTCATTCTCTGTGGGGAGTCACATCCTGGCTGCCTAAATACCCAACTTTGGCGCGATGCATGAGATGCGCCAAGAGGCCAAAAATCACGTTCAATTGTTCGACCAGTTGGGAGCGTTGAGTTTCGCTTCGGATTGGCGAACTTTATCACCGTTTGTTCCGGCCATTCCAGTGGTGAACGGGTGGTCAGCCGCGATCACCCGATGAGCCAACGCCCACCGTGGATATCGAATTTCACCAAACCTTCATCCCGCATTTTCAATAAGAGGGTTTGGCAGGCTTCTTGATTCGGAACATTCGCACGCTTCATGACCTCAAAGATTTTCAGCGGCTTATCGCGAAGCGCATTCAGAATGTTCTCTCGATCGTTCAGCATGCCGAACTCTCCCGACGGTTTTACAACAAGACGAAGCAGGACGAATGTTTAGCGGCTATGACCCAAGCCGATCCCTGGCCTAAGTGCCTTCTGCCGCAGTGAGCCGGCCGTTCTCTTCATCGCTTTGAAGATCTTTCTAAAGGGCGTTCGCGCGTTCAATGAACTCGTGGTGCTCCAACGTCATCCCTTGTGTATAGGACGCGAGCCCGCTTTTTGGCAGTCTTTTTTGAAGCTCTTTGAAGTTCTTCTTTGCGGCTTTCTTCCATCTAGTACCGGCCGGAGTGGTCTCCAGGCGGCTCTTTTTTCGGCTCCGCCTCCTTGACCGCCGAAAACATTTCCCTGATCACAAGCCACGGCACGGGACTGAAATACGCCTCTCCTGCACCCTAATGTAACCACACCGATCGGCACATTGGTGCAAGCACACGTGTGCTAGGGGAGGGCTAATGCATTTGATCGGCGCAATTTGGCACGCCGGAATTGCGAACGCCCGCGCCGTGCGCTTGCTCTTCCGCTTTGCGTGCGACGAAGAGGAGGCCGAGCTTGGTGTGCAACAGGTTCTGTCTGGTCAGTGGTGGAGCGATAAATCTGACGAGCCGCGCGATAGCGCTTAGGCTGCTTACGTTGCATTGGCGCTACGGTCTTGCGCGTCCAGAAGACGAGTGACGCCAGCCCACGCGACCTGCCGGTGTCGCTCACACGGCGCGGAAACCCATGCTCTGGGCGCGCTGGAAGCTATCTCGACGGGGATACTAGTAGCACCGCGTGACATTTACAGTCTGCTCTGAGCCGTCTCGCTTACCAACGGATAACGTTTCGGTGGAGCAGCTCGGCACATAAGGTCTCTCAGCAGGAACCACAGAGGGCGGAAATTTGTGGACCCAATCCCAGGGGAGATCGTATGTGTAGGTGTAATGCGTGTTGCCTGATGCGGGCTGGCTAAAATCTTGCACAGCATCGCCATTAATTGGTCCATAGAAGTATCCACCGACCGCTGACCGGTGGTTTCGCCCGTGATGCCTGATCGATCGAGTAATTGCGGAATGGGAAATGGACCGCGGCGGATTAACTCCCGGACCACGCACGGCAACCGCTCCCGACCCTGCGAAGGTCTCGTCCGCTGCAAGCAGAACTGGGCAGAAGGCAACCGACGCGATCAAGGCATTGTACAATCTAGATCTCATGGCACGAGCCGTTTTGTGGGTTAGTGACAGGCTGCACGCTATCGTCGGCGTGCCGTGCCCACAAATGCCAAGTTCGAAGCTGGTTAAGTTGTAACATTAATGCAGACGGTTCTAGTTAAGGCACCCCGCACGAGCAGCAATAAGGCGGCCACTTCCGGGAGACAATTACCTGGCGCTACACTTGAAGAACTAGGCTGCCGGCGAACGTCGCAACGACGTGTATGGCCGAATGCGCTCTATTACGTCGAAACTAACGGACGCCGAGATCAAAGGTTTGGCATCTTATTATCGTGCCGGCTTCCAATGGCCTCGCGCACCGCAGCGCCCCATCAACCTAAACGGCGGTTTCAGAATGCTGGCCCTTGGGCCGATAGCAACGTTCCGAGCCTCCGCCATCACTAACCCATTCCCCGCCGTCGTTGAGCCCAGCGCCGATCCGTTCTGTCGCGCGCTGGTTCACTGACCACGACGCGTCGCCCCCGAACGGGTTAGCAATCACTTGATCCCGGCGAAGCCGACCTAAATAGTTTCCGCTCGTTTAACCCGGGTTTTGCTCCCCGGCTGGATAGCAAGCAGCGTCCTTCGATCATGTATCAGGCTTTGAAGACGGTGCGCGGCCACATTCAAGGCCGTAACATCGAGAGCGCTTTCGTCTCCTGCTTTTTCCCTGGCGCGCTGGGCTTGAAGGACCCTATCGATCTCACCTTCTATATCGGAGAGGTCGGACTCGAATTCGGTCGCACGTATGCGGCTCGCAAGAGCATATAGCGAATCCAGAGCCTGTTCGTGGGTCAGAGGCTTCCCCGCTCGAACAAATTTCCATGCCGCCGCGAGAACTGAGACAAGGGCTCCAAATACCATCGGAACCAAAAAGATCGCGTTTCCCCATTTATCCAAAAAGCTCTGCTGCGTGCCGTTGTAGTATGCCGCGGCTCCAGGATGCACCGGAAGATATGCGTCAGGATCAATGTCCGGCGATGTCATTTGAGCAAGGATCGGCAACTCGCTCAACAGATCCCTGCGCGCGTTCATAAGGGCTTGTGTTAGGCCCGAGATCAAATCGTTGTCGAGATTCTTTCTCGCCACTAAGTAGAACGAGACCTTGAGCGTCGTTAAATCCTCATCGGGGACAGGCGGGGCGCCTCGCAACGTGCCCTTCGGCACATCGAAGCTCTCGTAAGCTCGTTCCTTCTCTGCAATCGCGCCCGCGGAATCTATAGGAACGAGGATAGGCGACTTCTTTGCGCTGGACTGAAATAGACTGCGCAACGGAGATAGATATTTTTCGGAAAGCGGGACGACTGCAAGTACGGCTCCTACTTGCCTCGTTTCAAACGCACGGCGTGCATCAGCGGGAACCATATCTTTGAATGTAACGCCAGCGCGGGTCAGATCGTATTCGTTTGTCAGCGCACGAACGAGTGCCCGGTTGGTCTCTCCTGCAATAACTCCGACGACCGTACGTTTGAAGTCTGCTATGCTACTCAAGGAGGATCCCGGCAATGCAATAAGCAGTGCAACCGCCCGGGCTATCACAATGACCGCCTGTGCCTGCGATAAGTCGCCGACGTCTCCTCGGATCACAGCCAACTCGGTTTTCCCAGAGGAAAAGACATTCGCCGCTTCCAGTGCGCTCGATGTCTCGACTACGTTCAGCCGTACGCCTGCATTAGTCGCTGCAAGTCGAGCCGCAATCGCAGAAATAATCCGTCCTGCCTCTCCATCCATCGAACCGGTAGCAACGTTCAATGTCGTAGGGCGGTAAAACCAGTGATAGGTTAGAAGACCTGTTCCTGTGAGCAGAGATAGTGTGCCTACCACAAGGACAATCCGGACCCATGCAGGCGCTACTATTGAGTTCATTCGGCCCTCTCAGGGGCGATCACATGATGAGTACTACACAACCACCTGTCCACGCCCACAACACCTAGCTGCATCGTCGTCGACCAGCACCGGTCGGGGCGCGCAATGCACGTTACCCCCGGTGCTGGGTTGATCTTATGCCGCGAATCCTCGTTAAACGACTTTTATTGTTCGGTCCGGCCATGTTCATCGATTGATATGGATCAAACCTGCTCGGCACCTGATCGCGCGAACGGGCGTGGTTTTGTGAGATAGCGATGCTGCAGTTGAAGCGCAGCCATGCTGCGTGCCAAGTTTAGCATTCCCAGTAACGTTGACGCCCGGCACGGAAGCTCCAGCAGCTTTACCCTCGTCAAAGCTCAATCACACCTGGGGATGCATTGCCTAGCCCGATTGCGCGTCGCCAGAGATGCCACTCAAGATGCCGATCCGCTCCGCCAGCGAGACGAGCTCTGCCAAGGTGCGGACTTGCATCTTTTCCATAACCCGGTGACGATGGGCTTTGATCGTACGTTCGGTTGCACCCAGCTTTTTAGCCACGTGTTTGTTGGTCTGGCCACGAATGACAAGGTCAAACACCTCCCGCTCGCGCGGCGTTAATCTCGCGACATTTGCCCGAATCGCATCAAGCCTGCTCCTTTGGCCGCGCATCTTCTCATGACGCGCTATAGCACGCTCAACTGTCGCCAGGAGTTCGTCCGATGATACGGGTTTTGTCAGGAAATCGTCCGCACCCGCCTTGATGGTGCGTACAGTGGTCGAGACATCCGGGTAGCCGGTGAGAAATACGATAGGCAGCGTCGAGCCGAGCTCACGCAGGCGCCCCTGGAGTTCCGGACCGCTCAGCCCTGGTATTCGCACATCGAGAAGAATACAGCCAGGCTCGGTTTCACTCGGCAATCGATCCAGCAATTGCTGGGCCGACGAATAGGTGGCGACGGAGTAACCTGCTTTTTTCAAACGACGTTCTATCGCTGTTCGGAAAGACGCATCGTCGTCAACGACATGAACTAACCCCAGCACCAATCTCTCTCCTGAGCCAAGGCAAGTAGTGGCCTGCGATCGACGGGCATGTTCCTGCTTCGCCTCTTGCTTCTGCTAAAACGAAAATCTGCTGGATTTGGCCGAAGCAAATGCCGCGCCGACATCTCAACCAAAATCCCTTAGGCCTTCAAAAAATAAAATCAGTTGTAAGAACTCAATATCTGCCCGGGAGCAGCACCACCATCGCACCCAAGCTACTCGAGATCAAGATCAATTCCTCGGTGCCGCTCGCCACGGCTACTCTGCTCCTCCAAATATAATCAAACCGGATTTAAATCTGAAGAAGGTGCGACTTGCCAGCGCCGGACCTATGCGTTCGTTTCATGGCGTCAAAAGGTTGATCAGATAAATGATCCCTTCCTGCCGCAAACGCTGGTAATAAGCGTGAGAATACTCAGACCTCGAGATCGATCTGTATCGATGTACTCCCCATGCATCGCCCTCTGCACTCAAGCTAGTTGCAGCTCTCAGATCTCTTCTGAATGTGCGCACATCGCGCCTTAGCAGCAAATTTGTCCCTGGGACAGTGTCCTAAGGGACAGTGACCGTTGGGACAATGACCCTCAAGTCAATAGTCGGCATCACGCACTGCGATGTAAAACTCCCATCAGCGAACGTGAACTTGATCTCGTTGATGTTCACGAACAGCACGGGAGCGTGATTTAAAAGGGGGATTCCATGCTTATCAATGTCAACGCCGCTTCCTACGGTAAGCAGAACGCCCTTGGAGAGCTCGGAGAGCTTTCCCGGGCAAGGGTGAATCTAAGCGAATTCAGGTACAATCGGAGCGCAGAGATCTACGGAGAGGCGGAATCAGCGGATTACATCTACCAAGTGATCGACGGTGCAGTTCGAAGCTACAAGCTGCTGTCCGACGGGCGACGTCAAATCGGCGCTTTCCATTTGGCTGGTGACATCTTCGGTCTGGAAAACGGCAGCGTTCACCGGTTTACTGCGGAGGCGATTGTCGATACGACCGTGCGCCTCATGAAGCGGCGAAGCCTGGAGCACGTGGCTGAAACCGATGTACTCGTGGCGCTTGATCTATTGAATATGACGACTGCCAATCTGCAACATGCGGAAGATCATATGCTGCTCTTGGGGCGCAAGACGTCTCTCGAGCGAGTGGCCGCCTTCCTGCTGGAGATGGATCGCCGTCTAAGCGCTGCCGGAGTCATGGCCTTGCCTATGTCTCGTCGCGACATCGCAGACTATCTCGGACTTACCCTGGAAACGGTCTCCCGAGCGCTCTCATACCTGCATGACAAAGGGATCTTGGGCTTCCTAGGCCAAAGCCAAAGGCAGATCGTGCTGTTGGACCGAGTGCATCTATCGGAACTGGAATTATAAGATGGGCACCGAGCCCGTCTCTTATGGCCATTATCTAGGCCCCGCGAACCGGTGACCGAAATAGCCCGCGTAGAGAGCGGGGGTTCGAGATTCATCGAACGTCGGACCGAACTTGCCGACCCGGCAGTTCGGCGGCGCGGACGCCCTTTGGGCAGATACGCGGCCGACCATCCAGCCCTCCGCTTGAGCTCGCCTTTCGTTCGGCGGGTCCAAATAGAAAACTTCACCAGATTCTGGCACCAAACCATCCAAATTGCGCCTGACGTACCACGCCAACGGTCCGTGGCACAGCGCGCCTCTTTGCAATCTTGCGTTCCCGTAAACGACTTGGTTCGCGATACTTTGAATCGGATGGTCCCCGCAGGTTGGCCTGGAACGGTTGTACCTGTGCGAATGCTTGACGGATGTTGCCCGCGTCTTGGACGCTCACTGCGGAGCCGGCGACGCCCGTTTCCGCATTTGCCGTTTGCGCAGGAACGATAGTGGGAAGGCTGGTGTCGTAAACAACGCGCTCGGGCCATTTCCGATCGGAAAGGATGCGGATAACGGGTAGATGGGCGTTGCCGCTGACGGGCATCGGAATCGTAGTGAGATAAGCATCCAGAATGAGCAATAACCCGAGCAGTACTCCTCCAGTGTAGATGAAATATCGCAGCAACGGCATTCCTGGCGTCATTACTGACGCGTCCATGGTGATTAGGAAGCTTTTATGCCTTTTCATCGTATCCGCTTCGCCTCGATATTGAGCGAACCGCCGGAGCGCATTCGATTGCTGCGCGTGCGTGCAAGAGAGATGCAGTGAGTCGTGAATGGCCCTGTGAGGACGTCCAGGTCAATAAGGCTTATCAAACGACGGGTCACGCTTGATTCACATCAACGTCTTCGGAAAATACTTGTGCCTGTCTCGCATACGGGCGGCAACATGCTTGGGTGGTATCTAGAGAGATGAAGCTGGTGTCACTGCGCGATCCAGCCACCCGCTAACGGCTGCGAAGCTGAGGGTTGATCTCGACCGCAACTTTCTCTCTACCCGGCTCTGCATCGTATGAGACTGCACTTACCTGGTCTTCCCGGATCCAGGCCATCATCAATTCCCAGGCGACCGCCAAAATAATCGGTCCAACAAAAAGGCCGACGATGCCATGGGCCAGCATCCCACCCACGACACCGATGAAAATGACAAGCATCGGGGTGCTCAGTCCCCGCCCCATAAGTAGCGGCTTCAAAACGTTGTCAGCTAGGCCTACGATCAACAGGTAGATCGTCAGCAGGAGAGCCACTACAAAATCTTTCGTCAGCCAAATCCAAATTATAACCGGAAGAATAACGATCACCGACCCAATCTGCAGGATTGCAAGAATTAGCACGGCGAACGCTAGAACGCCCGCATGGGGTACGCCAGCAAGCTTCAGCCCGATTCCGGCCAGCAGCGATTGAAGGACCGCAACCCCGATTACTCCTTGCGAGACCGTGCGTATGGTCACCCCTGCAAGGCCCACAAAGTCTTCACTTCTTTGCGTGACAACGCGAGCCTGTATCCTTCGTGTTGCCGCAACAAGATCAGGACCGTAGAGAAAGAGAAATCCGGCCACCGCGATGGACAGAACAAACTTGAGGGTTCCAACACCCGCGCTGCCCGCAAAGGCGAGTACGGGAGCGGCCAACGGCTTAAGGTGCGGAGCTAGCTCGCGCAAAGCAGCCCTGAGATTAGTCGAGGCCTGGTCCCACAATCCATAAATCTGACCACCGACGATCGGCCAAGTTTTTATGCTTTCTGGGGGGGATGGAACAGCAAAGGTGCCTTCCCCCAGTTGAACAGCAAAACCTTGCAAGCCATCGATCAAACCAAGCCCAAGCCACGTCGCCGGACCAATGATGATCGCAAGATTGACCGCGGTGATGATCAGCGCAGCCAGCTTGGGCCGATCGCCAAGATGTATTGAGAGCCACTTAAACGGAGGGTAAAGCGCAACCGTGAGAACTACGCTCCAGGCAAGTATGGGAATGAATGGACGAACAAGTACAAACGACCAATAAAGCAGGAAAGCCAAGAGAACCAGCCGCACTGCTAGCTGTATGGTTTCATCACCGGATCTGGTCTGCCGAAGCGCCTTCGGTGCCATCGTTACAACATCCCGCTAGCCGCATTGTGGCATCCGCATTTTATTTACACCCTCTCCGGGTGGCGTTTGATCCAGATCAAGCACGATTGCTGAGGATTTCGATGAACGATACGCGTGGCTAGCTGGGCGACTGTCTCAGGGTTGGAGTCACCGAATAGGCAAGCGTCGACATCTCCGAGATGGCCGCTCGATCGAAGTGCGCGCGCTTCGCCCTGCTGACAAGAATAATACTGGCGGTCGGATGTACGAGATCGCAGTCAATGCACCGTTTCTTCGGACCAAGAAAAAAATTTTATGAACAGGCGGTATCGCTTTCGTTTTGAGCATTGATTTCGAACACCGTATCCCCCTCGTTGCGCAAATGGTGAACATAAGGCCTGGCAATCACCGGTCACGGACGCTGTATGGTCGGACCGAACCAAGCCAGATAGCCCTCTTCGCGACGATGCATATCAGTCCCAGAGAATTGGGACGACTATCCTGATGCGCAGTTTGCTGTATTGGCGCGTAAGCCGCTAGCGGGATAGCGGCGAAAGGGGGTCTCGAATGTCGGCAACGATGTAGAAGGCAAAGCAAAAAGCCCAGATGGGATTTTTTGCCCCAGCTCTTGATTCAAGGCGTTAACCACCTCGCCAAGCCGCCACAATTGCAAGAACCACGACAAGCACGCTCGCCGGCATCCCTAGTGCAAGGCTTCCCGGCGCAATCAGCCGATAAACACGTACGGTGCAGAGCGACCTGCTGCCCCGGCTGGTCGCTAAATTCCAAAGCTTACAGGTAACGCCCGCACTGTCCTGCCTACCGGCCGACCGGCAACTTGGGGGAAGCGCGATCTACAAACGACGGACGCGCGGGCGCACGAATAGCAACAATGCCTGTTAAGCCATGGTAGTGGGCAAGGTTCCGCAAGTTAAGGTCCGTCTGTCTTAGCGGCAGACGTATACCCCATTCACATATACCCGGGCGCAGGCCCTGGTAGCAGCAACCGCGCCTACGGCCGCTCCGCCTACCACTGCGCGGCGAGTCGTTCTTCGGGCTACACCCGCAACACTCACCGGACTTAGCGGCCGCCCTACCCTGGCCTGGGCGGTTTCCACGGTCAGTGACAGCCCCGTGTTCTTTGACCACTCTATGGATCCAAAGGTTCCGCACGCGAAAACGGCGGCAGCTAAAAACGCTTGTCCGATAGTGAATCTTTTCATAAATGCCTCCTTGGTTGCAACGCGACCATACTTATCGTGACCGGGGGGATTGGTTGATCTATATCAACCCGCCGTTTGGCTTTGACCGCGGCGATGGCTTACCGTCTCAGAGAAGCAAAGGGCGGCTCGTGAAAGCCGCCCTTTCAGTAAGCGATGAAATAAGCTGTCAGTCAGCGTCACCAGCTTGAGACGCGGTCTAGTGACTAACGCATCTGAGGCGGCTTGCGATCAGTTGTTGACTTTGCACGGTTACTGACAAGTGTGCATCTGCGCGTCGTCCAGCTTGATCAAAGTTCCGGGCGTGCACTTGATCGAGTTGCGCGCCGCGTAATCATCCCACCCATTGTAACCGTACCATGGCCCGTCCGCGTGGTAAGCCCGCACTGCGTAGTGAGGGAGCCCACCAGCGGGAATGGATTCGGCGGACGCAAAACTATTATAGGACGCTGCTCTCGCGCCTCGGACAGTACCATAGCGGTATGGAGCTTCAGATTGGAAGCCTGAACCGGTGTAGTATGCGGCGGCACCCAACGCGGCCGCCGTACCCATTACGGCACGCCGGTTCTGTCGCGCGCGACGCCCGCAACCCTCATAGGTGAGAGCGGACGACCCACCCGTGCTTCTGCCTTTGCGATCGATAGCGATAGACCGCTGTGCTCTGACCAGTTCACCGAAAACAGCCCCGCGAACACGAAGGCGGAAGCAGCAAGGCTAAAATTTCTCAGATTTTTTTTCAGTTTTCTCCGTTATGCATAAAGCCGTAGCAGTGCATTTCGTCGTGCTTCCACTGACCGGCGTTGACTCAGATCAAGAAAAATGGAGCGCGTTTGAATGCGCCTGACCGCATGCCCGATGGGACAATGACCATCAGGGCAATGGCCGAGATAAGACAGTCGTCATAGGCTCGGCACGATTCTCATCAACCCTCAGGCAGGGGGCGCCCATGACCAGTCCGACCGAATGTAGGTCGCATGCTGCGCTATGCACGCAGCTCGCCAAGCAAGACCCAGCTAACCGATTTGTCTGGAGCGCCGAAGCGAAATATTGGGGGCACCTTTCAAAACAGAGACACTGCCGCCAAGCAAGGACGACGATAACTCTCGTCGCATTTCGGAGTTTGACCGCGAGAATTGGCGGCCTATCAAGCGCGCAGCGGCGGAAGGACGGAGTTGTTGCTTGTGAGAGAAATGGTTGTTCTGATGCTTCTGTTGTACGGGCAACAATGCTGGTCCGACTGACGGGTTTCCTCGTCTCGGTTCCCTCGCACGTGCTCAAGTGGTTGCGCCGCGATGGGCAGGCGTCAAGCGCTAGCCCTGCTCCAATGCAGAGGCCGTTGATGAAGAACGGTCAAATCCATTGGCTGTCTGAACGATTCTCGGAAACTCCGATCTGGCTTGCGGACTCACTCGACTACCAACTCGTTGGGCCTCAGAGAACGAAAAACCAAACAGCCCACGTGAGGACACCTAAGTCCGCTCCATCTTTAGTCGAACTCAGCTAGATGAAGCTCGTTCGATCGCCAACGACGTCTGGTGAGCCGACACTGACGCACGGGTACTCGGGAGGTATACTTGTCTGCGATCTTGGGACGCAATAAGGCGACCCGTCTGCTCTCGACCTCTGGCGCGGCTTGTGACAAGCGGCCCGCCCTCGGAGCAAGTCAAACGCTAGGCTCTGTTGACCACCGAGTTACAATATCGGATCAAGAACACGCTGGCCATCGTTGCCGCCATCGCGAACCAAACCATGCGCGGCGACAACGAGAGCGGCGGTCCGACAGTCGCAAAGCCTTCACCAAATCAGAGAGGGTTCGGTTCACGTCTGATCCAGCAAATGCTGAATGAGAATTTCACGGGCAAGCTAACCACCTCGTATAGGAAAAGCGGCAACAAGTGCCAAATGATAGCTCCGCTTAGCAACATCCAAAGATCTCAACATTGATCACAGCAGCAGATCCTTCATACACCGCTCACGCTACTCAGGTCGATTGCGATGAAGAGCAGTTGCTGCTGTCTGTTTGGTATCGACGGGTTTGTAGCGATGCTCAGGTTCTCACATTGATACTCTGTTTGTTTGACCGGCAATCTCATCCTTCAGACCTTAATAGCCGGCCGATCTGGAAATAAAATTCGCCCCGGGTCGGACTGCACAGACGCGGTTCTCGTCCATGCTCCGGATCACAGAACAGCCGATCGGCCAATCTCCATTTGTCCCTGCCAATCGCTTAATGAACGTGTGCCGATTCGGTACTTCTGTCATTCACCCGGTCAGGTCTGACAGCGTCTGCAAGGTATTGTTGGCGGACAGAGCAGCCTATCCGCGCGCGGCATATTTTAATGCGCGTCAGGCAATGTGCGACGTGCAGCCATCGGCCGGCTTGCACCAGAGTGCACGGAGGGCCGCTTGTTCCTGTTCGAACGTGCCATCGTCGAACCGCACCGGCCACAAAAAAGGCCGGCATTGCTGCCGGCCTAGTTCGTCGGGAGGAACGTAGAACGCCCTTAGTATCTTGCAATGACCGGGCTGCTACCACCGAACCGGTAATTTATGCGCAAGGTGAGCATATTCACGTCCTGACTGATACGGTTGTTCAGCACATTGACAAGGCGCTGATCGACCACCGTGAACGAATTATTGGCATCGCCCATAAACAGGTGATCGTACTCAATGCCGGCCGACCAATTCGGGGCAAAACCATACTCCCAGCCGATGCCTACCGCGCCACCCCAGCGGGTGGCGCTTGCTGATGCCAGTTCAATGCCGGTAGGCGCATCAAGTATGCTGAAACGATTGCTCGTCACCGCTGCTCCGCCCTTCAAATAGAACAGGGACGCATTCCAGGCATAGCCTATCTGCCCGGTGAATAGGCCAATGCCGTCGGTCTTGGTACGTGTGGAGAGCGTAGAATTCAACAGGCTGACGCGCGTGTTGCTGAGATCCGCCCAATCGCCCTGAGCCTCCAACCCGAAAACAAACTGGTTAGCCTGCCAACGATACCCGAGTTGCCCACCCAGGACGCCTCCCGAACGCTCACGGCAACCGTCACTGAACGCCGGCCCAACGAGCAATACAAAATCCCAGCAATTGCGGCTTTCACCCCAGCCACCGTTGGCGCCAATGTAGAAGCCGGTCCAATCGTAAATCGGAGCCATGACCGGGGGCGGCGCTGGACGTACGGCGAGATCAGCAGCCAATGCAGGTGCGGTCAAACCAATGCCGCCCAAGCCCACTGCGGCCATTAAAAACTTCTTCATGGTGGTTTTCTCCATATGCCTCGCGTCCGATGATCTGACTGGTCTGACTGGTCTGACGCGAACGCCAAAAAGTTAAAAGGTGTTGGTCTGAAATTCGATTCGTCTTCCATCGCCAACGTACCATTGACCTTCCGGGATCGAGTATCTTTCCTGCAACAACCGGTTTTTCAATTGTGACGACAACGTGGCAAACTTCGGCCGTAAATCAATAGCTTGACCCCCCGACCTACCTAACTGGCGCAACGCAAATCAATCTTCGGATGCGCCGAGCTTGGCTTACCCGGCGCCCGTCGGACACTGAGACCCATTCAGGTTGGGTTTAGTATGCAGTGTGCGCGATCTCAACTTTCAACCGGCGGCGCGGATTATGGAGAGGCTGAACCCGAATGGGAATTGCGTTCAACTCGAAGAACAAGCCGAGCGTCGCTTTCGCTCGTATGCGCGCACGCGCCGCCTTGCCTTGGAACACATCTGCGTGCGGCTCGGCGGGTCTGGCGAACGGTCGTCCCCGCAACGCAAACACCGTCGAGTTTCGTGTCCTGCCCGTGCCACAGCCGACGGCAACTTCCGTCACGCTTGTCTCCGTCTGACGAACTGCGCCGCGGTCATTCCTCGTGCGGCTCCGGTCGTCATAGCCTGTCAGCGATCTTCGGAAGAGCGCGCGCTCGCCGTGGCGCAGGATCGTTTTCTGACCTTCTCCGTCAGGTCGCCTTCATCGGTCGAGGTGGCCACGCTACAAGCCTCGCTCGTCTCGTTTTTGGCCAGGTTCGCGAGCTCATAAATTTTCCAGAACGGATTGGTTCGGTGTACCTTCAATTCAATCAGATCGCGATTATCGAGATACGTGATTTTGGCGGGAGGCGTGGTCACAAGCTTGCCGATAACGGAGGGCGGCACTCCGAGACCAACCAACAGGCGCGACATTTCGACCGTAGTACGCACGCTGTCCCCGTCTTCCTTTCCCCGCCCGTTGGAAACCGAATGCACTCCAATTTTGGAACGTCGCCCTATGTACCGTGCCTTCGCCGCGAAGAAGATGAGCGCGCATGCCGAGTCGCATTTCCTGAAGGCGTACACGACGAGCGCCCTGTCTCGAACAAGCCGCGCGATGTCCAAACCTTCTTCAAGAGAGCCACCCCCCGACTTGATCTCCAACCCCAGTAGCGAGGGCTCTTGCAAAACCGTCTCCAGTCGGCGGAAGTCCCCGATCCTGACATCACCATGTAGTCTGAGAACAATTCCCGAATCTGTGCGTACCCGTTTCATTTCGAGCGCACTGGCCGGGTGGATAAGGCATGTCAGCAACATGGGCGCGACCAACTTCAGCATCATTTTCGCCCACACTAACATCGAGACACTTTCTGCATTCTACAGTTTGACACCGAGGACAATCGTCAAGGGCCGCTGCACGATATTGATTTAGGTCAAGGTGATAGCGGTGCCGAATTGCGCACGTGCATTGATGCCCTTACTCGAGATCGACTCTTGAAAAGCGCTGCGTTCAGGTAAGAGGGTCAGCGTGCACGCTCAACTCAAAACTTGACATCGTGCAAGGGCTAGGTGAGGTTTTGCCGCGATATAGAAGGACGTAGATTATCGTTCTCAGGAACCGTGCACGATTTGTATTTTGGTTCCGATCGAGTTGTACTAGGCCGCCGCGCTACCTCCCAAATTGGCGTGGCAAGCGGAAGGTCAATGAATGGCGCACCCCGCCTTCCTGCATAAAGCGCCAAATGAGACGGAGCGCCCCCGCGCGTCCGCCGATCAGAAATCGGAATGGCTGAAGGCGATCGGACTCGCTGCGGTGGTTGGCCTCGCCTATTTCCTGGCAGCCCGGCTTAGTCTTTCGTTGCTGACAAAGCCTGATGGCGTGGCCGTGTTCTGGCCGGCAAACGGTGTTGCTGTCGGCGTTTTAATAGCGCTTGGTCGCGGCGCGCGATGGCCGGTGGCGGCCGGAGCAGCGGCTGCAACTATGGTGGCCAATTTGTTGGGTGACCGAACGTTTGTGATCGCTGCGATTTCAGCACTCTGCAATGTGGGCGAAGCAATTATTGCGGCTGGCCTCATTCAGCGCCAATTTGGTTCTGGCTTCAGCCTCGACCGTCTGCGCAACGTCTTGGGGTTTCTGGCGGCGGCGGCCCTCGCGGCAGCCATCTCGGGCGTTGGCGGAACCCTTGGGTTCAAGTTGTTCCGCGGTTCTACTCCATCGATCCTGACTACGTGGGAGCACTGGTTCGCTTCCGACGCGATCGGTATTGTGACGCTCGCGCCGCTGGTAATCGGAATAGCTGCAGCCGCGCGCGATCCGCCGCCACCGAGAGAGATCCTCGAAGGTACCGCGGGGCTCGCCGCTATAGCGTTGATGAGCGCCATTATTATCTTCTTGCCGCGCCAATCTTGGGAGACTGTGCTCCCGATTGCTCTGGTGTTCCCGCTGTTGCTGGCGCTAGCGGCGCGCTGCCAGCCTGTGTTTGCCGCAGCGGCCGCTTTCATCATTGCGCTCACAATCGTATGGACCACAACCTTTGACATCGGCTACTTCGGCGACCCCGGTCTGCCGTTCAACGAACGTATCGAGGACGCCCAGGCGAGCATTCTGACGACCTCGCTGTGTGCGCTCGTACTCGCCGCGCTATTCGCGGAGCGCCATCGGCACGAAATCGCGCTCAGCGAGGGTGCGGCGCGGTTGGAGGAGGCGTTGGAGGCTGGTGGGGTTATGGCGTTCGAATGGGATGGCCGCACCGGTTCATTTCACCACAGCAAGAACGCTGAAAAGATTCTTGGATACGAGCCGCTTGCGCCAATTACTGTCGCTAATTTTCGCAAACTGATTCACCCGGACGACTTCGCGCAGTACGCAGCAAACCTGAGGAGTGTTAGACCCGACAAACCATCCTATACGGTTGCGTTCCGGATAATACACCCCGGCGCTCGCGAAATGTGGCTCGAGGAAAGAGCAACGGTCGACTTCGATGCAGCCGGACAATCTGTCCGCATCCGGGGCCTCACCGTCGACATTACGGAGCGCAAGCGGGCTGACGAACACCAACGGCTGCTCATTGCCGAACTTGACCACCGGGTTAAGAACGTGCTCGCGCGCGTTGCCACCGTCGCCGAGTATACGCGCCAGAGCAGCAGTACGATGGACGAGTTTATCCAGGCAATTGATGGACGCATTCAAAGCATGGCAGTTGCACATGAACTGTTGAGCCGAGGTGCGTGGCGGCCTATTCGCCTGGCTGACATTGTCCGTTCACAGCTCGCGCCCTATACGACAGACGCAAATACATTGACCGGCGGCCCCGACACTACACTCAGCGCGGCGGCAACTGAGGCGTTGGCGATGGTGTTTCAAGAGCTCGTGACGAATGCGTCCAAGTACGGCGCCTTATCCATGCCGGGCGGCCAGGTGTCGGTACGTTGGGAGTGCGAGAGCAGCGATGCCAAGACTGGTGTGAGGATTGTGTGGCGTGAGGCGGGCGGTCCGCCGGTATCATTACCAGCCAAGGAAAGTTACGGAACCAGCCTCATTCGCGAGCTGATCCCTCACGAGCTTGGTGGCGAGGTGGACCTCTCGTTTTCACCCGGTGGAGTGTCTTGCATAATCAGGATTCCCACTGAAGAGGTATCCTACGATCGCACAAAGGATCAGCTCATCGATCCGATAGCCCAGCAATGATCGGGCGCAATTTGTCGAGGAGTTGCTCCTTGCTAACGGGCTTTTGCAAAATGGCTTCGACTTTTCGCGTAGGCAGAGAAGACGCCGCATAGCCGGTGACGATGATGATCGCGACGTCTTGTTCCAGCAGGCGATCGATTAGCCCGGTAGATGTTTCACCGTGCCGCAGATTAATGTCGACTATGGCGATGTCTGGGTGGCGCTCGGCAACCAACCGTTCGGCGTCCACGATGGTGCC
>JBJMTO010000169.1:0-13819 GCA_045811665.1 Bradyrhizobium sp.
CCGCACAAGGCGCTAGGCGTGGACATCGCGCTCGAATGCACTGGCATCTTCACGGCGAAGGACAAGGCCTCGGCCCACCTCAGCGCCGGCGCCAAGCGAGCGATCATCTCGGCCCCCGCCGACGGCGTCGACAAGACCATCGTCTACGGCGTGAACCACAAGACGCTGACCAAGGACGACCTGATCATCTCCAATGCGTCCTGCACCACCAACTGCCTGGCGCCGGTGGCCCACGTGCTGCAGGAGCTGTGCGGGATCGAGCGCGGCTACATGACCACGATCCACTCCTACACCGGCGACCAGCCGACCCTGGATACCCTGCACAAGGACCTCTACCGCGCCCGCGCCGCGGCGATGTCGATGATCCCGACCTCCACCGGCGCCGCCAAGGCGCTGGGCCTGGTGATCCCGGCGCTGGCCGGCAAGCTGGACGGCTCCTCGATCCGCGTGCCGACGCCGAACGTCTCGGTGGTCGATCTCAAGATCGTCGCGTCGCGAAAGACCACAAAGGAAGAGATCAATGAGGCGATGAAGCGCGCTTCCGAGCAGCAGCTCAAGGGCATTCTCGGCTATACGACCGCGCCCAACGTCTCGATCGACTTCAATCACGACCCGCATTCCTCCACCTTTCACATGGATCAAACCAAAGTGCAGAACGGCACGCTGGTGCGGGTGATGTCGTGGTACGACAATGAATGGGGCTTCTCCAATCGCATGGCGGACACCGCGGTGGCGATGGGGAAATTGCTCTGATTGTGGGAGCTTGAGGTGCCGAGACGCGCGCCAAAGCGCGCGCTCCTCACCATGAGGCGAAATCTCATAGTGGACGCCCCGGACCCGGCGCGGCGCGTCCGATGTCTGCGAGACCAGGATAATGAGCAAGACATTCCGCACCCTCGATGACGTCGACGTAAAGGGCAAGCGCGTGTTGTTGCGCGTTGATCTCAACGTGCCCATGGAAAAGGGCCGGGTTACCGACGCGACCCGGCTCGAGCGGATCACCCCCACCGTCACGGAAATATCCCGCAAGGGTGGCAAGGCCATATTGCTCGCGCATTTTGGTCGGCCGAAGGGACGCAACCCCAAGGACTCGCTCAAGCCGGTAGCTGCGACACTGTCTCAGGTGCTGAAGAAGCCGGTGGCATTCGCAGAAGATTGCATCGGTCAGGCAGCTCAGCAGGCTGTCGCGGCGATGAAAGACGGCGACATCCTTTGCCTGGAGAACACTCGTTTCCACAAGGAAGAAGAGAACAACGATCCGACCTTCGTGGCTGAACTAGCAAAGCTCGGTGACATCTGGGTCAACGACGCCTTCTCGGCGGCGCATCGCGCGCACGCTTCGACCGAAGGCCTCGGCCACAAGCTGCCGGCATATGCCGGGCGGACGATGCAAGCCGAACTTGATGCGCTGGGCAAGGCACTGGAGTCCCCGACCCGGCCCGTCATTGCCATCATCGGCGGCGCCAAGGTGTCGACCAAGATCGATCTTCTTCAAAACCTCGTCAGCAAGGTCGACGCGCTGGTGATTGGCGGCGGCATGGCCAACACCTTCCTGCATGCGCAGGGCGTCCGCATCGGCAAATCATTGGCGGAGAAAGCTCTCGCGGCGACGGCGCTGCGGATCATCGAGCGGGCTGCCGCCGCGAATTGCGCGATCATCCTGCCAGTCGACTCGGTGGTAGCGTATCATTTCGCGGCGAACGCGCCCTCCCATGCCTACGGTCTGGATGCTATCCCGGCAGAAGGCATGATTCTGGATGTCGGGCCGCGCTCAATCGCGCGCATTCATGCGGCAATCGATGATGCGGCCACGCTGGTCTGGAACGGACCTCTCGGTGCATTCGAACTGACGCCATTCGACCGAGGCACTATGGTTGCGGCGAAACACGCGGCTGAGCGGACCAAGGCGAAAAAACTGGTCTCGGTGGCCGGCGGCGGCGACACGGTGGCCGCGCTGAACCAGGCCGGCGTCGCTGGCGATTTCACCTATGTTTCGACCGCGGGCGGCGCCTTTCTTGAATGGATGGAAGGAAAACCGTTGCCTGGCGTTGAAGTGTTGCGGGTGCACTAGCATCCGATCGGTAACGGGCGCCTCGCCCTCACGCGGAGACCATGACAGATGCCTCGTATCACGTTGCGTCAATTGCTCGACCACGCGGCGGAACACGAATACGGAGTGCCGGCCTTCAATATCAACAATATGGAGCAGGCGCTCGCCATCATGGAGGCGGCCTCGAGCCTTGACGCGCCGGTCATCATCCAAGCATCGCGCGGGGCGCGGTCCTACGCCAATGACGTGATGCTCAGGCACATGATGGACGCGGTCACCGAAATCTACCCACAGATTCCGGTGTGCGTGCATCTCGACCACGGGAACGAACCCGCCACCTGCATGACCGCGATCCAGGCCGGCTTCACCTCGGTGATGATGGACGGTTCGTTGCAGGCGGACGGCAAGACGCCCGGCGACTGGGACTACAATGTAGCAGTGACGAAGAAGGTCACGGAGATGGCGCATCTTGGCGGCATTTCGGTGGAAGGCGAACTGGGCGTGCTCGGCTCGCTGGAAACCGGAATGGGCGACAAGGAAGACGGTCATGGCGCCGAAGGCAAGCTCTCGCACGACCAGCTACTCACCAATCCGGACGAAGCGGTGAAGTTCGTCAAGGAAACCAAGGTCGATGCGCTGGCGATTGCGATGGGGACCTCGCATGGTGCCTACAAGTTCACGCGCAAGCCGGACGGCGATATCCTGGCCATGAAGGTGATCGAGGAGATTCACCGCAAGCTGCCCAACATGCATCTGGTGATGCACGGGTCATCCTCGGTGCCTCAGGAGCTGCAGGACATCATCAACGCCAATGGCGGCAAGATGAAGCCGACCTGGGGCGTTCCGGTCGCGGAAATCCAGCGCGGCATCAAGAACGGCGTCCGCAAGATCAACATCGACACCGACAACCGCATGGCGATGACCGGGCAGATCCGAAAAGTGCTAAAGGACAATCCGGAGGAATTCGACCCTCGCAAGTACCTCAAGCCGGCGATGGACGCGATGACCCGGCTTTGCAAACAGCGGCTGGAGGAATTCAATACCGCCGGCCAGGCCGGCAAGATCAGGAACGTGCTGACCCCGGCGGCGATGGCCAAGCGTTACGCCAGGGGCGAGCTCGATCCCAAGGTCGCGTGAAGTGCGGTCTCGCTTTATCTACTTCGGGTTTATCGGTAGTTTTGCTGGCTCGTTTTCCCCGGTATTGTCGGGCAGAGGTTAGCTTGCGTGCTTTGGAGGCGTCGATGGATCTTGCTGAACTCAACAAAGTCGCTCTCGCGATGGTCGCGCCGGGCAAGGGCATACTCGCGGCCGATGAATCCACCGGCACCATAAAAAAGCGTTTCGACGCGATCAACGTCGCCTCGACGGAGGACAACCGCCGCGACTACCGCGAAATGCTGTTCCGCTGCGGCGAAGCCATGAGCCGGCACATCTCCGGCGTCATCCTCTATGACGAGACCATCTGGCAGAACGCCAAGGACGGCACGCCGCTGATCAAGATCATCGAGCAGGCAGGCGCAATCCCGGGGATCAAGGTGGACGAGGGAACGCAGCCGCTGCCGGAATGCCCCGGTGAATTGGTCACAGTCGGTCTGGACAAGCTCGCCGAGCGCCTGAAGAAGTATTACGAGCGGGGCGCTCGCTTCGCCAAATGGCGCGCGGTGATCGACATCCAGGATGGCGCGAACGGCCGGCTTCCGAGCATGACCGCGATCCACGTCAACGCCCACGCGCTCGCGCGCTATGCCGCATTGTGCCAGGCCGCGCAAATCGTTCCGATCGTCGAACCCGAAGTCCTGATGGACGGCGACCACGACATCGACCGTTGCTACGAGGTAACTCAGCGCGTGCTCAACAAGACCTTTCAGGAATTGCGGGTGCAGCGGGTCGCGTTGGAGGGCATGATCCTGAAGCCCAACATGGCGATTGCCGGCAAGAAAAGCAGCAAGCAAGCCTCGATCGAAGAGGTCGCCGAGAAAACCGTTCGGATGCTGAAGGCCTGCGTTCCTGCCGCGGTGCCGGGAATTGCATTCCTGTCCGGTGGACAGTCCGATGAGCAAGCGACCGCGCACCTCGATGCGATGAACCGCATCGGCGGCCTGCCATGGCAGTTGACGTTCTCGTATGGCCGCGCGTTGCAGGCCGCGCCCCAGAAGGCATGGTCCGGCAAGGGCGAAAATATCGCCGCAGGGCAACGGGCTTTCGCTCACCGCGCGCGGATGAATTCGCTCGCGACCAAAGGCGAATGGAAACCCGATCTGGAAAAGAAGGCGGCTTAGTTGGCGAATAAACCCGCCCCGGCGCGTCCGACGCCGCGTCTTTATCTCGCGACGCCGCTGGTGGACGACCCCACCCTCCTGATCGCAAGCCTGCCTGGGCTGCTGGCCGCTGCCGACGTCGCTGCGGTGCTGCTTCGGTTCAAGGCGACCGACCAGCGCACCATGACCTCCCGCATCAAGGCCATGGCTCCGCCAATCCAGCAAAGCGGCGCGGCGCTGCTGCTCGAAGGGCATGTCGAACTCGTCGCCCGCGCCGGCGCGGACGGTGCGCACCTGACCGGCATCGCAGCCTTCGAGGAGGCCCTGCCCTCGCTGAAACCCGACCGAATTGCCGGCGTGGGCGGACTGATGACGAGACATGACTCAATGGCCGCAGGCGAAGCCGGGGCGGATTACGTCCTGTTCGGCGAGCCCGATGCGAATGGCCACCGGCCCTCGCCTGAAGCCATCGCCGACCGCGTCGAATGGTGGGCCGAGTTGTTCGAGCCGCCCTGCGTCGCTTTTGCCGCCTCTCGCGAGGAGGCGGCGGAGTTTGCCGCGGCGGGAGCGGATTTCGTTCTGCTCGGCGATTTCATCTGGGCGGATGAGCGGGGAGCGGCGGCGGCGATCAAGGATGTGGAGCAGGCGATCCGTCAAACCTTCGCCGATGCGCCGGGAAAACTCGAAACCGAACGGGGATAGCGCCGGAATGATTGTCCTGCGTCCGCTATCGATCGTGCTGAGCGTGATGTGGACCGCAGGCGCGGCCGCGCAGGTTCCGCTGACGCCTCCCACCGTCGAAAAGCCGGCCGTAAAACCGGCCGCAAAACCAAAAGCGCCCGAGCCGCCCAAGAAGTCCGCCGATCCCGCAGCGACGCCGAAACGGACAGCCCCGCCGGCGGCAACCGTCACGCCCGCCCCGGCTCCCGACGATCCCAACCTCGACCTGGTCTACGGCGCCTATCAACGCGGCATGTACAAGACCGCGTTCGATCTCGCCATCAAGCGCGCGCAGGAGAACGGCGATCCGAAAGCGATGACGATGCTGGGTGAGCTCTATGCAAATGCGTTGGGCGTCAAACGCGACTATGCGAAAGCCGCCGACTGGTACAAGCGCGCCGCCGATGGCGGCGACCGCGAGGCCATGTTCGCGCTGGCGATGCTGCGGCTGGCCGGCCGCGGCGGACCCGCCAACCGCGAGGAAGCCGCGAAACTGTTGGCCTCCTCGGCTAAACTCGGAAATCCCAAGGCCGCGTATAATCTGGCACTGCTCTATCTGGATGGACAGACGCTGCCGCAGGACGTCAAGCGAGCCGCGGAGTTGTTTCGCGTGGCCGCCGACGCTGGCAATCCGGAAGCGCAGTACGCACTCGCCACGTTCTATAAGGAAGGCACTGGCGTTCCGAAAGACATCGAAAAATCGGTGCGGCTGTTGCAGGCCGCATCGCTCAGCGACAATGTCGACGCCGAGGTGGAATATGCCATCGCTCTCTTCAACGGCACCGGGACGCCGAAAAATGAGTCGGCCGCCGTAGCGCTGCTGCGCAAGGCAGCCAAGCAAAACAGCCCGATCGCGCAAAACCGCCTCGCACGGGTACTGGTCACCGGCCAGGGCGCGCAGCTCGACAAGATAGAAGGATTCAAATGGCACCTGGTCGCCAAAACCTCGGGCAAGGGCGATCCCATGCTCGACGAGGCAATGGCCCAACTCAGTCCCGAGGATCGCGCCCAAGCAGACTCCGCCGCGCGCAGATGGCTCGGCACCAGGTGATCCACTCTTGACGGCACGAGCACCGCAGGGCACCCACTGGAGCGCTCGAAACGCCTCCATCGCGCCGACGAGAGAACCCCGACCCTGTCCTGACCTGATACTCAGGTCGTCTTAAGCCGAGATCATGCTGCATTCAGCCGTTATCAACGTCATGGTCAAAGCCGCGCGACGCGCCGGCCGCAGCCTCAAGCGCGATCTCGGTGAGATCGAGAACCTGCAGGTCTCTTTGAAGGGACCGGCCAATTTCGTTACGATGGCCGATCGCCGCGCCGAGGAGATGCTGCACAGCGACCTCACAAAAGCGCGGCCCGGTTACGGCTTCATCGGCGAGGAAGGCGGCTCCCGGATCGGCGAGGACAAGACCCACACCTGGATCGTCGATCCGCTCGACGGCACCACCAATTTTCTGCACGGCATTCCGCAATTCGCGATTTCGATCGCCTTGCAGCGCGAGGACACGGTTATTGCGGGCGTGATCTATAATCCCGCCAATGAGGAGCTGTATCTCGCTGAACGCGGAAAGGGCGCCTTCCTGAACGATCAGCGGCTGCGCGTTGCCGGCCGGCGCAAGCTCAGCGAGTCCGTCATCGCCTGTGGCCTTCCCCATATGGGGCGCGGTGACCTCGATCTGTCGCGCGCCGAGATGACCGAGGTTCAGGCCAAGGTGGCGGGTCTGCGACGGTTCGGCGCAGCTTCACTCGACATGGCCTTCATCGCCGCCGGCCGCTTCGATGGATACTGGGAACGAAACCTGCAGCCATGGGACATCGCGGCGGGGCAGATCATCGTGCGCGAGGCCGGCGGGATATTCAGCGGCATCACCGGCAATGACGACGCGCTCAAGACCGGAGACGTGATCTGCGGCAACGAGTTCATCCACGCCGAACTGCTGCAGATCCTCAAACCGCTTGCGAAATAGAGGCTGCGCAGAGTGGCGCCGCGTTCGAGCGGCTCTCTGGTGTGAACCGATGCGTCTCATGCGTTCGAGCAAGAGGTTCCGGTAAACCCGACCAGATAGTTGATTGATCTCTGTGCATCGCCCGGACTTGTCTTGGTCCTCCACGTTGTCTCGCGGCAGGCGCCGGAATGCCGAATGTGGCAAGGGCGCGTCTTCACCCATGACGACTTCCATGGCCGAGCGTGGCTTATCTGATCTTTTCTCTGAGCCACACTGTGCCATATTGGCATCCGAAAAGCGGCTTCTCGCTCAGGGATAACACGGCATGGCTTCAAGCCCCTCGACGCGCTCCGCGATGGAGATCGAACTGACCAAGCTTTCTTCGCCACGGATTTTCCTGGTGCGGATGGTGGTGTTCCTGGTGCTTTGCGCCCTGATCACTGTCGTGCTCTACAAGCAGATCGTCGTGGCGTTCTTTGCCAACCCTGGCCTGAACGCGTTGATCGGCGCAGTGCTGCTGATCGGCATCATCCTGTCGTTTCGACAGGTTGTCCGGCTCTACCCGGAAGTCGCCTGGGTCAACAACTTCCGCATTGCCGATCCTGGGCTGGCGATCGACCGCAGCCCGACATTGCTGGCCCCAATGGCGGCGATCCTTGGTGGCGAGCGCACCGGGCGGATGTCGATCTCGCAGCAGACCATGCGGCATCTCCTGGACTCCATCGCGACCCGCCTCGACGAGGCCCGCGACATCTCCCGCTATATGACCGGCTTGCTGGTTTTCCTCGGGCTGCTCGGCACTTTCTGGGGCCTGATCGAAACCGTCGGTTCGGTGGGCAAGGTGATCGAGGGGCTCAAGGTCGGCGGCGACGCGGGCGCATTGTTCGACACCCTGAAGGAAGGCCTGGCCGCGCCGCTCGGCGGCATGGGGATTTCGTTTTCGTCCTCACTGTTTGGCCTCGCGGGATCGCTGATCCTGGGCTTTCTCGATCTGCAATCCAGCCAGGCGCAGAACCGGTTCTATACCGACCTCGAAGACTGGCTCGCCTCCACGGTCCGCGAATATTCCGGCGAGACCCCTTCAAGCTCGGGTGGCGAACTTCAGGGCGCGCTCGACCGTTTGCGCACCACACTGGAAGAAGGCGGCGGAAGATCTGGCACCACCGCGGCGATGGCCAGTCTCGCCGAAGCGATTCAGGGGCTGGTCGCGCATATGCGAACCGAGCAGCAGATGATCCGCGAGTGGGCCGACGGCCAGGGCGAGCAGAATCGCGAAATCAAGAAATTGCTCGAGCGGCTGGCGCGCCAGCCCGAGAAGAGCTGATCACGAAACGCAATAAGGGAGAGATCAATGGCCCTTGCCCGTGCACGCCGCGAGTCCGGTTTCAACTACTGGCCCGGTTTCGTCGACGCGCTGTCGACGTTAGTGCTCTCGATCGTGTTCCTGTTGTCGGTGTTTCTGGTCGTCCAATTCTTTCTGTCCCAGGAGGTCACCGGCAAGGACAAGGCGCTGGAGCAACTCAACGCCAGGATCGCACAGCTCAACGACCTGCTGTCGCTGGAGAAGCTCGGCAAGCTCAATCTCGACGACCAGCTTTCCCAGCTTCGCGCCGGGCTGTCCTCGGCGGAAGCCGAGCGCGACCGGGTCAAGGGTCTGTATGAAGGGCTTGCCGGAGCCGGCAGCGACGCCGCCGGTCGCGCCAACGAACTCAACAAGGCGCTGGAGTCCGAAAAGCAGGTGACGTCGCGCGCGCTGGCGCAGATCGAGGTATTGAGCCAGCAGATCAGCGCGCTGCGGCGCCAGCTCGCTGCGCTTGAGGAAGCGCTCGACGTTTCGGAGAAGCGCGACAGGGAATCTCAGAACAAGATCGCCGATCTCGGCCAGCGATTGAACGTCGCCCTGGCGCAACGGGTGCAGGAATTGTCGCGCTACCGTTCGGAATTCTTCGGCCGACTGCGGGCCATCCTTGGTAACCGCCCGGACATCCGGATCGTCGGCGACCGCTTCGTATTCCAGTCGGAGGTGTTCTTCGATACCGGGCAAGCGCAGTTGCTGCCCGAAGGCCGCGCGGAACTGGACAAGCTGGCCACAGCGCTGATCGATCTCGGCCAGCAAATCCCGGCCGAAATCGGCTGGGTGCTTCGCGTTGACGGCCATACCGACACACGACCGATCAACAGCCCGCTGTTCAAGTCGAACTGGGAACTGTCCTCGGCGCGCGCCATCTCGGTGGTGCAGTATCTGATTTCGCTTGGCGTACAACCGCAGCGGCTGGTGGCCGCCGGCTTCGCGGAATTCCAGCCGCTCGATACAGCGGCGGTCGAAGAAGCCTACAAGCGCAACCGTCGCATCGAACTCAAGCTGACGGAAAGGTAGCCGCAGTGCCGCCCGAATCGCGATGTCGTCATGGCAGGGCTTGTCCCCGAAAAGAAGGACGTGGATGCCCGGGACATCGGCGCGAAGCAAAGCTTCGTCGTCTCGCCCGCGCATGACCGCTTTTGCCGGATGAGCGCCCGCGTCGTTTTGCGGCCATACCATGCTGAGGATGAGGACGCCGCCATAGCCCTGTGGCAGCGGACCTGGCAGCAAGCCTATCCGTCGATCGACTTTTCAGCTCGCCTGTCATGGTGGCGCGCGCGCTGGCGCAACGAACTGGTGCCGCATGCGGCCATCATTGTCGCCGAGCAGGAAGGCGCCGCGGTCGGTTTCATCACCATCGACGCGTCAGGCTATCTCGATCAGCTCGTGGTCGCGCCCGATCACTGGGGATCGGAAGTGGGCGATCTACTCGTCAACGAAGCCAAAAAGCGCTCGCCTGAGCAAATCACGCTGCTCGTGAACCACGACAACTCCCGGGCCATCCGCTTCTACGAACGCAACGGGTTTGCGCGCGCCGGCCAGGATGTGAATCCGACCTCGGGAAGGCCCGTGCTGAAAATGCAATGGAGGGCGTTGTTGCCGCCCGACATCGAGCGCTGATAGACGGGACCACCAGTTCGTCGCGCCACAACTCACGAAGCTGGATTGCTTCGCTGCGCTCGCAATGACGATTGGGGGCAGAGCGTCAACTGCCGGCTAGACGCCTTCGAATTGCAGCCTCGCGAGCCTCGCATAGAGCCCGTTGGCGGCGACCAGCGATGCGTGGGTCCCCTGCTCCACGATGCGGCCCTGGTCCATCACCATGATCCGGTCGCAGGACAAGACCGTCGCCAGCCGATGGGCGATGACCAGTGTCGTGCGGTGACGCATCAATTCCTCGAGCGCGGTCTGCACCAGGGTTTCACTCTCCGCATCGAGCGACGATGTCGCCTCGTCCAGCAGCAGTAGCGGCGCGTCCCGCAGGATCGCCCGCGCAATCGCAATCCGCTGGCGTTGACCGCCAGAAAGCGTCACCCCGCGTTCGCCGAGCTGCGCCTCGAAGCCATCAGGCAGCCGGCGGATGAATTCGGTGGCGTGCGCAAGATCAGCGGCGCGCTCGACCTCGGCATCGGTGGCCTCGGGCCGGCCGAAGCGGATGTTTTCGCGCGCGTTCGCGGCGAACACCACGGAATCCTGCGGCACCAGCGCGATCCGCGCGCGCAAGTCGCGGGGATCGGCCAACTGGATCGGAACGCCGTCAATCGAGATTACACCCGTTGCGGGATCGTAAAATCGCAGCAGCAGGTGAAACAGCGTGCTCTTTCCCGCGCCGGAGGGTCCGACGATCGCGACCTTTTCGCCGGCGCGTACCGAGAGCGAAACGTCCTGAAGCGCAGGAACTTCCGGCCGGGTGGGATAGCTGAAGCCCACGTTTTCAATAGCGACGTCGCCGCGCGCCGGCACCGGCATTGGCAATGGTGAGGCCGGCGGTGCAATGGCGGATTTGACGTGCAAGATCTCAAACAACCGTTCGGCCGCGCCCGAGGCGGCCGAGACCTCGCCCCATACTTCGCTGAGCTGGCCAAGGCCGGCTGCCGCGAATGCCGCGTACAGGACGAACTGGCCGAGTCGCCCCGGCGTGATCGAGCCCACCAGAACATCGTGCGATCCTATCCAGAGGATCGCCACCACGCTTGCAAACACGATGAAGATGATAATCGCGGTGAGCACGGCGCGCGCGCGGGTGGACGTGCGGGCCGCCTCGTAGGCTTGCTCGACCTCGCCGCCGAAACGCGCATCGGCAAGCCTCTCACTGGTATAGGCCTGCACGGTGCGGATCGCGCCGATCAATTCGGACGCGTAGGCCGTCGCATCCGCGAGCGTATCCTGGGCGTTGCGCGACAGGCGCCTCACCCAGCGTCCGAATGCGACCAGCGGAATAACAATCACCGGGATCACCAGCAGCACGAAGCCCGAAAGCCGCGGACTCGTGATCACCATCATCGCGGTGGCGCCGATGAACAGCAAAAGGTTGCGCAGCGCGATCGAGACCGATGCGCCGACCGCGGATTTGATCTGGGTAGTGTCGGCCGTGAGCCGCGAGACAAGCTCCCCGCTGCGCGCGGAATCGAAGAACGAGGGCGACAGCGATATCAGGTGCGCGAACACGTCCCTCCGCAGATCGGCGACGATGCGTTCGCCGATGGTCATCACCAGGTAAAATCTCGCAGCACTGGCAACCGCCAGCACCGCCACGACCGCGATCATCACGCTGAAGTAGCGGTTGATCATGGCGATGCCTTCGGGAGAGAACCCGAAATCGATCATGCGTCGTACCGCAACCGGCACCAGCAGGGTCGTGACCGCCGCGATCGTGAGCGCGATCAAGGCGAGAAATGCGCGGCCGCGGTAGCGCGCGACATAAGGCGCCAGCGCCAACAACGGACGCAGCCGCGGCCGTTTGAGCGGCGCCGTCGAGCGCGCCTCGATCGCGGATGCCTCTGCCGGCGCTCCACCGCGCGCCGTCATTTTTTCGCCAGGCCCGTCTTCAAGCCGTTCCAGCGCACTCATGAGATCCCGACCATCCTTTGCCCGCCCCAGATAGGCCGCGCCGTCAGCGGAGGCAAATCCTTTGAATTTCCTTGGAATTCCAGCCGATGGCTGGCTTGTTTTGGAGGCTTCGCTGCGTTATAGACCGGCCCAAATCCGTCCCACAAAGCCGAGACACGAGGCGCCGGCGCGCCAAAGGATATGCCATGAAAGCCGAGATTCACCCCAATTATCATACCATTACGGTCGTGATGACCGATGGCACCGAGTACCAGACGCGCTCGACCTGGGGCAAGGAAGGCGACAAGCTGAACCTCGACATCGATTCCAAGTCTCACCCGGCCTGGATCGGAGGCGCTCAGCAACTGCTCGATCGCGGTGGCCGCGTCTCGCGATTCCAGAAGAAGTTTTCAGGCTTCCTCAAGAAGGATTAAGCCTTCTTTTGCCGCGCTAACCCGAAAACCGCTCCTGCTCTGTCGGGGGCGGTTTTGTTTTAGGTCAGTGACCTTCAGGAACGCCAACCTATCAAGGCCGCACCCACAGCGATGATGCAACATGCCGCGATCCGCATTGCGGTCAGACGTTCGTTGAGAAATACAGCGCCAAGCAGTGCGGCGAATACCACGCTGGTCTCCCGCAGGGCCGACACTGCTCCCATCGGGTTTGCTTGCATGGCCCAGATGATAGCGGCGTAGGCCGCGAGCGAAATCAAGCCACCGCTGGCGGCCTTGCCGGCTTCGGCCAATGGAAGCTGGAAAGCCTTGCGGTCAGCGCGGGCCAGATGCCATAGCGGCACCAGAAGGAAGAAGGCGAACATGCCTCCGGTGTATGCGACCCAGTTGCCTGAAAGGCGCACGCCGATGCCATCGACAAGTGTGTAACCGGCGATGCTTACTCCGGTCGCGAGTGCGGCCGGCAAATTCATCGCGTGCAGACGTCCTTTGGCCAGCCCCAGCATGAAAATGCCGATACAAACCAGGCCAATGCCGATGGAACCACCCAGGTTCATCCACTCGCCAGCGAACAAGCTTCCACCGAGCGCGATCAGAGCCGGCGAGGAGCCGCGCGCCACCGGATATGTTTCACCGAGGTCGCCGCTACGATACATTCGCACAAGCAGCGCATTGTAGACTAGGTGGATCAGCCCCGAGGCGACCACGTAAGGGGTTGCCGATGACGGCAGGCCGGCGACCGCCATCATCGCAAGCCCCGCGATTCCGACAGTGACGTTCATGACCAGCATGGATTGGGCGCGATCGGCGCCGCCGCGCAGCAGGGCATTCCAGCTCGCGTGCAGAAGCGCGGCTGACAGAACAAGCGCAATGGAAAGAGGGCTCAGCAAGGCTGGATCATCGAGGCGAGTACGGATTGGGCTGCTACTCTCGCCATCGCGAGCACAACTAAGCAAGCCCGGGCAAGTACCGGAATTATTGCTCGAACGCCGCCTTAAGGCGATTGAGCTGAGGCACCAGCGGATTGCCGATAGCTGCTCGAGGAGCCGCCGGGGCGTGAATGGTGGTGTCGAGCCTGCGAACCTTGGTTTGCAGCGCCATCGAACGTGCGATCAGCTCCTGTAGATGCGCCGGCAGCTTTTCGATCATGTCGTCCGGGCCGGGATCGGCGGCGCTGAGCTTGACCTTGGTCTTCTCGCGGTTGGCCTGGGTCAGCGTCATCTCGCCTTCCTTCACCGCGCGATGCAGCAACAGCCAGGAAGCCAGCTGCATCAGCCGAGTGGTCAGCCGCATGCTTTCGGTGGCGTAGGTAAGGCTGACAGAACGTTCGAGCGCCTTGGCTTCGGCGCGGCCGGCCCCATCGAGATAAGCCGCGGTCTCCTCGACCAGGTCCATGCCTTCCCGAAACAAAGTACCGAAGGCCGCGGAGTTCGTAAGGCGCTCACTGAATTGTACGAGTGCGGCTTCGCCTTGCGAACGGT
>JBJMTO010000170.1:0-51476 GCA_045811665.1 Bradyrhizobium sp.
CGGGAAGAGCTCGAGGACCTGTCTTTCCAGAGCCTCGATCCGGAAGCTTACGCAGTGGTGAAGCAGCGGCTCGATGCGCTCGCCGAGCGCAACCGCAATCTGATCGGTGAGATCGAAAGCCAGCTCTCCAAGAAGATGCAGAAGCACGGCATTACCGCGCGGGTCTATGGCCGCCGCAAGCAGCCGTTTTCGATCTGGACCAAGATGGAGCGCAAGTCGGTCGGCTTCGAGCAGTTGTCCGACATCTTCGGGTTCCGTCTGGTGATGAAGGACCTGGAGTCCTGCTACCGAGCGCTGGGCGTGGTGCATACAACATGGCCGGTCGTGCCCGGCCGGTTCAAGGATTACATTTCGACCCCGAAGCAGAACGACTATCGTTCTATCCATACGACCGTGATTGGCCCCGGCAATCAGCGCGTGGAACTCCAGATTCGCACCGAGGAAATGGAGCAGATCGCCGAGTTCGGCATCGCCGCGCACGCCTTCTACAAGGATGGCGTCGGTTCTCCGACCGAGCTGCTGAAGCGGGAATCCAACGCCTTCGCATGGCTCCGCCATACGATCGGCATCCTCTCCGAGAGCGCCAATCCGGAAGAGTTTCTGGAACACACCAAGCTTGAGCTGTTCCACGACCAGGTGTTCTGCTTCACGCCGAAGGGCAAGCTGATCGCGCTGCCGCGCCATGCCAATGTGATCGATTTTGCCTACGCCGTGCATACGGACGTGGGCAACAGCGCCGTCGGCAGCAAGATAAACGGCAAGTTCGCGCCGTTGTCCTCGGAACTTCAGAACGGCGACGAGGTCGAGGTCCTGACATCGGAGGCCCAGTCGGCGCCACCGTCGGCATGGGAGTCGCTCGCCGTCACGGGCAAGGCGCGGGCGGCGATCCGGCGGGCGACCCGCACCGCCGTACGGGATCAATATGCCGGGCTTGGCCGGCGCATCGTCGAGCGTCTGTTCGTGCGCGCAAAGATCGAGTACGCCGACGACAAGCTCCGGGGCGCGCTGCCACGCCTGGCGCGCAGCTCGGTCGAGGACGTCATGGCCGCGGTCGGGCGCGGGGAGATGAAGGCGTCCGACGTCGCCCGGGCAATGTATCCCGACTACAAGGAAGAGCGGGTCGCGCGCTTCGGCGCCAAGAAAAGCCTTGCGGTCAAATTGAAGCTGAAGTCTCCGCCGGATCCCTCGCGCAGCCCGTCGGCGATACCTGTACGCGGCATCAATTCGGACCTGCCGGTCAAATTCGCCCCCAACGGCGGCGCCGTACCCGGGGACCGCATTGTCGGCATCGTTTCGCCGGGTGAAGGCATAACGATCTACCCGATCCAGTCGCCGGCGCTGAAAGATTTCGAGGAGGAACCGGAGCGCTGGCTCGACGTCCGCTGGGATGTCGACGAATCGACGCCGCAGCGGTTCCCAGCGCGCATCATGGTCGACAACGTCAATGAGCCGGGAAGCCTCGCCCAGGTCGCCACCGTCATTGCCGAGCACGACGGCAATATCGACAATATCAGCATGTTCAGGCGCTCGCCCGACTTCACCGAGCTAACCATCGATCTTGAGGTCTATGACCTGAAGCATCTCAGCGCTATCATCGCCCAGTTGCGCGCCAAAGCGGTCGTCGCTCGGGTTGAGCGCGTCAATGGATAGCTTCACCTTCTAGCTCCTCGCGAGTCCTGCATGCCCCATCCTCCGCTTCGCCTCGGAGTCAATGTCGATCACGTCGCCACGCTTCGCAACGCGAGGGCCGGCCGCAATCCCGACCCCGTAGCTGCGGCGCTGCTCGCGATCGAGGCGGGGGCCGACGGCATCACCGCTCACTTGCGGGAAGATCGGCGCCACATCCGGGACGAGGACATGGCTCGGCTCAAGGCCGAGATTTCGAAACCGCTGAACTTCGAGATGGCGGCGACGAAAGATATGCTGGAACTGGCGCTTGCGACCAAGCCGCATGCGGTGTGCCTCGTGCCCGAGCGCCGCGAAGAGCTCACAACCGAGGGTGGGCTCGATGCGGTCGGGCAGCATAACGCGCTCGCCCCCTTCATTGCGCGATTGAACGATGCCGGCATTCGCGTCTCGCTATTCATTTCCGCCGAGCCCCGCCAGATCGAAATGGCCGCCAAGCTCCGTGCCCCCGTGGTCGAAATCCACACCGGCGCGTGGTGTGACGCCATCACCGACGGTGATGTCCCAAAGGCGGAAGCCGAATGGCAGCGCATCATCAGGGGCGCGGCACTTGGGCGCTCGGTCGGTCTGGAAGTCCATGCCGGGCACGGCCTTGATTACGAGACCGCAGAGAAGATCGCGGGTCTGCCCGAGATCGTCGAACTGAACATTGGCTATTATCTTGTTGGGCAGGCGGTCTTCGTGGGCCTTGGCGAGGCGGTGCGCACCATGCGCGCGGCGATGGACCGTGGGCGTGCAATTTCAGTGCGCCCGGCCGGCGGTCCGAACCAGGCAAGCAAGGCATGATCATCGGTATCGGTTCCGATCTCATCGACATCCGCCGGGTGGCCAAGGTCATCGAGCGACATGGCGACCGCTTCCTGGAACGCATTTTCACCGAAGCCGAGCGGGCCAGGGCGGGCCGGCGCGCAAAGAACGAGAAGATGGTGGTTGCGACCTACGCCAAACGGTTCGCTGCCAAGGAAGCGTGTTCCAAGGCGCTGGGTACCGGAATCCGTCGTGGCGTCTGGTGGCGCGATATGGGGGTGGTCAATCTCCCCGGCGGCCGTCCAACCATGCAACTGACCGGCGGGGCGCTCGCCCGGCTCCAGTTCCTGACGCCGGAGGGGCAGGAGCCCCGCATTGACCTGAGCATTACCGACGATTGGCCGCTGGCGCAGGCATTCGTCATAATTTCGGCCGTCAGTCCAGCCATACGATGACGTGGCTGCCCGGATCGACCGCCGGTCTGCCCTCAACTAAAAATCCGAGATACGCCAACGGATTAGCAAGTTTTGATCCGGGCGTTGATTGCGCGGCTGCGAACAACGGTCTAAAACGCCGCAGGTTTGGATCGAGCCAAGAGCGAGTTCAGGTTTGTGCCGGGATTGGCTCGGAACTTCAGCATCAGAGCCACTCGCCAGGACGCGATGCGAAAGCGATTCGCGTAAGGAAAATGCTCTGCCACCGCGCGGCAATCGGGAGCGGGAATTGGGAAAGCGATGAGCGTGACATCCGGAACAAAACCTGAAAGCGGCTTGGGCGAGACGATTCGCGTCGTGATCCACGCGCTGCTGATCGCGCTGGTTATCCGCACGTTCCTGTTTCAGCCTTTCAACATCCCCTCGGGGTCGATGAAAGCCACGCTTCTGGTTGGCGACTATCTCTTTGTCTCGAAATATTCGTACGGTTACAGCCACTACTCGATTCCGTTGTCGCCGCCGCTGTTTTCCGGACGGGTGTTCGGCTCCGAGCCGGCCCGGGGCGACATCGTCGTGTTCCGGCTACCAAAGGATGACACCACCGACTACATCAAACGCGTGATCGGCTTGCCAGGCGACCGCATTCAGATGAGGGAGGGGCTGCTTCACATCAACGACGCACCGGTGAAGCGCGAACGCCTCAGCGACTTCATCGGTGAGGATCCTTGCGGGTCGGATGCCACGGCGCGGGTCAAGCGTTGGAAGGAAACCCTGCCGAACGGGGTCAGCTACGAATCACTGGATTGCGTCGATAACGGCTTCTACGACAACACCAACGTCTACACTGTGCCTCCCGGTCACTTCTTCATGATGGGTGACAACCGCGACAACTCGACCGACAGCCGGGTGTTGTCGGCCGTAGGCTACGTGCCGTTCGAGAATATCGTTGGGCGGGCGCAGATGATCTTCTTCTCCATTGCGGAAGGCGAACACGCCTGGATGTTCTGGCGTTGGCCCACCGCGGTCCGCTGGAGTCGCATATTCAACATCGTGCGATGAACGACAAAACGCCTGATACCCAGACAGCGTCGCCTTCCGACGACGCAAGTCCAGCGCCTGAGGGCGGTGGCGTGCCCGCCGAAGGCAGGAAGAAGCGAACCAAGATCAGCGCGAAGGCAGCCATTGCCGCGATCGAGGCGCGGGTTGGACACAAATTTTCCAATCCCGAGCTCCTGATGACCGCCTTCACCCACGTCTCGGCGCTTAAAACCGGACGTAAGCGCGGCGACAGTTATCAGCGTCTCGAGTTCCTGGGTGATCACGTTCTCGGTCTGGTCGTGTCGGACATGCTCTACCGCGCGTTTCCGAAAGCGAACGAAGGTGAGCTGTCGAAGCGGCTTGCCGATCTGGTGCGCCGCGAGAGTTGCGCCGATGTCGCGAAGTCGCTTGGGCTGGTCGATGACATAAAACTCGGTGCTGTGGGCGCCGGCGCCAGTGCGCGCTTGCGCAAATCCGTGCTCGGCGACATCTGCGAGGCGGTGATCGGTGCGGTTTTTCTCGACGGCGGTTACGCCGCGGCAGCGCAATTTGTCGAGCGCAACTGGACCGAGAGGATGCGCAAGCCGCGTCGGCCGCTGCGCGATCCCAAGACGGTGCTCCAGGAATGGGCGCAGGGAAAAGGATTGCCAACACCGGTCTATCGCGAAGTGGAGCGGACCGGACCTCACCATGACCCGGAGTTTCGAGTCGCGGTGGATTTGCCGGGGCTGGAGCCGGCCGAAGGAGTCGGCGGCAGCAAGCGTGCCGCCGAAAAGGTCGCGGCATCGGTGATGATCGCGCGCGAAGGCGTCGGTGGCGGCGGCAATGACGGATGAAACTTCAGGCCACGCCGCGCGCGACACGCGCTGCGGCTTTGTCGCGCTGATCGGCGCGCCCAATGTAGGCAAGTCCACCCTGGTGAACGCGCTGGTCGGTTCCAAGGTGACGATCGTCTCGCGGAAAGTCCAGACCACGCGTGCGCTGATCCGCGGCATCGTAATCGAAAGCAACGCGCAGATCATCCTGGTGGACACGCCTGGAATCTTCTCACCCAAGCGGCGTCTCGATCGCGCCATGGTGTCGACCGCCTGGAGCGGGGCTCACGATGCCGACCTGGTTTGCGTGCTGCTCGATGCCAAGGCAGGGATCGACGAAGAAGCCGAGTCGATCCTGGCCACGCTGCAAAAGGTGCAACACGAAAAGATCCTTGTGCTGAACAAGATCGATCTGGTTCCGCGCGAGAAGCTGCTGGCCCTCGCCAAAGCCGCCAACGATCGCATGACGTTTGCGAGCACCTTCATGGTTTCGGCAATATCCGGCGACGGGGTCGACGATCTCAGGCACACGCTGGCGGAAATGGCGCCGCCTGGACCGTTTCATTATCCCGAAGATCAGATGTCCGATGCTCCGATGCGGCATCTGGCAGCCGAGATCACCCGCGAGAAAATTTTCCGCAAGCTGCACCAGGAACTGCCCTATCAATCCACCGTGGAGACGGATAGCTGGACCGAGCGCAAGGATAAATCGATCCGCATCGAGCAGACGATTTTTGTCGAGCGTGAAAGTCAGCGCAAGATTGTGCTGGGCAAGGGCGGGGCGACCATCAAGGCGATCGGCGCGGAGTCCCGCAAGGAGCTCGCCGAGATCGTCGGCCAGCCGGTCCATCTGTTTCTGTTCGTCAAGGTTCGTGAAAACTGGGGCGAGGATCCTGACCGATACCGTGAAATGGGACTTGAATTCCCCAGGGAGTGACCGGAACTGCGATGAACGTACCAAGGAATGTGATCTGGTTTGAGGTGCTGCTGTATCTGTCGCTGACGCTCGATGCGCTATCGGTCGCGTTCCAGGATCGGACCCCAAGCGGGGAGATGACCGATCGGGCGATCATGTTCGCGACAATGATGGCGGGCGGCGTGATCCTGTTTTTGGTGTTTCTGGTGCGGCTAGCGGCGCGGCGGCGCAAGAACTGGCCCCGTCGGGTGCTCGTGGCCGCTCTGCTGCTGTCGGTGATTTCGCTGATGCAGATTATTGGCGAGACCGGCTTGCAACTGAGCACGGCCGTCGAAGCCGTCTCGTGCGCCCTTACCGCGGCCGGGTTGTATTTTTCCTTCACAGGCGACGCCAAGGGTTGGTTCAACGCTTAGCTGCGCCTCGGCTCGGAATCCTGTAAGCTTTCGACCATGGAGTGGACTGACGAAGGCATCGTGCTGGGGGTACGGCGGCATGGCGAGAGTAGCGCCATCGTCGAACTTCTGACGCGCAGTCACGGTCGCCACCTGGGCCTGGTGCGGGGTGGCGCGAGTTCCCGGATGCGGCCGCTGCTACAGCCGGGCAATAGCGTCAGTGCGGTATGGCGGGCGCGACTGGACGAGCACCTCGGCTACTATCAGGTTGAAGGCATCCGCTTGCGTGCGGCCACCCTGCTGGCGTCCTCGCACGCGGTTTATGGCGTCACCCACCTGGCCTCGCTGGCGCGGCTGTTGCCGGAACGGGACCCGCATCAAGACATATACGAGATGCTTGAGCACACCCTCGACGATTTCGACGATGCGGGCAAAGCGGCGGCTCACCTGCTCAAATTCGAACTGGCGATGCTGGCCGAACTCGGCTTCGGCCTCGATCTGGATACCTGCGCCGCGACCGGCGAGACGACCGACCTCATTTATGTTTCGCCGAAATCCGGTGGAGCGGTGTCGAGGCGGGCGGGTGAGCCCTGGCGCGATCGGCTGCTGAGGCTGCCCGCGTTTCTGCGACCGGGCGAGGCCGGAGCGAACGGCTGGTCGGATCAGGACCTGCAGGACGGTTTCCATCTCACGGGATTGTTCCTGCTTCGTCATGTGCTGGAACCCCGTGGCCACGGCCATTCTGATTCTCGCGACGGTTTTATCAACGCCGTGATCAGGCCGCGGGCGAAAGCGGCGTTCCCGTAACGCGGCGCACGGCCTAAATTACCGCTGCTGATTCGCGGCTTGTCCATCACCCCCGCACGGGATAACCCCTCGCCATGGGTAAACCACTGATTCCGCCGGAGCCGGCCGAAATTCACGAGGTCACTTTGCGAGAAGCGCTCGAGGAGCGTTATCTCGCCTACGCGCTCTCGACGATCATGCACCGGGCGCTGCCGGACGCGCGTGACGGTCTCAAGCCCGTCCATCGCCGCATCCTCTACGGCATGCGCCAATTGCGGCTCGACCCGGGCGGAACGTTGAACAAGTCCGCCAAGATCGTCGGCCACGTGATGGGCTCGTTCCATCCCCATGGCGACCAATCGATCTATGACGCGCTGGTGCGGCTGGCGCAGGATTTTGCGTCGCGTTATCCGCTGGTCGACGGGCAGGGCAATTTCGGCAACATCGACGGCGATAATGCCGCGGCGTATCGCTACACCGAAGCGCGGATGACCGAGGTGGCGCGGCTTCTGCTGGAGGGCATCGACGAGGATGGGGTCGAGTTCCGCGCCAACTACGACGGCTCGACAAAAGAGCCGGTCGTGCTTCCCGGCGGATTTCCCAACCTGCTCGCAAATGGCGCGCAGGGCATCGCGGTCGGCATGGCGACGTCGATTCCGCCGCACAACGCCGCCGAACTCTGCGACGCCGCGCTTCATCTTATCGAAAAGCCGGAGGCGAAGTCGAAAGCGCTGTTGAAGTGGGTCAGGGGTCCGGACTTTCCAACCGGCGGCATCATCGTCGATTCCAAGGAAAGCATTACCGAAGCGTACGTGACTGGCCGGGGCTCGTTCCGCACCCGGGCCAAGTGGATCCAGGAAGAGGGCGCGCGTGGCACCTGGGTGGTGGTCATCACCGAAATTCCCTGGCTGGTGCAGAAGTCGCGGCTTGTCGAGAAGATTGCCGAACTGCTCAACGACAAGAAGCTGCCGCTGGTCGGCGATGTCCGCGATGAATCGGCGGAAGACGTTCGCCTCGTGATCGAGCCGAAGTCGCGCGCGGTCGATCCGGAATTGTTGATGGAGTCCTTGTTCCGGCTGACCGAACTCGAAACCCGGGTTCCGTTGAACCTCAACGTGCTGGTGAAAGGACGCATTCCGAAGGTGCTCGGCCTCGCCGAATGTCTGCGGGAGTGGCTCGACCATCTGCGCGACGTGCTGCAGCGTCGCTACAACTACCGCAAGGGCCAGGTCGAACATCGACTGGAAGTGCTTGGCGGCTATCTGATCGCCTACCTGAATATCGACAAGGTGATCAAGATCATCCGCAACGAAGATGAACCGAAGCCGGCGCTTATGAAGGCGTTCAAGCTGACGGAGATCCAGGCCGACGCCATCCTCAATATGCGGCTGCGCAGTTTGCGCAAGCTCGAGGAAATGGAAATCCGCACTGAGGAAAAGAATCTTCGGACCGAACTGAAGGGCATCAAGGCGCTTCTCGCCTCGGAACCCGAGCAATGGTCCAAGGTCGCCGATCAGGTTCGAAAGGTGCGGGATATGTTTGGGCCAAAGACGCCGCTGGGCAAGCGGCGCACGCAGTTCGCAGACGCGCCCGAGCACGATCTAGCCGCCATCGAAGAAGCTTTCGTCGAGCGCGAGCCGGTCACCGTGGTGGTGTCCGAGAAGGGCTGGGTGCGCACGCTGAAAGGACATGTCGAGGATCTCTCGAGCCTTACCTTCAAGTCCGACGACAAGCTCGAACACTCTTTCTTTGCCGAGAGCACCTCAAAGCTGCTGGTGTTTGCCACCAACGGCAAATTCTATTCCCTCGATGTTGCAAAGCTCCCCGGCGGGCGCGGCCATGGCGAGCCGATCCGCATGTTCATCGACATGGAGCAGGACGCGGCGATCGTCTCCTTGTTCACCAACAAGGGCGGCCGCAAATTTCTGATCGCGAGCGCCGAAGGGCAGGGGTTCGTCGTCAACGAGGATGACTGCGTCGGCAACACCCGCAAGGGCAAGCAGGTCCTCAACGTCGAGATGCCGAACGAGGCCAAGGCGATCGCAACCGTGATGGGCGACAGCGTGGCGGTGATCGGCACTAATCACAAGATGGTGCTGTTCCCGCTCGACCAGGTGCCGGAAATGGCGCGTGGCCGCGGCGTCCGCCTGCAGAAGTACACCAGCGCGACGCTGTCCGACGTTGCGGTATTCGATTCCAAGGCGGGGCTGACGTGGAAGGATTCTGCCGGCCGCGAGCAGAGCATGACGATGAAGGAATTGTCCGACTGGCGCGGCAATCGTGCCGACGCCGGCCGCCTCGCGCATGGTCTGCCGAAGTCGAACAAGTTCAACCGAGGCGTCGAGTAAGCGGACCCGGATCGATCGTTCAGACCACCCCCGCAAGCCGCAGCAATATGCCTGCCGCGCAGGATGCTCCGAGCACCGTGAGCATGCCGAGCTTGAAATGAAAAATCGCGGTCGCCGCCGCGATTGCCAGCATCAGCGCGGGCAAGTCCAGGCTGGACGCCACCGGCATGTCGAAAGACAGTCCGTAAGATCGGACCTCGGTCGTCTCGCGGAATACGGTGTGCAGCGCAAACCAGATTGACAGATTGAGGATCACGCCGACCACCGCGGCGGTGATCGCGGTGAGCGCGCCGGCAAGACCCTTGTTGCCGCGCAGCACCTCGATGAAGGGTGCGCCGAGAAAGATCCAGAGGAAGCACGGGGTAAACGTGACCCAGGTCGCGAGTAAGCCGCCGAGCGTACCGGCCACCATCGGCGAAAGCGTACCTGGATCGCGATAGGCAGCCATGAAACCCACGAACTGGAGCACCATGATCAGTGGGCCCGGCGTGGTCTCGGCCATCCCGAGGCCATCCAGCATTTCGCGTGGGCCTAGCCAGTGATAGTGCTCGACCGCCTGCTGCGCGACGTAAGCCAGCACCGCGTACGCACCACCGAACGTCACCATCGCCATCTTGCTGAAGAACAGCGCGATTTGGCTGAACACATTGGCCTGCCCCAATGCGAGCAGGACGGCGCCGACCGGGACCAGCCACAGCAGCAGCCATATTGCGCTTACGCTCAGCGCGCGGGGAATGCTGGGGCGAACGTGGTCCGGCAATTTATCACCCAGCATGCTGTCGACCGCCGCACTGTTCTTGCCGGCGCCGTGCGGCACGGCGGCAAATTCGGGGCGTCCGCTCCGGGCGCCGAAATATCCGATTACGCCGGCGCCGATGATGATGATGGGAAACGGGACGTTGAAAAAGAAGATTGCAATAAAGGCGATCGCGGCGAGCGCGATCATGATGCGGTTGCGCAACGCGCGTTTGCCGACCCGGACCACGGCTTCAACCACGATCGCGAGCACCGCGGCTTTCAGGCCGAAGAACAGCGCCTCCACGAAGCCGACATTGCCAAAGGCTGCGTAGATGTAGCTCAGCCCCATGATGGCGATGACGCCCGGAAGGATGAACAGCCCGCCGGCCATGATGCCGCCCGCAGTCCGGTGCAGCAGCCAGCCGATATAGGTTGCAAGCTGCTGGGCCTCGGGGCCCGGAAGCAGCATGCAGTAGTTGAGCGCGTGCAGGAAACGGCTTTCGGAAATCCAGTTCTTCTCTTCCACGAGTATGCGATGCATCACCGCGATCTGCCCCGCCGGACCTCCAAAGCTTAGAAGGGCCACGCGCAACCAGACACGGAAGGCCTCGCCAAAGCTGACGCCGTGTCCGGCATCAGCTTTGGTCTTCTCATTGGTAGCGATATCGATCACGGCTTCGCCTTGTTGCTTGGCCAGTTGTGCGTTTCCGCCGTGGCATCACGGCACCAGCGGTAGAACGCATCGTAAAGCGTCATGCCGGCCTCGAGCTGTTGGAGATCGTCGTCATACATCCGTGACAGGCCAAGCGAGGCTGCGAGCAGGCCCGGCGCTTCGGGAGACAGATCGAGACGACCGGTATCGGCCGCGCGGACCATCGTGGCGAGCCGCAGCATCGGCGGGGTCGCGAGGCCGAACTCTTCAACCATTACGTCGAACGTACAGAGCTCGCCGCGATGACTCCAGAACACGTTTTCAACATCGAAGGCCACGGCATTGAAGCGCTCCGCGACCCCGAGGACTTCGGGTGGGGCCACGAACAGAAATACCGCTTGCGGATCTACGAAGCGCCTGATCAGCCAGGGGCAGGCGATGCGGTCGATCTTCGGCCGTGCACGCGTGACCCAGACGGTGCGGCCTTGCTTATCGCGCTCGGGCAGCTTCGATGCCGGTACCAACGGTTGCTTCGCTGACTTCCAGCCCTCAAATCCGCCCTCAAGCGATTCGGCGATCACACCGGCCTGTCTCAGCCAGGCCGCGGTGCCCTGTGCAAGCTTCTGACCGCGCAAGCAGACCACAATGGCCGGACGTCCGGAGAATTCGTGGCCCCAGCTGCCTGCTTCTTCATGGTTACGCCTGATGGCTCCGGGAATGAGCCGCTGATCGGCGGCAAAATCCTCGGCGGTGCGAACGTCGATCAGCGTCGGCACATTCGCCGTGCCGATCAGTCGTGACAGCTTCTCTGCAGATATCGTCGTTGGGGATGACATGGATGCGCCCTCGTGAGAGTACGGGACGCGATACTTGGGCATGTCGCCTCGTGGGGGGATCGCAAAACCCCCATGGCTGTATTACAGCCGCAATCCGCGGACGCTGTCAATGCGCCTACCGATACTTTGTGCTGACCATTAAAGCTCAATAACCCGGAAGGTTCGAAGATGAAGAGAACGAGGCGGTGAACTCGAGACAACTGGCGGGAGTGATCGGACCCACATTGGTAGCGCTCGGCATTACCGAGGCAGTCAACATTCACATCTTCGATAACCCGATCCCGCAGGTGGTTTATCTAAACGGAACGATCCTTTTCGTCGCGGGTGTCACGCTGGTCCGCGCGCATAACAAATGGGCTTGGAGCTGGCCAACCTTCATTACTGTTACGGCCTGGGTGCTTCTGCTGGGCGGCCTATATCGGATGATTGCGCCGGAAGCTCCGCAAGAAGCTAACGGCGAGAGCCACCTGCTGTTCGCAAGCATGGTGATTCTCGGCGCGTTCCTGAGCTTCAGGGGGTACGGCCCAGGAGTCGCGCGGAAGCGGGCCAACGATGATTCCGAATGACCCTTTTCGAGGGAGGTAAGTAAGCGTTCTCGTTGGGGGTCTATCTCAATGTTTGATAGATTCAGTCGAGGGGCCACCAAATTCGGTGGCCCCTCGCGATGATCGAATTACCGACGGAGGCTTTAGTTGCTGGTGCAGACCTTCATGGACTTCATGCCGGTCTCGGCTTCGGTTTTGGTTTTGAACGTGCCGTTGTCTACGACAGTTGTCGTCGTCGTGGTCGGCTTGGTGTCCACAATGGTGCACTTCTTGGTAGTGGCATCGCGCACGACGTAGAATTCGGCCGCACTTGCCGTTTGCGCGACAAGCGTAGACGCTGCGACAAGCGCTGCTGCCAAGAGATAGTTTTTCATCGTTCCTCCTCCAAATTATGATGCAGAAACACAACTGCGCAGAGACATAGAAGTTCCCTTCGGCTCGCGAGCGTTTGCAGCGCAACAGCCGAAAACAAGCAGCCGAGAGCACGCCCATAACTTTTGTGGCACGGCGTGGATCATCAGGAACAGCCGGGCCGCGGCGATGTTTATAGAAGGTCGCTGACGCGGCATTCCAGTGCTGACGGACTCAAGCGCAAGGCGCTCGCTGCGTTCGTCGTTCGCAAATCGAGGCGCCATCGGGCTCACCATGTTGACCTCATTGACCGCGCCGGATTTCGCGCTGCTTCTTCTCGGCGTCATTGCCTCTCTCGGAGGTGCGTTCGTTTGGGCGTTTTGGGAGATGGAGCAACGATCGTCGCCCATCCGCGCCCGGCAGATTTACCGGGCGGCAAACAATGAGGACCGAGGTTCATGAGCGACCGCAACCCGGCTAGATGACCAGCACTGCTCCTGACACCAACAGCAACGTCAGAACCACTCTGCGGAACGCGGCTTCGTTGAGACGGCCGAACAACTTCAAGCCCACCCACGTGCCGGCGAGTAGGGCAGGTAGGCCGATCGCGAACAATTTTACTGTATCCGCCGTGATCGCGCCTTTTGCGCCGATCCACACCGCGCTCATCAGGAATATCGTCACTGCCACCGGCTGAAAGATCGTGCGCTGAACGTCCTTCGGCCAGCCACGCAAGCCGCACCAGATGGTGACCAGGATTCCGGCAAGCCCGGTGATCCCGCCGAGTACGCCATTCAGGAATCCGACAGCCGCGTCAGCCGCCGCGCCGCCAGCTTTGACCGCTGGGATTGCGGGGCGAAGCAGCGCGTACAAACTATATAGAACCAGAAACGCACCGACGCCTGTGCGCACCTGTGCGGGATTGGCCCAAGTCAGGATACTGACGCCGATTGGGACGCCGAGCGCCGCGCCGAGCACGAAGGGCCAGAGTCTTCTCCAATCGAGCGCGCGCCGCAGTTTCCAGACCGAGTAGCCCTGCACGATGAGCCCGAATGCGATGATCAGCGTGGCCGTCTGCAGAGGATCGAGGATGTAGAGCCAGATCGAGGCGGCGACCAGGCCGAAGGCAAAACCGGACAATCCCGCGACCAGCGCGCCTGCGAATGTCGCCAACAGAAACAACGGAAGTTGTAATGGAAACTCATCCATGTGCTCGCTCCAGCAAAGGGCGAGCAGCGCTTGAATGGGATTGCCATCTAATGGGGAGGCTGCGAAGTCCCCTGCAATAAGTTACCCTGCCAGCGGCAACGGCAGCAAGCTGGAACCAGCGTCATGCAGGGATGACGCGACGCCTATCGTGGCGCAGTTATCGGAGCGGGCCCGAAGCCCACGGCATTCTTTGGCCTAAGCGTGCCGACATAAAAAGAAGAGCCCGCAACCAGGAACAGGCAAAGCAGGTATACCAGGTAGGATTGCGGCGGGGTGATAGCCCAACGCACAAAGCGTCTCACAGCCGAACGCCCGCTGGTTGGGTCTTCTCGAAGGTGGCTTCCGTCGGCAGGGGCAAATGTGTCAGGCTCCGGCTGAAGAGTTTGAGTTCGGAGAGTAAGATGCGGCGTCGGCACGTCCTGATGCTTTTAGCCAGTGGGCTTTTATCATCCTCAACTCAAGCTCAACAAGCCGGCCTGGGGCGCAGAGTAGGCGTGCTGTTCCCGGGTTTGCTCGGCGAGGAAAGGGAAAGACTGATCAGCGAAGGCATTGCGAGCGAACTCGGAACTGAAAAGGCAACGCTGGTCATCAGGTCCGCGCAGGGCAACACCGAATTACTGTCCAAGTATGCCGACGAACTCGTCCGCAGCGGGGTAGATGTCATACTCGCTATCGCGTCAGGCAGCCTGGAGGCGGCGCGGCGGGCGACGCAAACCATTCCCATCGTCGCGCTTGACCTTGAATCGGACCCGATCGCAACCGGCGCGGCGCAAAGTCTGAACCGGCCGGGCGGCAACGTGACCGGTGCGTTCTTCGATGCGCCCGAAATTGCCAGCAAATGGATCCAGATCATCCGCGAACTGGTGCCGCAGATCGGCCGCGCTGGACTGCTCTACGACCTCCATCTGGACCAGACTCAGCTTAGAGCGGGAGAAGCCTCCGCGCAGAACGTGGGCATCACAACGCTGCGGCTTGGGATCGACCAGCCCAGTGATTTTCGCGCAGCGTTCCAGACCGCGGTCGACGCCAAAGTCGATGCACTTCTCATCCACTCGTCGCCGATCTTTGTCGACAAGGCGCCCATGATCGCCGATCTCGCGCGCGAATTTCGGCTTCCGTCGATAGGATTGTTCCCGGTCTATGCGAAAGTCGGTGGGCTTATTTCTTACGGACCGAACAATTACGAGATGATGAAACAGGTCGGCGTGATTATCGGAAAGATCCTGCGCGGCGCAAAGACGGCAGAGTTTCCGATCCAGCGGCCGATCTACGTTCGCTTCCTGATCAACCTCTCCACGGCAAAGTATCTTAATCTCACCGTCCCGGCCTCGCTTTCCGCGCTGGCGGACGAGGTGATCGAGTAGGCTCGGCGACCTTTATCTCGGCTGCGTTTGCTTCCTTAGCAACAACAGCGCCACCAGCGCGGAGAGACTGAGCGCGGAAGAAACGATCAGGATGCGGCTGCCCATGGCGTCGATCAGGAGCCCGAATGCCAGCGGTGCTGCGGCCTGCGCCATCCGCGCCGGCGCGCCGATGATGCCGAGGCGGTAGCCATAGTTTTGCGGGCCGAAGATCGCGAGCGGCAGCGTGCCGCGCGCGATCGTCAGGATCCCGTTTCCGGCGCCGTGGAAAATCGCGAACGCGCCAGCGGCCGCTCCTCCCATGATTCCGACGATGGCGGCGCCAATGGGATGCGTCAGGCATGCGAGCCTGGTCGAGAGCAGCGGATGATAGCGGCTGAGCAAACTCGCCTCCACCATGCGGGCGGCGACCTGGGCGGGGCCAATAAGCGCGCCGGCGGAAACCGCTTGCAGCGTGGTCGCGCCCGCCGACTCCAGAATGCGCGGCAGATGCGCCGCCATCGCGCCGGTGACGCTCCAGGCGGCGGCAAAGGCGAACGCGAGCAGGATCATGGTCCGATCGATCGCGATGTGCGGTTTTACGGAAGTCGCAACCGCAGCCTTGGCGCCCTTCACCGCCGGCAGCATGAAGAAGTTGATCGGCAGCCCGATCAAGATGTGCGCGAGAGCCCAGGCGAAACAGGTGTTGCGCCACCCGATGCTTTCCAGGCCTAAAGCGGTCAACGGCCATCCCACGGTACTCGCAAATCCCGCAATCAGCGTGATGCCCGTAATTGCGCGGCGCGCGGAATCGCCGTAGATGCGCCCGAGCGCGCCAAACGCCGCATCGTACAGTCCAAGCCCCATGCCGGCGCCGAGCAGTAGCCAGGCGAGAACCAGTACCGGGATCGAATAGGTGAAACCGAGCAGCGCCAGCCCCGCCGCCAGCGTCAGGTTGGACAGCGAAAGCACCTGCCTGCCGCCGACGAGATCGATCTGGCGGCCGACCCGCGGCCCAAGCACCGCGGAAATTACCAGCGATCCCGAGAACGCGCCGAATATCCAGTTCGATGAGACGCCGAGGTCGCGCGCGATCGGATCGGCCAGAATGGCAGGGAGATAGTAGCTCGATGCCCAAGCCAGCGTTTGCGTTGTCCCGAGCGCCAGGATGATCGGAAGCTGGCGCTGGCTCATGTCTTCGCCGCTGCTGTTCTGGACCAATACAGCGCGAGCGGCCCCATCAGAATGCCGGCGGCCAATACCGAAAACGCAGCCATCCACGCTGACGCACTGAGCGGCCCGCCCGACGAATCCAGCGCCAGTCCCACCACCCAGGCGCCAACTGCGGAAAGGCTGAATCCGATGGTGGAATGCGCGGCCATTGTCGCGCCGCGATAGCTTGGGGTTGCCGCCATCGCCATGCCCGAAGTCAAGGCGCCGGAGTCAGCCGGCGTGGTGACCGCATAAATCATGATCAGCGGCAGCAGAAACCACGGCGAGCGGTCGGCGGAAACCCCGATCAGCAGCGCAATGGCCGCCGAGCTGAACATCACTGCGGAGATCGCCAGATGACGTCCGATACGGAGCGCAAGTTCATTGCCGAGAATGCTGGCGGGCATCGCAAGCAACGAGAACAGCACGCTCACGACGACCGGCGTCAATATCGAGCCTTCCGAATTCTTCATCGCGACGAAGGTCCAGAACGCGACCAGCCATGTCCGTATTCCGTAAAGCTCGAAGCAGTGCGCGCCATATCCCAGGATGAAGCCCATCGCTTTGGTGTTCTGGAACACGGGCCCAAAATCGAGCAGCCGGCCCTGCGCGGGTTTCGGCTCCACTGGCCGCAACAGCAAGCAAACTGACAACATCACCAGCGGCCCGATCGCTGTCACCAGGAATGCGGCCCGCCAGCCCCAGCCTTCCGCTACCAATTGTGAAACCAGAAACGACAGGCCGACGCCCGCTGAAAAGCTCGAGGTGTAAAGGGTGATCGCACGCGATGAATCCCGCCCTGGCCCGAGCCGATCGGTCAGCGCCTTGAGCCCTGGCATGTAGGCGCCCGCAAAGCCGATGCCCGCGAGCGCGTTGAACAGCGCGCCCGACCAAAGCCCTGTAGCGAAGAGGCCGAACAGCAGGGTGCCGAGCGCACTCACCACCGAGCCTGCGATCAGTATCTTGCGCGCATCGATGCGATCGGTCAGCGTTGCCAGCACGGGCACGGCGCACATGTAACCGGCGGCGCCCGAACCCGCCAGCAGGCCCGCTTGCGCGCCGGTGAGGTGCCATTCCGGAATCAGGAACGCGGCGAGCGTGGATGGCACGGTGACGTGCGGAAGCAAGCTTCCAAGCTGCCCCAAACAAATCGCAATGACGATCGATCGACCTTCCAGCGAGCCCATGCGCATTATTCTAGTGGGCATCCCTGAGGTGCTTCCGTTCCTGACGCAGGGTCGGCCGGCAACATGGCCATCCTGTCGCTTCCCCAGAATCGCTCGCCGTCAGCAAGGAAGAAGGGTGATCCGAAAACACCGCGGCGGATAGCTTCTTCGTTCTCCAGGACGAGCCTGTTCTTGATTTCACGTTTCTGCATGCCCTCGGACACGGCTTCACGGTCGTAGCCGACCGAAACCGCAACGTCGAGGGCCACCGTGGCATCGCTGGTCGGGCAGCCATGCAGCCAATATTCCCGATAGGCGGCTTTGGCGAATTCGATAGCTTTGGCGGGCTGTTGTCGCTCGATCCAGTAGAACGCGCGTGCTGGCGGCAGCGAATGGTCCGGAACGCCCGCGGGCACCTTCAACTGCAGGCCTAGCCGGCGGGCCATGCGCGGCGCGTCCACTTCGATCACGTACTCGCGCTTCAGTGGATGCTCGAGCGGCGATTGGCCCACGGCTTTGTAGATTGAGCCGAGCAGGAACGGCCGCCATTGCACCGGTCGCGCAAGCCGATCGATCTGCATTGCTGCAATGAAGCCATAGGGCGAGGCAAAGTCGAAGTAGAAGTCGATCGGCCTCATCTGCAAGCAGATTTAGCTGGCTGTGGTGGTGTCGCAGCTTCCGTCCCGCAACGGCCAGCTGCGGGCGTCGAACAGCAGTTCGTTTCCATCTTGTTTGATACGGCCGAACGGTTGCAGACGCCGGTTTCGGGCAGCACCAATTCGACGCGTTCGGCCGCTTCCCGATCGCCGGCAACGTCGGCGGCAATCGAGCGAACCTGTTCGTAGCCCGTCATCATCAGGAAGGTGGGCGCGCGTCCGTATGATTTCATCCCAGCGAAATAGAACCCGGGTTCGGCTTGCGCCAATTCGCGCGCCCCATGTGGTCGCACCGTCCCGCAACTGTGTTCGTTCGGATCAATCAGCGGCGCCAGCGCCGTTGGGCATTCGATCGAAGGATCGAGTTGAATACGTAGTTCGCGCAGGAAATTCAGATCGGGACGGAAGCCCGTCGCCACAACAAGCTCATCGACCTCGACGCTGTCGCCGCAGCCCGCCGCGCCCGTGCCGATCACAAGGCGGGACCGGTCCAGCCTAAGGTGCGCGACCCGAAATTCGCTCCTGAGTTCGATCCGCTCCGCTGCCACCAGCGCGCCAAAGTCAGCGCCAAGCTCCCCACGTGCCACGAGCTTGTCGTTGGCGCCGCCGCCGTAAGCTTTCGCCGGATTATCTCCGCGCAGCAGCCAGATCGGCCTGGTTTGGGGCGCTCGTTCGGCGAGCCGCGCCAGTTCCATGAGGGTGCCGATTGCGGAGTGGCCGGCGCCGAGCACCGCCACAGTCTTCCCGGCATAGCGCGCGCGGTCTCTTCCCAGCACGTCCGGCATCCCATAGGCAATCTTGTCGGCCGCCTGTTGCTCGCCGATCGCGGGCAGCCCGTTGGCGCCGGCTGGATTTGGCGAATGCCAGGTGCCTGATGCGTCGATCACCGCGTCGGCTCGTACCGTCCCTGGGCCTGCCCCGTTCTGGTAGCGAATTTCGAATGGGGCGGATTGCCGGCCTTTGGTCTTTAGTTTGTCGAAACCCACGCGGCCAATATCGGTGACGCGGCGGGAATGATGGATATGGTCGGCGAGAACGGTTTTTGTGGCAAGCGGTTCAAGGTAGCGCTCAACCAATTCGGCGCCGGTCGGATACCGATCGGGATCGGGAGAATTCCAGCCGTTGGACGCAAGCAGGCGCGCCGCCGCGCGGTCGACGTTGTATTCCCATGGTGAGAACAGTTGGACGTGGCCCCATTGCCGTACCGAATGACCGGCACTGTCGCCGGCTTCCAGCACAATCGGCCGAAGGCCGCGCTCCAGAACATGGGCAGCGGCGGCGAGGCCTACTGGGCCGGCTCCGATGATCGCGACGGTTACATCGTTACTCACGAGCATTCTCCCATTGTTCTAAAAATATCGAATTTGCGAGCGCGGCAAATCACGCCACCTTTGTCTCGTTCGCCTCCGCGGTGCCGGTGCAGCATTCTGCCACCAGGAAATCCACCAGCCCTCGCATCACGTCGTAGTTCGCGTGACACACCAACGTGGTTGCGTCCCGGACCTGCGTGATCAGCCCAACAACCATCAGGCTCTTGATGTGATGAGACAGGGTTGACGGCGCAATCTTCAGCTTGTCCTGCAGACGCCCGACTGGCAGTCCTGCGTCGCCGGCACGTACCAGCGCGCGATAGATCTTGAGCCGGGTGGGATTACCCAAAGCTTCGAGATGGGCAGCAGCATCATCAAGTTTCATGGGCACAGGATTCCACACCTCAGCCGGGCTGTCAACTATATTTCTAGAATGATAGAAATAATGGCTCGTTCGCGAATGAGGCGATTTGCTTGACAGCAACTCGGATGGCTTCGAAGGTATTGCGCCTCCGATCGAAAATTCGTCCACTGCATCTTTCTGCAATGAAGAAGCGGGCCCATGCAAAAAATTGATTTGTCCCGCTGCTTGGTGGCGGAGGCGCTTGGAACAGGTTTGCTCGTGGCAACCGTCGTCGGCTCCGGCATCATGGCCGAAAGCCTCACCAGGGATGGCGCGCTCGCGCTGCTCGGCAACACGCTTCCAACGGGCGCAATACTGGTGGTGCTCATCACCATTCTGGCACCCATCTCAGGTGCGCATTTTAATCCCGCCGTGACCTTGGTCTTTGCGCTGCGTGGCGAGATGAAATCCAGATGGGCGTTCTCTTACATTCTGGCGCAGATCGGGGGCGGCATCGCCGGAACGGTTATGGCCCATGCGATGTTCGCGCTGCCACTGCTGGAAGCATCGCTGAAGGTGCGAACCGGCGCACCGCAATGGCTTGCCGAAAGCGTTGCAGCCTTTGGCCTGGTCGCCACCATCCTCGCCGGCATTCGCTTCGAGCGCGCGTCCGTGCCGTGGCTGGTTGGTCTCTACATCACCGCGGCGTACTGGTTTACGTCATCGACCTCGTTTGCGAATCCGGCCGTGGCGATTGCGCGATCGATGACCAACACTTTTGCCGGAATTCGGCCTGCGGACCTCCCGGGTTTTGTCGCCGCCGAACTCTGCGGGGCCGTCGTTGCGATGTTGCTGATGAACTGGTTATTGCATGCGGGAGAGGGCGGCGTTCCGATCGAGAAGGAGGCTCAGCTATGACCGTCACCATCTATCACAATCCGGCTTGCGGCACCTCGCGCAACACGCTCGCAATTATCCGTCAAAGCGGCGAAGAGCCGGAAGTCATCGAATACCTGAAGAACCCGCCAAGCCGCGAGCGGCTGATTGAACTCGCCAAGGCGATGGGAATTCCGATGCGCGCGCTGTTGCGGGAAAAAGGCACGCCATACGCCGAGTTCGGCCTTGCGGATCCCAAATGGACGGACGAGCAACTGATCGACTTCATGCTGGCGCATCCCATCTTGATCAATCGTCCTATTGTGGTGACGCCAAAGGGCGTGAAGCTGTGCCGGCCGTCCGAAGCGGTTGTGGATCTTCTCGACCGCCCGATCGGTTCTTTCGTCAAGGAAGACGGCGAGGTCATCTCGCCTAAGCGATGAGGGCTCATCGTTTCCCTGCGCGCGAGGCGCGGAAGACACTCGCATCCTGTTGATGGCGTCGTCGGATCATACGATCGAACGACGCTGACGGTTCGGGTCGTCGCTACGGTGTTCCGTTTGCGGAACAATCCGCGCTAGCGGCTACGCGACTGGAATCCCAATGAAGCACGAAATCTCGGCCGGTTGGGCGCGGCGCCAGCATGCACGTCATCGCCTGCGGATGCTGGGACTGGCCCTGTCGCTCGCTATGGTTACGATGGCCGGCGAGGCCCAGGCGATATGTACGCAGATATCGGCAACGGTAACCTGTTCGGGCGCCACCACCGACCAGAATGCGCCGGATGGCTTCGGGACATCCAGCGACGTCGGCAACACCATTAACGTGAACGCTACCGCGCTAGTGGAGTCGTTGGCGGGGACCGGCATCATTTTCAGCAGCGGAACGGTCAATAATCTTGGGACGATTCAGGGCGGTCCCTCCGGCATCACTGCGTTTACCGGCGCCACAATCAACAATGTTGACGACGGGGTGACCCCCGGCAGCGGCCGCATCGCCTCCTTCGATAATGGCGGGTTCACCATTCTGGCCCGTGATGCAACCGTGGTGAACTCGGGCCTCATACACGCCGTAGGGACAGGCGGAACCGCGATGTTTTTCAACGGCGGGACGAACACGGTGACCAACAATGTCGGAGGTAGGATTTTGGCCACCACGGGTCGCGCCATCGACGGTAATAGCATTACGTCCGTGGACAACTCCGGCTTAATTCTGAGTGCCATTGGGGCCATCAAGAACGCCACGGTGACCAGGAATTCCGGCGGCATCGTGGCCACCGATGACAACGTTAGCGCCATATCCAGCGACGCGACTGCGGTGAACGACAACACAGCCAGCGGCGTCATACGCGACAATGGCGCGAGCGCCTCGGCCATTCGGGGCTTTACCTCGATAGCCGTGACACGCAATGCGGGCCTCATCGAAGCAACGGGCTTGGGGGGAATAGCCATCCAGGGCGTGGGGCCGGCGACCGCAACCGACATCGATATTAACTCCGGGATCATCCGGGGCGGGTCTGCCGGGATCCAGTCAAGCGCGGTCACCGTCAGCGGCAATTCAGGGGGGATTGAGGCGACCCTCACCAATGGAACAGCTATCCGTGGCATCATCGGCGCGGTGGTAAGCGGCAACACCGGGATTATCGAGGCCAACGCCGCCGGGGGTGTCGCGATCTTCAGTCACGACATAAGCGTGAACGACAACGGGCCCACCGGCGTCATACGCGCGAATGGCGCGTTTGGGACCGCCATCGAAGCTCTTGCTCCCGCCTCAACGGTTACGGTGAGCCGAAACTCCGGCACCATCGAAGCCATCGGGACGAACGGCACCGCCATCTTCGTCTCCGCCGGCGCCGCCAACATCGATCGCAATTCAGGCACCATCCACGGCGCGCATTTCGGAATCCGTGCAACAACGATCAATGTCACCTCGAATTCAGGGCTCATCGAGGCAATCTCCGCAGGCGGATTCGCGATTAGCGGGACCACTGTCGACGTCAGCAGTTCCGGCATCATCCGCGCAAACGCGGCGAGCAGCCAGGCTATCATCGCACTCGGAAGTCTCACGCTGTCTAACTCCGGCACGGTGGAGGCAAACGGGGCCGGCAGCTCGGCTGTAGGCAGCTTTGACACCGTCAACGTCCTGGCTAACACAGGGAGGATCACGGCTACCGGCTCAGCTATCTCGGCGACCCATCGCGCCATCGTGGCGAACTCCAACCTGATTTCGGGCGGAGCCTTCGGCGTTTTATCGCAAACGGTAGCTGTCACCGCCAATTCCGGCACAATTGAATCGACCGACGCGAGCGGAAGCGCGATCAGGGCGACCGACACAGCGGATATCACCAATTCCAATTCGGGGATCATACGCGCAGCCGGCAGTACGGGCAGGGCGATCTCCGTGGTCAATTCCGCGACCGTCAGCAATGCAGGCACTATCTCGGCCGATACCACAGGGATATCCGCGCGGAACTTAACTCTCACGGCCAACTCCGGCACCATCGAAGCCACAGCCTTCAACAGCAACGCGATCGGCGTATTGGACACCGCGACCGTAACCACCTCAGGCATCATTTCGGCCGATGGGTTCGCCATCAGCGCCACCACGGTCAACGTGAGGAGCAATTCCGGGATCATCGAAGCAACCGGCGCGAACGTGAACAGGATCGCCATCAACGGCCAGAACGTCGCTGTCACCAACGCCGGGATTGTCAGAGCGCAGGGTGGCGGCATCCGCGGAGCCAGCGTCACGCTCGACAACTCCGGGCGTGTCGAAGGCACGGGAACGGGGGGCGTGGCCATCGGCGCGACGACGGTGACGGTGACGCGCAATTCCGGCGTCATCTCGGCCGATGCGCTAGGTATTGGCGCAGCCGCCACCATCGATGTCAGGGCGAATTCCGGAATCATCGAGGCCACCACGAGCGCGAACGGGATCGCACTCTCTGCGGGCACGCTGGGGAGCCTCACCCTGGATAATGGGGCTGGGGGCACAGTCCGCGCCAATGGCCAAGGCGCGACCGCTATCTTCGCGGGCACGGCCAACGTGAACAACGCCGGCATGATTCAGGCAAGTGGCCATGATGGTGTCGCCGTTACAGCGAACGCCGCCATCGTTGCCAATTCCGGCATCATCTCGGCGGACAGGTTCGGCATCGCTGTTGCGAACGATCTCACGATCACTGCCAACACCGGCATTATCGAAGCAACCGGCGTTACCTCGACGGCCATCAAGGCTTTGAACGTCAACATCGCAAATGCCGGGACCGTAAGGGCAAACGGCGCGGAAGCCATCATGGCGGCTAATGCTGTCACTCTGAACAACACCGGCCTCATCTCCGGCGCAATCGGCATCCGTGCTGACGGTGCAAACGGGCACGGCAGCGTCATTACCAGCTCCGGTGTCATCATCGGCACCGGCGGCACCGCGATCAAGCTTTCGGCCGCCGCTGACACGCTGACGCTGCTGCCGGGCTCGCGCATCGTCGGCGTAGTCGACATGGGAGGCGGCAGTGACGTCGTCAATGTGAAGGCCACCGTTCCGGTCACCCGCTTGTCCTCGTTTATCAACCCGGTGCTGCCAACATTGACCAACTTCACCGGCACGCTGAACGTTACTTTTTCCGGCAAGATCAACGGTCCGTCAGTGCAGGCCAGCAACCAGCTCGCCACGCTCGATGCGACCGCGCTGGGGCAAACCGATCGCGGCCTGATGGATTTCACCGGCGGCGTGTCGTCGCTGGTGCAGGGGCGTCTCAACGGCGTGGCATCCGCGAACGGTTCGATGATGGCGATGGCCTATGCGCCGGAGCCCGGGCCGGCCGGTCCTTTCAGCAAGGCGCCCGCCGCGAATTGGCAGAGTGCCGCGCCGCTCACGATTTGGGTCAACAGCTTCGGAGGCCAGCGCATTCAGGACGAGACCAGCACCACCTTGCGCGCGACCTCGACGGGTTGGGGAGCTGCCATGGGCATCGACCGCAAGCTGCGGCCGAACTGGCTGCTCGGCGCGTTCATCGGGGGCGGCTCGGGAAGTTTGTCGGTTGACCTGAACTCGCAGAGCGTAACTTCGGAGTACGTGTTCGGCGGTGCGTACAGCCGTTTCGAATGGGCTTCGCAGTTCCTCGATGTCACCGTGCAAGGCGGCAGCGCGGCCAACACGTCACGGCGGCGGGTGCTGAACGATCTCGCCCCCGGCGGCAGCGAGAGCGGAAACGCGAGCTACAATGGTTGGTTCGTCAGTCCCGAGCTCGCCTACGGTTTCCGTTATCGTATCGCCAATGATTACGTGCTGACGCCGACGGCTCGGCTGCGTTATGTCGCCGGTATGTTCGATGGCTATAGTGAAACCGGTTCGGCGCAGACGCTTTCAATTGCTGGCCGCACCTCGCAGAACCTGGAGGAGCGCGCCGAGCTTGACATATCGCGAGTCAGCACCTTCTTTGGTGGGGACCATAGTCTCAAGACCAACGTGCATGGCGGCGTGATCGCGCTGCAGCGGGTAGGCGATGGCCCAGTCGGTACAATTCTAGTAGGACAGAGCCTCGCCTTCGCCACACCAGGGAGCGCGCGCAGCGTCGGCGCGGTGTTCGGCGGCGGCTTCGATTATCACACCACCAGGAACGTCGCCGTATTTGGTGCCGTCGAGGCAATGGCGATGTCCGACCAGAGCCGCGTCGCGACAGCCAAAGGCGGCGTGCGCATCGCTTTCTGAGTGCATCCGGGCCAGGCAGAGCTGCCGTCGTACCCGGGCTTGTCCCGGGCATCCACGTCCCCACTTCTGCCGCACCCAGGAACGTGGATCGTCGGGACAAGCCCGGGGCGATGCGCAGCATCGAGCCCAGAATCCATAACCCCCATCCGTGGTTATGGATTCCGGGGCTGCGCCAAGGCGCATCCCGGAATGACGCCCTAAGTGTTTTCCACTCATCACCACACCCGTCATTGCGAGCGCAGCGAAGCAATCCAGCTTCGTTACGGATATGCCATGGATTGCTTCGCTGCGCTCGCAATGACGGTGGATGGAGAGCGTTGCCTCGCTGGATCGGAGATGACGATCACGCGCGAGTGTCGTGGCCGTTTCGATCCACCGCCGGCGTCCCGCACAACCGAAGAGCGATGCGGGATCCAAAACCACAGAGCGTAGTATGCGAGGAAGTCATCGAACGGCATCTCTCAAACGGGCGGCAAGCGGTCCTTTCAAGGACACGCGGGCCAAAGCCTCAATTGACGTTGTCGGCCATCATGTTGCGGACGGCGATTGAAACAGCTTCCATTCCATTGGCTCCCTGCATCAGCGCAATCTCGCCTTGTTGCTCGTGCCGAATGGCGTGGGCCATGATCCTCAGCCGCAGGTCTCCACGGCTATGCCATTCCTTATCCGCCATCTTCACCGCACCGGCATGGTGAATGCTCATGGAGCGAACGAAGATCTCATCAAACCGGCCAGGCGGCGCTGACTTCACCGCCTGCATCTGTCCGGTTGTAAGAAAACCGGGCATGGACGCACGCTCCTCGCTCGTGCACAGCGCCATAGGTTCGGAAAACCAGCTGCTCCACCAAGCTTTTAAAATCCTGTTCTCGCCGGTCTGATTTGCGACCATCAGTCGGGCCAACGCACGAAGGTGCGGATCGCTGGCCCGCGCGGCGCCAAGCTCGGCAAGTTCGATCCCCTGCTCGTGATGCGTTGCCATATGGCGAATATAGGTTTGGTCTGACTGGAGGTCCGAGCCCCTCCAAGGCATTTCATGTCCAAGCGCACTCAGCGCTGCGATGACAGCAAGTGCGATCGTCACAACAATGCCGATGACGCCACAGGCTTTCGCCAGCCTGACGTTGCGGCTGCGGGGCGCGTGGCCGATAGGCCAGCGCAGCAACGGAAACAGAGGGTACATGAACGCCGAAGACGCATGGACCAGAAGCCCGATCCAGTAAGGCTGTTGCAACGGGAATATCGGTTGCCAAAACGGAAGCAGCGGCACCAGCACGAGCCACTCTGTTGCGGATGTGAAGACGGCCCATGGAACGGCAATCGCGAAGAGAGGGGCTGGTGCGAGACTTGCCGTCCAGCGGCCGAGCAAGCCAAAGAACACGATCGCCCACGAGAAATCAGCCCATTGATGGAACGCGATGCCGGCAAGGATCGCCTCCCATGAAGGTTCGGCGCTGATCGCCCAATCGCGCGTCGGGATGGTGGCGACGATCATCCAGTCCACGGCGGGATCGCGCCCGATGCGCGCGGCAGAAAGCTGGCTGACGACCGTCCAAAAGGTGCTGCTGAGCAGGCCGAGTTGGGCCGCGGCAATCCAGTTTGACTTCGGGGCGGGTACGGCAGACTCCATTGTGTTCCTGCAACATCGACGAACACAAGCGGTGAAAGGAATGTTGGTTCCAGGCTCGTCCGGGGAGGGCGTTCACGAGCGCACGCTGATTACTTGGACGAGCAACACCTCTATTCGATCACCTCGTCGGCCCGAGCGAGCAGCGTTGACGGGACACTGATGCCTAGCGCCTTCGCTGCCTTGATATTGATCACCAACTCGAATTTGGTTGGCTGCACTACGGGCAAGTCGGCGGGCCGGGTGCCTTGCAGGATTTTGCCGGTGTAAAGTCCGATGAGCCGGTACGCATCTGCCAGGCTGATCCCATAGCTCATCAGTCCGCCGGCTGCGACGAATTCTCGGAACTCGTAGGTCGCGGGAATCGCGTAGTGCTCCGCAAGCGCGACGATCTGCTGGCGATGAGCATTGAAGAAGGGGTCAGCGGCAACGAGGAGGGCGCCAGCTCGGGCTTCGGTAAGTCGTGCGAATGCCTCCGCCAGCTCAGGCTCCTTGCTCGCTTTCACAATGTGAACCTTCCGCGCGATAGCACGCCCCGCCGTCTCTACCTCCACCAATTGGCTGTCGGCGCCAGGGGTGCCGGGATTGACCAGCACCGCGATAGTCGCGGCGTTCGGGACCAGCTCGTGAAGTAATCCCAAGCGCTTCGCCTCCAGCGAGTTCGTCATCACATGAACGCCGGTGGCGTTTCCGCCGGGCCGGTTCAGACTGGCTACAAGACCCAGCTCGACAGGGTCGGTGGCCGAGGAGAACACCGTCGGGATCGTTGTAGACGCGGCCTTCGCTGCAAGCGCCGAGGCGCCGCCACCCGTGGCGACGATCACCATCACCCTACGCCGCACCAGATCGGCGGCAAGCTCCGGCAAACGATCATTCTGACTTTCCGCCCAGCGATATTCGATTGCCACGGTGCGGCCTTCCACGTAGCCAGCTTCCTTCAGGCCCTCGCGGAACGCCGACACCGGATGGGCGATCGCGTCTGGCGACAGGTTGTTGAGGAATCCGATGATCGGCGTGATCGGCTGCTGCGCGCCGGTCGAGAGCGGCCGGAGGACGACGAGCCCTCCAAGATGAGTTATGAATCGCCGCCGCCCTATCATGAGCGCTCCGATCTCGCCAGTCCGCAGTCTGATCGCAAGCCGGTCGTCAAATCCAATTATGCAGGCGCGGTAGCTATATAAGGAATGCTGGCCACGATGGCGGCCAGCTGGACAGCATTGCTGAGCATGCCGCCCCAATGCAGTCGTCGCAGCCGCCGCACGGCATCGGGATCGCCAGAGTCCCTGTCACTGATCCGAGCGTCCATCTCCCGCAAAAACCAGCGGCGCGACGAGGTCGCGAGGGCCGCGATCAAGCCCATGCAAGTGGCCAAAACCAGGCGACCAGCCAGCGCAACGGCCATCGTCCCGATTACACCTGCAATGGCCAACGTCAGGAAATATCCACTGAACATGGCGCGCAACAGCAGGACGACTGGCGGAATGTCCAGCCTTACCAGCAGAAAGGCGGGCGCGGCCAGCAGGAAATAAAACATCGGAAGCAGCAGGATGATCGTTGCGAACAACGCGACGTTGTCTGGCATTTCCGATGACCCTTTCTTACGCCTTGATCGGTGCGGTCTCTGGCGGCAGTCGGCCACAATATCCGCGCTGACCCGTCACCGACAATATCCCATGCCGTTAAATTCCGAATGCCGCTGCAAGAAGCCCGCCGCAAAGCAGCACCAGTCCGAGGATTGTCACCGCCAGAAAACCGTAGGAGACGAATTCATCGCGCATGAAGGCGGCCTCGTTGTTAGGAAGGCCGTCGGTACGCGCCCAGCGTTTCAGCGTATCTTCGGAAGGTCGGGAAATGACTTCGCCGCGCTATGAAAAGGCTTCGTGACAAGGTCCGACGAATTCACTTCACAAAGAGGCGATCTCGGAGGTCGGCGCTCATGCCCTGCCTAAGGCGCGAAACTCCCAGCGCTGTTCCAACACACCGTTCCGTTCCAAAGCATGTTATCCTCTAGCGGGAACTCGGACTAAGCGTCGGAGATCTGAATGAGACGGCGGGACTTCATAGTTCTCCTGGGTGGCGCCACGACCCTAGGACCGCTCGGCGTTCACGCGCAGCATGCACAAAAGCCTCCTCGAATTGGCGTCCTGCTACCGGGAACGCCGGAATCGTTCTCACTGCGCGCCAAGGCGTTTCTTGGTGGCCTGAGAGAATTTGGCTACTTCGAGGGCCGCACGATTGAGATTGACTGGAAATGGGGCCAGGACCGGGTCCAGACGTTCTCCGACCTTGCCGCTGAGCTCGTCCGAAGCAACGTCGATGTCATCGTCACCGGCGGCACTTCCGCTGCCCAAGCGCTCAAAGCCGCAAGCGCAACAACTCCGATCGTGATGGCCATTATCGGCGATCCAGTCGCCGCCGGACTGGTGAGTAATCTTGCGCGGCCGGCCGGGAATCTTACCGGCTTCAGCATTGTTGCGCCGGAACTGGGGGGAAAGCGCCTCGAGTTGCTTAGGGAGATCGTTGATGGGCTTTCCTCGGTCGGAGTGCTCATGAACAACAGGAATCCACAATCGCAAATAGAATTCAGGGAAATGCAAAGTGCAGCTCAGGCTATGGGGTTACGCCTTTACCCGACCGCGGTTTCAACCGAAGTCGTTTTGGAAGATGCATTCGCTGCGATGAACAAGGCGGCGGTGCAGGCTCTCGTCGTTCTCACGGACCCGATCCTGTTCAGTCAGAGGAAAAGGATTGTCACTCTCGCGAACGAGAACCGGCTGCCCGCCATGTACTTTTTTCAGGGATTTGCCGACGAGGGAGGTCTGCTGAGCTATGGCCCGAGCGATGCCGACCTTTTTCGCCGCGCTGCAGGTTATGTGGACCGGATACTGAAGGGCACAAAACCGGGAGACTTGCCGATCGAGCAGCCCACCAAGTTCGAGCTGTTTGTCAATCTGAAGACCGCCAGGATGCTCGGCCTGATCATTCCGGAATCCTTTCTCCTGCGCGCCGACAAGGTGATCGAATAGTAGGGATCGTCATGCGCCTCGCGTTGCGTGATGTCTGTCTTGTCCATTTCGCGGGGTAAGAGTTGGAGGAGAAACCATGCGGAAGACCCTGATTGTAGGCACTCTCGTTGCTTCCGTTGCTGCTCTGGCCATGCCCGGTCGCGCGACTGCTCAGCAGAAATCCACGAAGGATCAACTGGTCGGAACGTGGTTGCTCACGGGAGTCACGGCGGAACGTGCCGACGGCAGCAAGGGCGAGCCCTTTGGCGCCGATCCGAAGGGCATCATCATCTTCACGCCGGACGGCCATTTCTCCTTGCTGCAACACCGCGCTGAACTCCCGAAGATCGCCGCCAACGACCGTGCCAAAGCGACGGCTGAGGAAGCCAGGACGATCGTCGAAGGGTCGATCGGCTATTACGGGACTTACACGGTCGACGAGGCCGAGAACACGATGATGGTAAAGCTCGTCGGCGGCACCTATACGAATATCGTGGGCGGCCCCGAGCAGAAGCGGATCATCACCGCGCTGACCGCCGACAGGCTCAAATTCACCAATCCGCGCACGCCCGCGGGCGTCACGCTGCTCACGGAGTGGAAGCGCGCGCCGCCGCATTGAAGCCCGAACGGTGGCCAGGCGCTGTAACCGAGCCACGCGGTCGCCAAGGATGCTACCTGAGCGGCCGCCGCGATGCCGATCTGTCAGCTCATTGCAGCAGCGACTAGCGTCTAAGAGCCCTAGTTGCTGGCGAGATACTTCTTCGCGCTAGCAACCTCCGGCCGCTCTTTGTCGGAGGTCGCCGTCAGCTCCACGAGTTGCTGGTAGTTCTGCCGTGCCGCAGCCTTGTCCCCGAGCATGTCGGCAGCCTTGGCCGCGCCCGCGTAGCCCTGGAACCGGTTCGGCTCCTTGGCCTTACTGGCCTCGAACGCCGCCAGCGCCTCCTTGGCCATGCTGCGATCGAGCAGCATGGATCCGTAGAGCTCGCGCGCCGGTGCCAGCGGACCTGGCGTGATCACATGCTTCTCGGTCTTGTCCTCGGCATCCGCAGCGGTACTCATCGCCTTGAGAGCATCGTCGTACTTGCCCTCCGAGTGAAGCACCCAGGCAGCGGCGACCTGACGCTGGATGTCAACGATCTCCGACCAGTAGTTATCCTTGGCGTCGCGCAATTTGTCGCGCAATTCAGCAAGTTTCTGGACGTCGGCTTTGGCTGCTTCCGACTTGCCAGAGCGCGCCGCGCCGAGCGCGCGGGCGAAGTGCGAGACCGCCATTGCGAAGTTCAGACCGCTGGGCCTGACGGACAGTTGCGATGCGGCATCCCAGTCGCCTCGATCAATCGCGTAACGAGCCGGCGAAGCCGCCAACGCGTAGTCGGCCGCGGCGACGGTCGCCTTGAAGTCGGTCTCCTTTGCCATCTCGTCGATGACGGTGCGCGCTTGCTGGTCCTGGGCGAGCTGAAGGTGGGCGTAGACCATGTAATCCTGCGCGTGCAGGTAGTTGCCCACTGAAGACTCCGCCTTTGCCGCTTTCACGGAGGCAGAGTTGGAGACGATCGATTCCTTCCAGTATCCGACGCGCGTGTAGATGTGCGATGGCATGTGCTGGGCGTGCGGCGCGGACGGCGCGATCTTGGCGTAGCGGTTGGCGGCATCGAGACCTTTTTGCGCGGTCGCCGGATAGTCGTAGAGGTGGATCAGGTAGTGGGTCACGCCTGGATGCTGCGGCAGTCGTACGGACATGGGCTCCAGGATCGCGGCGCCCTTCGTCTGCTGCGCGTAAGTCTTGTCGTTCAGGTCCGCCGACGTGTTGAGCGTGATCGCGTAGGCGATTTGAGCCTCGTCGTCGTCGGGATACTTCGCCGCGACCTGCGCCTGCGCGTCGCGCAGCGCGCGCATACGCTGAACATGAGGGATCTTTTCGTAGTCCGCGTACATCACCATGAGCGCGTCGATGTAGTCGCGTTCCCGCTCGGTCTTGGCCCCGATCTCCTTGGCTTTCGTGATGGCGGCGAGGCCGGGCGCGAGATTGGGCCGCGGGATCGCGTTGTGCGGATTGTCCATCAGGGTGAGAGCGATGCCCCAATATGCCATCCCGCATGTCGGGTCGGCCTTGATCGCTTCCTCGAAGACTTCCTTGGCATTGATGTACCAATAGGAGTGCTGATAGCGCATCGCACGATCGAACCGGCGCTGCGCCACCTCATTGCAGGAGGTGTTGAAGTGCACGCTACCAAGCTGTTGATCCACATCGTTTTGCGCGAGCAGCGGCTGTGACGTTGACAGGCTAAGCGCCGCGATCGTGATCCCGAACAGAGACTTCCGCATTGAATTCCCCTCCGCTGCATTTGGAAAGAATGGATGCAGTATATGCCTTTCCCGCCGTGTACGGAATCACGATGTGAATCGTGACAGCGCCGTTGACCTTTTCGGCGTCTCGTGGTCGGCCTGCAAGTGACTACTCAATCACAGCATCGGCGAGCGCGACCAGAGTAGGCGGTATCTCCAGACCAGCGACCTTTGCAGTTTTTAGATTGACGATCAATTCGAGGCGAGCCGGTTGCTCGATCGGCAGATCGCCCGGCTTCTCACCTTTCAAGATGCGGTCCACGTAACTTGCAGCTTTGCGGACCATGATCGGCACGTTCGGACCGTACGACATCAGGCCCCCTTCTTCGACGAACTCCCGCCAACCATACATCGTTGGCAAGCGATAGCTTGAAGCAAGTTCGATAATCCGCTTCCGGTTTATGACTGCGAACCCGTGAGTAAAAACTATCAGCGCATCCGCTTTCTGGGTAACGGCTTCCTCGAAGCGCCCGTTCAGTTCTTCCGGGCCGCGGGTCCCCAGCAGTTGCAACACGACGCCAATTCCGCGCGCGGCATCCTGTGTTTGTTCCAATTCCAATACGGTGGCAGGTTCGGCAGGGTTGTAGAGTATTCCGATGCGTTTGTTTTGGGGAAAAGCCTGGCTCAAGAGCTGGAGCCGCTTCGCCGCCAGATCAGTCGACATGTATGAGAAGCCGGTGATGTTGCCCCCCGGCCGCGCCAGGTTGGTTACCACCTCGTTTCCCACCGGGTCTCCACTGAAAGCGATGACGATGGGGACAATGTTCGTAGCCCGTTTGGCAGCAGCCGTTGCTGGCCCCAGTGCTATGATGACGTCGACTTTGCTCGCCACCAGTTCGGCTGCCAAAGCAGGTAAACGGTCGAAACGTCCGTCCGCCCAACGGTAAGTGATTACGAGCGTTTTGCCTTCGATGTGCCCGAGTTCGCTGAGTGCACGGCGAAATTCATGCACCAGACTATCCTCAGCCGCAGCATAGTTGAGAATGCCCAGGTTGGGGACGCGGCGCACGCGGTCCGGCTGCTGAGCGACGGCTCCGAAGGGCATCAGTAACGTGGTGCCGATCAGGGAATTGAACTCGCGTCTTCGCATTGCGCCTCCGCAGCCCCAGACCAGCAATGCTGCAAGCTAGCATCCAATCGGATCGATGTCCGCTGAGTTCAGCGTTTGTCGGCTGGTGTGGGGAGCCGGGCGCTTGAAGGGTCAGGCCGGCAGGCCGGCCACTATCAAGCCGGCCTCATGGCGCTTGCGATCGGTTTCTCGCTTGTAGTGCTGAGTGTTCAGGTAGATCGCCACCGAGAATTTCGGCTCACGCTTCAGCACCTCCGCCGCATGTGCAGCGGCCGCGATACCGTTGCCCATCTGCGCGAAAGTGGCGGCGAGAAAGGCATGATGAGTGTAGTCAGGCCGGGTGATCCGGGAGAACGCTTCAGCAGCTTCGGCGTATTTCTCCGCGCAGTAGCAGGCCCGCCCGAGGTGGCTCCAGAAGCGCTCCGGGTGATACGGATTGAGGCGCATGGCCTTCTTGATCCAGTCGATGCCTTCTTCCGGCCGCCCAAGCCACGTCAGAAGCTCTCCCTGCTGGACGACAACCAGGTCGTAGTTGGGATTGAGGGCGAGTGCCCGTTCTTGGTGGTACACCGCCCTGTCATGTTCTTCGCGATTCAAGCTTACTGCCGCCAGGATTCGATGTACGTCGCTATCGTTGTCGTCGAGCGCGAGCGCGACTTCCATCTCCGCGGCCACCTGCTGGAACGTGGCGTCTCGATCCTCGCACCAGCCATAAATCCACGCTTGACCCAGAACGCATCCCTTCCACGCGTGAGCGTGAGCATAGTTTGGATCGAGCGCAATGGCTCGGTTGAGCAGGCGTTGCGCTTCCGCGTTATCCTCCCGGATCGAGCGGTGGTGCAGCACCTTCGCGGTCAGCACGCACTCATATGCCGCCATGTTGTCGGTCGGCTTGCGCTTCGCACGGTCATGCGTGGCTGCCTCGACTCGCCCCGGCAGGGTCGCGACGATGGCGCGGGTCATCTCGTCCTGAATAGCGAAAATATCCTCAAGCTCGCGATCGTATCGCTCAGCCCAGATGTGACGGTCGGTTTCTGCGTCGATCAGCTGCACAGTTACGCGAATCCGACCACCCGCCTTTCGTACGCTCCCCTCCAGGACGTATTCGACAGCGAACTCGCGCGCGACCTCCTGCACCTTCACTGCCTTGCCCTTGTATACGAAGGTCGAGTTGCGCGAGATGACCAACAGGTCGCGAAACCGGGACAGCTCGGTAATGATGTCCTCGGTCAGGCCGTCCGCAAAGAACTCCTGCTCCGGATCTCCGCTCATGTTCACGAGCGGCAGCACCGCGATGGAGGGCTTCTTGGGGTTCGTTGCCGCTGAGGTAGCGTCATCGCTCCGGGGTGCGGTCGTTGCATCCGGCTCAAGCCGGACCCGAAAAACGCGGATCGGGCGGGCGATGTTCTTGACGTTCTGATCGCCGAGATCGTCGAACGCGATGTCGTCGAGGCGGTCGCCGACCTGATCGCGCACTGCGCCCGAAACGTAGATGCCGCCCGGTTCGGCCAGCGCTTCGAGCCTGGCGGCTACGTTGACGCCGTCTCCAAAGATGTCGTTTTCCTCAGTGATCACGTCGCCTAGATTGATGCCGATGCGGAACTGTATCCACCGGGCAGGGGAGACGTCCGTGTTGCGTCTCGCCATCCTGCGCTGTATTTCTGCGGCGCAGAGGACCGCCTCGGCGACGCTCTGGAATTCGAGCAGCATGCCGTCGCCCGTGGTCTTGATGATGCGACCGCGGTTTTTCGCGACAGCGGGATCGATGAGTTCGATCCGATGAGTTTTGAGACGCGCGAGCGTTCCGGTCTCGTCAGCCTCCATCAGCCGGCTGTAGCCGACCACATCGGCAGCCACCACCGCCGCCAGCCTGCGCTCGGGTCCTGGCACGTCCATATCAGCGCTTCCTTCACCCCAAGTAGTGTAACAGATGGGGAGTTTTAGCCCAAGCCAACCGACGGTAGGGGCCCTCGACGGATGCCACTTGATTTCGCAGCAGCCCGGAACCTTGCGTCCCCGCGGGCCAACGGTTTACGCTATCGAAGGTCGGCTCTTGAAGACGACAGCGTGCCGGCCGTTGCGAGCATTTCCAGTGCCGCGGCATACCGCGTCAGCGGACCTCTGCGGCACGCGCGACCAGCGAATGATGCTCCGGCATTTTCCCGGCGCGGGGAGGGCGGCTCTCGGTTAACGTTCCTGTCTACTTGTAAGCCACCGCGGCGCTGGCAGGTCCCGCCAAATGAATAATCTCGCAACGGCTGAAGCCTTGCTCCTTGCACCACCCGGTGAACTGGGCGCCGGTGAAGTCAAACGCGTCGCCGAATTCGATAAGCATGTTCAGCGACATCATGAGGCCAAAGGCGTTTTGCCTACGATCATCGTCGATCAGATTCTCGATGGCCACGAGCGCGCCACCGGGTGGTAACGCGCGGTAAGCCTTGGCAATCAGCATCTTCTTCTTCTCGAGATTCCAGTCGTGAAGAATCATCCCCATTGTGATGATGTCCGCCTTGGGAAACTCGTCTGCGAAAAAGTCGATGGTATCGGTGACGACCCGGCCGCCGAGATCACGTTCCTTCAACCGGCGTTCCGCGATCGGTCGCACCTCGGCAAGGTCGCAGGTTCGGCATTGCATATGCGGATGCCGGGCCGCGACAATGGCTGAAAGCTGCCCCGTCGCCCCCCCGATATCCGCCAGTGTTCGGTATTTGGAAAAATCAAATTTTTCGGCGAACGCCATGAAATTGGCCATGGAGATGCCGGCCATCGCGTTCATGAACTGCTCCAGCCGAGCCGGGTCGGAATAGAGCTCGGCGAACATCGACTTGCCTGTGTCCTTGATCTCGTTTTGAGGTTTTCCGGTTTTCAGGGCCGGCGTGAGATCGGCCCAGAACCGGTACAAGCGCGCGTTCGCCATCTCCAGCACCCCACCAATGTACTGGGGGCTCTGCTTGACCAGAAACTGCGCGGTTGCGGGCGTATTGCCGTATTTACCGGCTTCCCCGGTGCCGTCCCGTTGCAGCAATCCGAGCGCGAGAAGGCCGTCTAGAAAATCGTACGTCCCCCGCGGATGGAGACCCATGGCATTTTGCAGTTCGAGAGCCGTCTTCGGACCGTTCGCAAGCAGCGAGAACACGCCGAGTTCGACGGCGCTCAACAAGATCTTGGATGCCCCAAATCCAAATCCAATTTGGAGTATGTGGTCTGGAGAAGTTTCCTGCATCTCAGCCTCCCGGAGCCCGGTCAATGCGCTCGGGGATCGCGAACGGCTACGCCTGTAAGCGATAACATCGAGGCTACACCAACTCGTGGACTGTTTTGTTCTACGATGACCGTGCGCAAAGAACAGCCAACCAATATGTCACGAATTTGGCACGAGAGTTTCCAGGTCCGCTCGGGTGGAATGTCGGCTGAACTCCCGATAGCACCGAAGAAGACATGCCGGGGTTCCGCAACCGGAGAACGAGCTCGATGCCGACCAGACTTGGAGGACTGCGGCGTGGAGTGCATCCGCCCAGGCTTAGTCGGTATCCTTTGACTCTTCCTTTGCAACACTCGAACCGTGTTGATGCCTGAGTTTCGCAACCGGTAGTCGCCAGCCGTGCCTGATCGCCATCACGCGAAGCCAGAAGCAAAGGATCAATGCCACAGCGATCACCGGAGTGGCAGGTAAATGCATTGTGTGCCCGATCACAACGACGCTGGCGCCGGCAAGCGCCGCGACCGCATAAAGTTCCGCGCGCAGGACGACTGGGATTTCCGCCAGCAACAGGTCGCGCACCATGCCCCCGCCGATCCCGGTCACCATGCCGAGCACCACCGCCATTACCGGGTTCAGTCCGTAGGCAAGAGCTTTCGATGCACCCGTGACCGCGAATAACGCGAGTCCTGCGGCGTCGAAAAGAAGGACCGGGTTCGACATAAGCACGATCAAGCGTGAGAAGTAGAATGTGATCACTCCAGCAAGGAGCGATACGCCAAGGTAGCGCCAGTCGTTCACCGCACCGGGAGGAATCGAACCGATCAGAACGTCCCGGGTTATGCCTCCCGAAGTCGCCGCCGCGAATGACAGCACGAGAACACCAAACAAATCGAGCTCTCGCTTGACTCCCGCCAACCCTCCGCTAAGCGCGAAGACGAAGGTGCCCGTCAGATCGAGCACAAGTGGAAGCCTCTCCATGGATGGCCTTTCAGAGTTGGCGCGTTGTGGTTCTTGCGCGTGGGTTGGGGAGGATCGCGGGCGCACCCCACACCGGCTGAGACTCATGGACACCGTGGGTTCATGACGCATGATATCCGATGAACCAGCGGACGCGATAGCGGGGCGTACGTTGAAGTCGGCGACAGGTCGGACGATGGTCGGCCAGGTCCGCTCCAGCCTCACGGGCAAGCATACAGGCGCCAGGCACAGTTTGTTGCTAGCCCCGAAGCGATGCACGCCGGAACTATTCGATCACCTCGTCGGCACGGGCCAGCAGGGTGGGCGGAACAATCAGGTTCAGCGCCTTGGCGCTCGTCAGGTTGATCACGAGATCAAACTTTACGGGCTGCTCAACCGGGACCTCGCCCGGCTTTGCTCCACGTAAAATCTTGTCGACGAATTCGGCCGAGCGCCGAAATAGATCAGAGTAGTTTGGTCCGTACGACAAAAGACCACCCGATGCCAGGTACTCCTTGCCATTGTAGATCGTCGGCATTCGAGCCGTCATTGCGAGAGCATTGATGCGACCGATGTTGGTGAGTATCAACGGGTCCGTTGCGACGTACAGCGCTTCCGCTTTTCCAGTGCATCCAGCAATCGCAGGTGCAATGTCTTCCGCTCGTCGCATCTCCAGAGGCACGATCTCAAGCCCAAGCCTGCCGGCAGCTTGACCGACCTCGGCGATCTCCAGCAGTGTTGCGGGATTGCCTAGGTTTCCGAGGACCGCCAAGCGCCGGAGACCGGTGACGACCTCTCGCAACAGCTCGAGTTTCTTTCCAACGATGTCGCTTTGCTGAAGCGACAACCCGGTGATATTGCCGCCCGGCCGGGCCAAACTCGCTACCAGGCCGCTGCCAACCGGATCGGCTGCCGCCGCAAATACAATTGGAATGATTGCGGTTGCCTGCTTGGCTGCTTCGGTCGGGGGAGTCCCGTGGGTGACAATGACGTCGGCCTTAAGCCGGACCAACTCGTGGGCAATCTCATCATAACGGGATTTCCGACCCTCCGCCCATCGGTACTGGATCACGACGGAACGGCCTTCAATCCAACCAAGTTCATTAAGCCGCTGGGTAAAGGCAGCCATCCAGTTCTCCATCGCCGAAGCAGTGCTCGAACCAAAGAACCCGATGATCGGTAACTTTGCCGGTTGCTGGGCGCGGGCAGGCCTTGCCGACATCGCTGTCGCGATCGCTAACAGACTGATGAATTCTCGCCGCTTCATGCCCACCGCTGGTTTCGGGGCATCATAGGTTGAGATACGGAAAGCGAAAGACCTTGGTGTTGGAAGTGAGGGGGTCACAACCAGAACCGTAGTGGCGTCGACGCGCTCGTTGACGAAAGTCGCAAGGGCGTGAGTTCGTCGGGGCCAAGCGGACCAGCACGCCACCCGTACACATCCCTCCTATGTTAGTCATCGAACTTATATGTCCTCTGAGTACGCTGCCGGACTGACAAACCTGCGCGGTGGTAATAACGTCGGTATCATCGCCCGTCCCTCGGCAATCATCGGTGACAGAGAGACGCTATAGCGCTCCCGCCTCAACCGGAGCGCCGAGCATGGCGATGCACTATTTCCACATGGTCAACGGCCAAACGACTTTTGACAGGGAGGGGACCAATCTTCCCGATCTAGCATCTGTTCGCAAGGAAGCCCTCCGCGCGGCCCGGGACATGCTGAACCTGGGCGACAGCGAAGATCTTTGGGGGGGGGGTGGGCCGTGGAGGGTTTGGGTCACAGACGAACCTGACAGCTCCGGAAAAACAATCCTTACAATCGAACTGAGTGTACGGTGAGGATCGGCCATGTCCGACCGCGCGCCCAGCGGACCGGCTGAGATTCGATGCAACCGATGCGGCGCTCTAGCACAGCTGATCGAGACGATCCTCGATCCGCGTAGAGGGCTGACGTTACGCATGTTCAAGTGCATCTGCGGCGAGCAAACGTGGACCACAAATCCACAGTGAACCTGGCGACGGCGTCAGCCTCATATCCGGTGGGTTGGCGCGGATCGGTCAAGAATGGCCGGCTCGGTCGAAATAGACGCAAAGTGGTCGCGCTCGCACTCTCGCCAGACTCGGCGATAGAGTGTTTTTCAACTGCGAATGGGGCTCGCAAGCAGCACCTGGTGTTCTTGTCTCGCGCCTTGGCTTCACTACGTGCAAGCGAGGCGCGGAATTCACGGGTGCCATCTCGGTCCGCGACAAGCGTTATTCGATCACCGCGTCGGCGCGCAGCAGGAGGCGCGGTTTAGGGGAGTGCAGCGGTCGTGTTCTTCTCGCGCCTTAGCTCAGTCTCATGTAAAACGGAGCCGGATTTCGTCGAGGGCTATCCCGGTTGGCTTGGCGGCCCAAACCTCCCCTGGAGCGATGGGCATTGCCTTGGTCAACGTGCCGGTGCTGACAATCTCCCCAGCCGCGAGCGGCGGATTGACCGGATCTCTCGCCAGCAGCTCGACCAGATGACGAAGGGCCGAGAGCGGGCCGTCCAGTACGTTGCCGGAATGACCTCGATCTATAAGGGTCCCGTTGCACGTCAGATCGATTTCGAAAGCGGAAAGCCGCCGGACCCATTCTGCCGCGCTGGGAGCAATTGGCTGGCGAGGTCCGATCAACAAGGCTCCATGTACGCCGTTGGCTGCCACGGTGTCCGATGCAGCAAATTTCCAGCCGGGAAATATGGATTGCACGATCTCGAATCCGAGGGCCACCCACGCAATGCAGGAAGAGAGGGAGATGTCGGTCATCTGAGCAGATGGCGCCGTCCTTAAACCGAAGATGATTTCCGGTTCGATGCGTGGCTCGGAGAATGGCTGCAAAGGCAGCGCTTCTACTGTGGACAGGTCGTGTGTTGTACTGTCGAAAACATAGCCCCAAACCGGAGCGTACACCCCGTATTGCGACCAGATCGTGCGGTTGGTGAAACCGATCTTTCGGCCAAGCACCTTCGAGCCGCTCGCCTCATACATTTCCCTGACGAGCGCTGTGACGCGATAGGCGTTATCGATAGTCAATCCTTCAGGCGACGCGGAAAATAACCCGATTTGCCGGCCATGCCGAAGCGCATCGAACGCTTCGGCGGCAATGGCGGAGAGAGATTGAGAATTGTGCAGTTGATCCATGAACGCCTCCACCGATGATCGCGCGTCCGAGCGTAGCAGAACACGTCGTGAGCGCCACCACCGCCGGATCGACCGGCGGCTTCTCTCAGCTCGATCTCTCTATTCATGCCCGCTCCACCATCGTCGGGCGCAGGCGGGGTCCCATAACCACAAACCTTTTTTGGCGCGAAGCGGTCGCCCCAGTTCGGCCAATCGCGGGCAATAGTGGCGCGCATCGGGCCTTGTCGCGGAAACCGCACACCCGTTCGTCATTGCGAGCGCAGCGAAGCAATCCATCGCGCCACAACTCACGAAGCTGGATTGCTTCGCTACGCTCTCAATGACGGCGGGACAGAGTAGGGGTCGCTCCTGACTGCGGTGCGCTCGTGGGCCACTCAGATCGACACGAGGCTTCTCTCAGCTCGATCTCTCTATTCATGACCGCTCCACCATCGTCGGGCGCAGGCGGGATCCCATAACCACAAACCTTTTTGGCGGGAAGCGGCGGCCCCGGTTCGCCGATCGCGGACAATAGTGGTGGCGCATCGGGGCTTGTCGCGGAAACCGCAACCCGTTGGTCATTGCGACCGCAGCGAAGCAATCCAACGCGCCACAACTCACGAAGCTGGATTGCTTCGCTACGCTCGCAATGACGGCGGGGACAGAGTAGGGGTCGCTCCTAACTGCGGTGCGCTCCTCCGGCCACCACTGCCAGATCGACACGCGGCTTCTCTCAGCTCGATCTCTCTATTCATGACCGCTCCGCGATCTACCATCCCGAGTTTTTGCTCAGCGCAATTTGCCGAACTAAATCAGCGTGATTTGGGGTGTCCAGCCCCATTTCAAAAAATGATTTCCTTTTCCCTCAACCCAAATCACTTCATAACCACGCCGTTCCGTCCCAAGGAGGGGCGTATCGCGATCGTCACGGACGCGGGGCGGGATGCGATGGACGTGGAGGTGCCGCTGACGAACGGCACCAAGGCGGACGGCGAAGTCGTGTGGTCCTGGCGCCTCGACGCTGGCGTCAAGCTTGCGGAGACAAACCGCAGGCGACGGTGACAACCAAGCCCGATCACCGAGGAGATCACGAAGGAAACCGTTAAAACCATCGTGCGGGGAATGCCGGGCGTTTCCGGCGTGACCGTGGTGACGACACTCGTATGCTTTTTCATTTTGCATGCGAGGCTGCGGGCGCATCGAGCCCCCGGCATTCCCTGCGCCCTCTGCTTAAGAGGCGAATGGATTTAAAACTCGGGCGGCTCCCGCCGCGAGCTTGCGGATGCACGTCTTGGAGCAGGGAGTGGCTGGTTCTCGTTGACTCGAATGGTGGTCAAAATGGCTTGCTCAAAAACTTTGAGCCTTTCAGCCCGTACCGCCATGGCAAATCGACAGCTTTGGTAATGCCGACGCGGACGCCTGCAAGGATCTCGGGTGTGGTGGCGCGCGCAAACAGCGTTATTGGTGGAAGGTCGATCGGCAGTCCGTTATGCGCATGGGTTACAGCAAGCGCTTCCGTGAGCTTGCCGGGACCGGAGCAGAGCAATCGCTCGTCGCGCAATTTGCGCCTCCGACGCATGGTTGCAACTCCATGGGTCGGCTCGACTGCGCGGATCAGCACGGCACTGGCGGAGCCGGTCTTTTCGCAGACGAAATTCAAGCACCAATGAATGCCGTAGGACCGATACACATAGATGAAGCCAGGCGGGCCGAACATCACCAGATTGCGCTGCGTCGGCCCTCGGAACGAGTGCGCGGCCGGATCGGTGTGATGATAGGCCTCGACCTCCACAATCAGGCCGCCGACACCGTTCACCAGGAAGGTCGCGCCGATCAGTTCGGGGGCGACCTCATGCACGCTGCGGGCGAAGAAAGACCGTTTCAGCGGTTTGCCCAATATTTGATCGCCTGCGGTTCGGTTTTGACCCATTGGGGGCATGCTAGGACCGACAGCAGACCAAGGCGAGCGGTTGCGGTTCTCGGTCCACCGGATTAGCTAGAGGACCTATCAGGACGGATTCTCTATGGTCGTCGTCGTCGATACTGTTTCAGCCACGCCGTTGCGCCCGCGCCATCCGGAAAAGGTGAATCGGCCCGATGCATTCTCGCCGCCCAAACCGGCCTGGATTCGGGTGAAGGCGCCGAACACGCGCGGATATGCCGAAACTCGCAAGATCGTCAAGGAAAACGGTCTGGTTACCGTGTGCGAGGAAGCCGGGTGTCCGAATATCGGCGAGTGCTGGGACAAGAAGCACGCGACCTTCATGATCATGGGCGACACCTGCACCCGGGCCTGCGCCTTCTGCAACGTCAAGACGGGGATGCCTGGGGCGCTCGATCCACATGAGCCTGAGCATCTTGCAGAGGCGGCCTTCAAGCTTGGGCTGAGCCACCTCGTCGTTACCTCGGTCGACCGGGACGATCTCGCCGATGGAGGTGCCGAACATTTCGCGAAGAGCATCGCAGCGATCCGGGCGCGCTGCCCGACCACGACGATCGAGATACTGACGCCCGACTTCCTCCGAAAGGAAGGCGCGCTTGAAACCGTCGTGGCCGCCAAGCCGGACGTCTTCAACCACAATCTGGAGACGGTGCCGTCGCGCTATCTCAGCGTACGGCCGGGCGCGCGCTATTTTCATTCGATCCGGCTGTTGCAGCGGGTCAAGGAGATCGATCCGACGATCTTCACCAAATCGGGCATCATGGTAGGGCTTGGCGAGGAGCGCCACGAAGTGTTGCAAGTGATGGACGATCTACGCTCGGCAGACGTCGACTTCATCACCATCGGCCAGTACCTGCAGCCCAGCCGCAAGCACCACGCGGTAATGCGCTATGTGACGCCCGATGAATTCTCCGGTTACGAGAAGGTCGCCTACACCAAGGGCTTCCTGATGGTATCGGCAAGCCCGCTCACTCGCTCGTCACATCACGCCGGCGACGATTTCGCCAGGCTTCGGGCGGCGCGCGCTGCAAAATCACGCTGAGCATCGGGCCATGCCGAGGTTCAACAGCAGGCGTCTTGTCAAGCACAGCGCGCCGCAGATGTTCGATCTGGTTGCCGACGTCGAGCGTTATCCGGAGTTCGTGCCGCTATGCAGTTCGTTGAAGGTACGCCAGCGCACCTCAAAGCCTGACGGTACCGAGATCGTCATCTGCGACATGACCGTATCCTTCAAGCTGGTGCGGGAAGCTTTCACCACGAAAGTCACCCTTGACCGGGCGAATTTGAAGATCCTGGTCGAATATCTGCAAGGGCCGTTCAGCAATCTGGAGAACCGCTGGACGTTCGAGCCGAAATCGGAAGGTGTCTGTGAGGTGAATTTTTATCTCTGGTACGAATTCAAGAGCAGGATGCTTGCGATATTGATGGGCACAATGTTCGACACCGCGTTTCGGCGCTTTGCAGCCGCGTTCGAAAAGCGCGCCGATCTGATCTATGGAAAAACCGGGATTGTTGGGCGGAGTTGATGCGGGGCTTCGATTTAGAGCCGAGGTGGGCGCCGCCGCTTGACGGCCGTGCGGCGCGGGGAACGCGCAACACGCGGACGCAAACGGCTGGCCGCTTCGCGCAACGGTCTTGCCGATACTTGCGGTCCACGCGCGAGGTCCATCAGCATTCGCAGGGCCTCGACAACGGAGCGCTGACGCACCGCGCCGCGCCCGATCGCGCCGAAGCGGCATTCGCGGTGGAGAATCCGTCCATCGCGGGCGGCGACCGCGATATGTACGAGCCCGACAGGCTTGCCGGGCGTTGCGCCGCCGGGACCGGCGATGCCGGTAATCGAGACCGCGAGATCCACGCCGGCCCGCTCCAGCGCGCCGAACGCCATGGCGGTCGCCGTTTCCTTGCTGACCGCGCCGAAGTGGGCGAGCGTTGTCGCCTTTACCCCGAGCATCGCGCGCTTTGCGGAATTCGAATAGGTTATGAATCCCCTGTCGATCACATCGGACGATCCGGGGATTTCGGTCAGGGCGCCGGCGACCAGGCCACCGGTGCAGGATTCCGCCGTCGCAATGGTCAGCTTGCGCATTCGGCAGAGATCGAGCAGCGAGCGGGAGAGAGCGCGGGCGTCGCTGCCGCTCATCTCAAGCGCTCCCGGCTATGTCGTTCCACGGCAAACGGACGGTTGCGCTCGCGAGCGCGGCAATGCCTTCCTCTCGGCCGGTGAATCCCAGCCGTTCGCTGGTGGTAGCCTTCACCGCCACCCGCGAGATCGACAGGCCCGCGATTTCGGCGATGCGCCCGCGCATCGCTTCCCGGAGCGGACCGATTTTCGGCCGCTCGCAAATCAGCGTCACATCAAGATGTGCAATCCGCCCGCCACGCGAAGCAACCCGATCGACCGCATATTTCAGGAATTTGTCCGATGGTGCGCCCTTCCACTTCGGGTCGCTCGGCGGAAAATGCAAACCGATATCCCCGTCGGCCAAGGCTCCGAGTATCGCATCGACCAGCGCGTGAAGGCCGACATCGCCATCGGAATGCGCGAGAAAGCCGCGGCTGTGCGGAACCCGGATGCCGCAGATCATCAGGTGATCGCCTTCGCCAAAAGCGTGAACGTCGTAGCCGCTGCCGGTTCTAACGTCGCCCAGCATAGCGCCGAGACGAGCTTCTTCGCGGACGAAATCTTCCGGTGTGGTCAGCTTCATGTTCGCAGGATCGCCTTCAAATGTCGCAACGGTCAATCCTGCCCATTCCGCAAGTGCCGCATCATCGGTGAAATCGCTGCGAGCCTCGCGCGCGGCGCGGCGATGGGCGTCCAGTATGACATCAAACCGGAACGCCTGCGGTGTCTGCGCGATGCGCAACCGCGCGCGCTCCGGCGTTGCTTCGACGTCGCCGGTCTGCCCGACCAACTTGATGGTGTCCGCGACGGCGATGGCGGGAATGGCCGCGCCTGTGCGCCCGGCTGCATCGATTGCCCTCGAAATCAATGCCGCCGAAACGAACGGCCGAGCCGCGTCATGAATGAGGACCACATCGGGTTTGTGCGTGGCGAGCGCCTCCAGTCCAGCGTGGACCGAAGCCTGCCGGGACGCTCCGCCATTTGCGGGAAGCTCGTGTCGCAGGTCGCTGACCGCGCCCTCGAAAATTGCGGCGTCGTCAGGATTCACGACCGGCTGCACCAGCGATATCTGCGGATGCCGGCAAAAGGGTTCCATCGCCCGGAAGATCACGCTCTGGCCGCCGATGGAGCGGTATTGTTTAGGTCCCCCAGCACCCGCCCGGAGCCCGCGGCCAGCTGCGACGAGGATAGCTGCAGTCCGGACGTGTTTTGGCATGGTGAGCATGTTGATTTGTTGGGAGAACTTCGGTCGCACTGCCCATATCACGCTCCGGCGCTGAAAACAGAGCGATTTCCCGTACCTGCAGGAAATTCGCTCATTGCTGCACTGCACTTGCAACCCTGTCCAAAGCTGTCTAAACTGTAGGCACCGAAATTGATTGCACAACATTTGTGCTCAAAGTTCAGGGTTGGGGCGGCTCCATGGGGAGTAACCGGTGAAAGAGAAGCACGTGACCGGTTGTGAATCTGCCAGACCAAGCTCGTTGAAAATAGGCGCTGTCGAGATCGCAAACCCGGTCTTTCTTGCGCCGATGTCGGGCATCACCGACGCGCCGTTTCGACGTCTTGCAGCCGCGCTCGGGGCGGGCCTCGTCGTCTCCGAGATGACCGCAAGCGACGATTTGGTGAACGGTCGCCCCATGTCACGGCTGCGGTGCGAGGCCAGTGGGGTTGGCCCGCATGTCGTTCAACTCGCCGGCTGCGAAGCGCGCTGGATGGCTGAGGGCGCGCGTATCGCGGAAGCCGAGGGCGCCGAAATCATCGACATCAACATGGGCTGCCCGGCACGCCACGTCACCGGCGGGCAATCCGGTTCAGCACTGATGCGGGATCTCGATCACGCCTTGACATTGATCCAGGCGACGATTGGAGCTGTGAAGATCCCTGTGACCTTGAAGATGCGGCTGGGCTGGGACGAGCGCTCGCTGAACGCACCAGAGCTTGCGCGGAGGGCGGAAGCCGTAGGCGTTCAGATGATCTCGGTGCACGGCCGGACTCGCTGCCAGTTCTACAAAGGTGAGGCTGATTGGGCGGCTGTACGCGCCGTCAGGGACGCCATCGAGGTTCCGCTTGTCGTCAACGGCGATATCACGTCGTTTGAGCAGGCGGTGTTCGCACTCGAGAAGTCCGGCGCCGATGCCGTAATGGTCGGCCGTGGAGCGCTAGGTCAACCGTGGTTACCCGGCCAGATCGCGCGCCGGTTCGAAACTGGCATCCTCGAAGCTCCGCCGCCGCTCACGGATCAACTCCGTTACGTGCGCACGCTCTATGACGAGGTTTGCAGTCACTATGGACTGCGCATTGGGGTGCGGCATGCGCGCAAGCATCTCGGTTGGGCTTTGGACGTAGCCGCCCGATGCAGCCGCGCACCCGGCACCACCCTCAAGACGTGGCGCACGAAGATTCTGACCTCAGACAATCCTTCATCCGTGCATCGATCGCTACAAGATGCGTTTGACGAGTTTGCTTGGAGCGCCGCTGCATGAGTTTGGCCATGGAACATCGAACTCAGATGCCGTCCGATAGCGAGGCTATCCTCAACGCCTTGCCGAACCCGGTATTGCTGATCGCACCGGACGGCAAGATCGTTGACGCGAACATGGCGGCGGAATCCTTTTTTGAGATTTCGACCCAATTTCTGCGACGGCAGTCGCTAAAGGAACTTGTTCCGTTCGGCAGTCCGCTGCTGGCGTTGATCGATCAGGTGCGATCGAGCGGCTCCCCGGTCAACGAGTACAAGGTGGATCTGGGGACTCCCCGAATCGGCGGTGACCGTCAGGTGGACCTTCACGTCGCGCCGCTTACAGAGCGGCCGGGCCAGATCGTGGTGATGCTGCAGGAACGCACCATCGCGGACAAGATGGACCGGCAATTGACCCACCGAAGCGCAGCCCGTTCTGTGATTGCGCTTGCTGCCATGCTAGCCCATGAAATCAAGAATCCCTTGTCGGGCATTCGCGGCGCGGCGCAGTTGCTTGAGCAGGCAGCATCCTCGGAAGACCGCATGCTGACCAGGCTGATCTGCGACGAGGCGGACCGCATCGTCACGTTGGTCGATCGGATGGAGGTTTTCGGCGACGACCGTCCCGTAGCGCGGGGACCCGTCAACATTCATTCCGTGCTTGACCACGTCAAACGGCTTGCGCAATCCGGCTTCGCCCGGAATGTCCGGTTCGTTGAAGAGTATGATCCCTCGCTACCGCCGGTGCTGGCCAATCAGGACCAACTGATTCAGGTATTCCTGAACCTTGTAAAGAACGCCGCTGAGGCCGTCGCCGATCTTGGCAGCGATGGAGAGATTCAACTGACCACCGCCTTCCGCCCTGGCGTTCGACTGTCCGTGCCCGGGAAGAAATCGCGGGTCTCGTTGCCCCTGGAATTCTGCGTCAAGGATAATGGCAACGGCGTGCCGGACGACTTGCTACCCAACCTGTTCGATCCATTCGTCACAACAAAACCGACGGGTAGCGGACTCGGTCTGGCGTTGGTGGCCAAAATCGTCGGCGATCACGGCGGTATCATCGAATGCGAATCCCAGCCACGCAAAACGATATTCCGCGTGCTGCTGCCCATGTTCAACACGGCCCGACATCTCGATGAAAGCGATCGCGATGAGCATTCGGCACTCGCCTTGCATGCCTCACAGAACACGAGATGAGGAAGAACAACGATGCCCGCAGGTAGCATACTCGTCGCCGATGATGACACGGCGATCCGCACGGTATTGAACCAGGCTCTTTCGCGCGCAGGATACGAGGTGCGACTGACCGGCAATGCGGCCACGCTGTGGCGGTGGGTGAGTCAAGGGGAGGGCGATCTGGTCATCACCGATGTCGTGATGCCCGACGAGAACGCGTTCGATCTATTACCGCGCATCAAGAAGATGAGGCCGAACCTTCCGGTTATCGTCATGAGCGCGCAGAACACGTTTATGACCGCGATCCGCGCGTCCGAACGCGGCGCGTATGAGTACCTGCCAAAGCCGTTCGACCTGAAGGAGCTGATCGCGATTGTCGGCCGCGCGCTGGCCGAACCAAAGGAGCGAGTCGCCCACCAGGCTGATGATTCCGAGTTTGAATCGATACCCCTCGTCGGGCGGTCGCCGGCGATGCAGGAAATTTACCGCGTACTGGCACGCCTGATGCAGACCGACCTTACGGTGATGATCTCCGGGGAGTCCGGCACCGGCAAGGAGCTGGTGGCCCGCGCGCTGCACGACTATGGCAAGCGGCGCAACGGTCCGTTCGTCGCCGTGAACATGGCGGCAATCCCGCGAGACCTGATCGAATCCGAATTGTTCGGCCATGAACGCGGCGCGTTCACCGGCGCCAACACCCGCGCGTCGGGGCGGTTCGAACAGGCTGAGGGCGGTACGCTGTTCCTCGATGAAATCGGGGACATGCCGATGGAGGCCCAAACTCGTCTGCTCCGCGTCCTGCAGCAGGGCGAATACACGACGGTCGGCGGCCGCACACCGATCAAAACCGACGTGCGCATCGTTGCCGCTAGCAACAAGGATCTACGCATCCTGATCCAACAGGGACTGTTTCGCGAAGACCTCTTCTTCCGTCTTAATGTAGTCCCCTTGCGGCTGCCGCCCCTTCGCGAGCGGATCGAGGATTTGCCTGACTTGATAAGGCACTTCTTCGCGCTTGCTGAGAAGGATGGGCTGCCGCCGAAGAAACTCGACGCGCTGGCGCTGGAACGCATGAAGCAGCATCGCTGGCCAGGGAATGTGCGCGAACTGGAAAACCTCGCGCGACGGCTTGCGGCCTTGTATCCGCAGGACGTAATCACCGGGTCGGTGATCGATGGGGAGTTGGCGCCTCCTGCGGTGACGTCGGGTGGCAACGTGCACAACGGGGTCGACAATCTCGGCGGCGCGGTGGAGGCCTTTTTATCCTCGCACTTCTCGGGCTTTCCCAACGGCGTGCCGCCGCCGGGTCTCTATCACCGCATACTCAAGGAAATCGAGGTGCCGCTGCTTACGGCTGCCTTGGCGGCGACCAGGGGCAATCAGATACGAGCGGCTGATTTACTCGGGCTTAACCGCAACACGCTGCGCAAAAAGATACGCGATCTGGACATCCAGGTTTACCGAAGCGGCGGTTAGCGGCCGCTGGCGCGGAAAGCGGCCATCGGGATGCATCGCGCGCCGCGGAATTGTCGCAATCCGGCAACATTGTGGTATGAATGCATCAGTTCGCTGACGGCGCACGTAACACCGTCGTTTCACCCTGGCCCGAATGACCATCGCAGAAACCTCGGCCGCATCATTCAATCCGTCGTTCGCCGAACCCAAGAGGCGCTCCCTCTGGAGGTTGGTGGCGCCGTTTGCCGTCGTGCTCGCGCTGCTCTCGGCGCTACTTACCTTCGTGGTGCTCACGGGCCTGACCCGCATTCAGCCGACCCGCGAAGTTGTCGTCTCCTTCATGCTGATCAACGCGGCGATCATCCTGCTGCTGGTCGGAATTATCGTGCGGGAAGTCTGGAAGGTCGTGCAGGCTCGCCGCCGCGGCCGAGCCGCTGCAAAATTGCACGTCCAGATTGTAGGGCTGTTTTCGGTCATCGCGGTGTTGCCGGCTGTTCTGGTCGCGATCGTCGCCAACGTAACCATCGACCGCGGCTTCGATCGCCTGTTTTCCGGCCCGACCCGTGAGGTGATCCAGAACTCATTGATCGTTGCGCGCGCGTATCTTTACGAGCACGCGGAGCTTATTCGTGGCGACATTTTGGGGATGGCCAATGACATCTCGCATGCACGGCCGCTATACGATCAGGATCGCGGCACCTTCCGCGAGCTTCTGACCGCAAGCGCCGCCTCCCGCAACCTGCCTGGGGCCATGCTTATCGACAAGGACCGCAATATCGTCGAGACGGCCCAGACTGGGATTCAGCAGGCCTTCACCACGCCGGCGGCGGAGTTCCTGAGCAACGTGAAGGAAAATGAGCCTGAAATATCGGTCTTTCCCGAGGGAAATTACGTCGCGGCCGTGATCCGACTGCGTGCGTTCAACGATACTTTTCTATATGTCGCCAGGCTGCTTGATCCGCACGTAGTGGCACAGGTCAACGAAACACAGGCCAGCGTCGCCGAATACGCTGAGCTGGAATCCCGGCGGCTGGGAATGCAGGTGTCGCTCGCCTTGATGTTTGCGGTGATCGGTCTGACCATCCTCATGGCTTCGGTGCTAATCGGGCTGAACTTTGCAAACTGGCTGGTCACGCCGATCAGGCGGCTGATGAGCGCGGCTAATCTGGTTTCGACAGGAGACCTGCACGTTCAGGTGCCGGTGCACAAGTCCGAAGGCGATCTGGCGCAGCTAGGCGAAACTTTCAACAAGATGACCCAGGAGCTGCGCACGCAGCGGGACGAATTGGTCAGTGCAAGTGAGTTGATCGACAGCCGTCGCCGCTTCATCGAGGCCGTGCTGTCATCGGCAAGCGCGGGCATAATCGGCGTCGATGCCTCTGGAAGCGTAGGCATCCTTAATCGCTCTGCCGAAAAACTGATCGGGCACGCTGAATCCGAAACGCTGGATCATCCGCTCTCGGAGGTGCTCCCCGAGCTGGACGATATCATGAAGACCGCACGCGAGGGCACGCAGCGTCTGGTGCAGGGCCAGATCACGATCAATCGTGATGGCCATGAGCGCAACCTGTCGGTTCGCGTCAGCGCCGAGCAAACCAGCCAGTCGCGTGACAGCTACATCATTACCCTTGACGATATTACCGAGCTTGTCTCGGCGCAGCGCACGTCGGCCTGGGCCGACGTCGCCCGCCGCATCGCGCACGAAATCAAGAATCCGCTGACGCCGATCCAGCTCACCGCGGAACACCTGCGCGCGCTCGCCGACCGCAACGATCCGCGCCTGGCCGACGTCGTGCGCGGCGCCGTCGAGAACATCCTGCGCCAGGTGGTGACGCTGCGCGAAACGTCACGCGACTTCAGCGACT
>JBJMTO010000171.1:0-3054 GCA_045811665.1 Bradyrhizobium sp.
TTACCTTGCGCCCCCAGTCGAGGATCGGTGCCTCAACGGCGACGTGCAAGGCGGCGGCGAGACCGATGGAGAGCAGGATGCCGGCGATGATTGTCCCGGCGGTCGACAGAAGCCACAGTCCGTCAAAGTTGGCGATCCATTTCACCACCAGATAATGGACGATGTACAACGCGTACGAGATCTTGCCGAGCCATTGCAGGACCGGTGAGAAGGATCGTCCTTCGATCTCGGCAGCGATCACGGCATGGATCAGCAATCCCGAGCCGAGGCCATAGGTCAGGACGCGCGCGAATTGCGGGTCGGCCGCTCCATGCACGAAAATCCAGTACCAGCCGGCCACGAACAGGCCCGCGGAAACGGCGGGGAAGTGGCGCGAAAAGCGCAATCGTCCGCTTCTCTGGAGATAGGCGATGACAACGCCGGCACCAAATTCCAGCACCAGCGGATGGAAGTAGATCCCGAGCTCAAGGCCGAAGACGAGAGCAAGAATGACCAGGCCGAATCCCGCGAACAAGATCTCGAACAGCCGGTCCGGCTTGATCGCCAGGACAACGGCGACGGCGACGTAGAAGTGCAGTTCGAAAGCCAGCGACCACGCTGGCGCAAGGTACCAGTTCGGATAGGTCCATGCGAAGATGGTTCCGAGGTCGAGGGCGGGGCGGTCGCCCGGCGCCAGCGCGATCCAGGAGGAGCTGACAAACGCCGCCAGCAACACCAGCCAATAGAGCGGAAAAATTCGAAGGGCCCGTCTGAAAGCGAAATCCAGCGGGTTGTGTTGTGCCGTCGCCGTGGTTGCGATGATGAAGCCGGAAATCACGAAGAAGATGTCAACGCCGCTCGCGAGTATCGTCAGCGCGCCCTCGGCAAGCTCCGGCCCGACCATGTCGGGACGCGCACTGATCGCGTGTCCGCAGACCACCGACAGCGCAGCGACGCCCCGCATCGCCTGTACACCCGCGAAGATCCGCACCAAGCCCCGCCACGTTCATTCCAGGATAGCGCAATTTAGGCGAGAAACCCATTAAGGAACAGTTGCGCGGATGCGATAGAGTGCCCGCAACAGCGCGGGTGCACCTCATCAGTTGCCGAGCGGAAATCTTTTCACGATTGAACCCCGGCGCGACCAACTGCCATGCTGCAAAGCCTGCTCGGCATCGGAATTGGCTTCGCGGCCTATGTGCCGAGACACTAAAGAGGAATGTCGTGGCTGCCGCTATAGGCCGTCAACCGGCTTCGTCACTGAAGGGCATCCGGCGTCGCGCTCCCTAGCGCTTTGCGTCCTGCTTGCCACGCCTGATTTCCTCGGCTTCGTCCACGAGCTTCAAGGCGGCGCCGTCGTAGCTCAGCTTAAGGCCACGGCCGACGGTCCATGTCCATCCCTCCCGGACGTCCCTGGTTGGCTGGGCGTTGAACTGGTCGGATATCGATTTGACGGCAGCGTCTTTGGAAGCAGCGTCTTGCCGCCCCGGATTGCTCAACTCCGCATTGACGCGCCAGATGGGATGCCTGGGATCGGGATTGCCAGGGTCAACGTCGTCGGCAAAGATCGTGACCTTGGCGCCGTCGACCCCGCACTCGAGGACGTAGGAATCGCGAAGCTGACGGCAGCGGTAGCGACGTTGCGTGATGAGCTTGTTTGTCTCGTCGAACGTCATGCCTGGCGAAAAGCCGAAGATGTCGGACTTCTTCACGAGTGCCAGTGACGCAGGCTTCAGAAAGCCGGGCTGTACCGACACGAGAACGGCAGCAGCAACAACGAGCAAGCCGGCGACAACAATGGCAATTTTCATCAACCCCTCACAAGAAACGTCCGACCATACAATAGCCGGCGCGTTCTACCAGCCGTCGCCCTGCATGGTTTCGAGCCGCCCTCCATCTTTGTAGGACTGCATCTTCGGAAGATCGCAGCTAGGAAGATCGCATAGGCATGTATCGGCTGGTCATGAAGGTGAAAAACCGCCCCTGACATGATCAGGGGCGGTTTTCATCAAACGGGGTTTTCGAAACGCGATCTAGTGACCGGTACCCGGCTTCGTCGTCTTCGGCGGCTTGCCGTCTTCGATCCGGCCTTCGTTGCGCAAGTCGCGACCTTCCTGAGCCTTCTTCTGGCTCTCGGGGGATTTGCCGTGTTCGTTCATCTCTTCTTTGATGAACCCGGCGCCTTCCTTCACTTTACCTTCAACGCTCATGACGATCTCCTTGCTGGAGATGGGCAACTCGCGCGTGACCTGACCGTTCCGGTGCGCGCACGATTGTGAGGGGTGCGATACTAAGGGTGCACTTGCCGGGAACAGGTTAGTTGTCAGCGCGTACCGATGCGTTGATGTCGCGGGCAGAAACCGGAAAAATGCGCCGCGTCCAACATCCCCATTGCGTCCGGTTGTCACCCGGCAGTGCGTTGGACAACGCGGCTTCGCTCGGCAGGTTTCCAAAAAGGACGCACGTCATGAAATGGCCGCGCCGCCTTGTAGGAAGCGACGCGGCCGGGAGGCAAGCCGTACAGGAAACCGGCTTACTTCATGTTGCTGCGGGTCTTGGTGCCGCCCTGGTCGCTGCCCGGGCCGGAGCCGCCCTGGCCGGAGGCGTCGGGCCTCACCATTCCGCCCTTGCTCACGCCATCCTGGCTCATGCCCGTCGTGCCCTTGGTCATGGTGCCCTTGTCCGTGTTGGTCATGCCGGGCTTCTGCATGTTGTCGGACTGCGCGGCGGGGCCGGTCTGGTTCTGGGCGAAGGCAGATCCGCACATGAGGCCGAGGGCGGCGGTCGCAATGACGAGCTTCTTCATCTCAAACTCCTGGTTGGTTGCGTGGGCCAACGGGAGCGCAGCAGCCGTGTTCCTAAAAGAGGGCGTTCCGGAGTGCAAAAATTCTCGTCTGCGCGCGAACCGCTATCGACTTCGCTTGAAAACGCTCTAAGCCGCAATGCGCTGGTCGGCCGGGCCCGTCAGGTGCTTGAGCACTTCCGCATGCTCCAGGTCCGGAACCGCGATGGCCGTGTGGCTGTAGCTCGCATGGGTTCGTGATTTTGCAATATGGTCCAGGATCTCGCCGCCCT
>JBJMTO010000172.1:0-8753 GCA_045811665.1 Bradyrhizobium sp.
TTTCGATCGAACTGACCACCCAGATGCTGGCTACCCTGTTCGATTTTCCATTGGAAGAGCGCCGCAAGCTGACGCGCTGGTCCGACGTCTCGACCGCATTGCCGAAAAGCGGCGTCGTCGAATCGCCGGAACAACGCCGCGCCGAGATGGACGAGTGCGCGGCGTATTTCTCCAAGCTCTGGAACGAGCGCGTCAATGCCGAGCCGAAAAACGATTTGATCTCGATGATGGCCCATAGCGACGCGACCCGGAACATGGACCCCGACAACCTGATGGGCAACATCATCCTGCTGATCGTCGGCGGCAACGACACCACGCGCAACACCATGAGCGGCTCGGTGCTGGCATTGAATGAGTTTCCTGACCAGTACCAGAAGCTGCGCGACAACCCGGCCCTGATCGATTCCATGGTGCCGGAGGTCATTCGCTGGCAAACGCCGCTGGCGCATATGCGGCGCACCGCGCTGGTGGATACCGAGATCGGCGGCAAGAAAATCCGCAAGGGCGACCGGGTGGTGATGTGGTACGTCTCCGGCAACCGCGACGAGGAAGGCATCGAGAACCCGCACGAGTTTGTCATCGATCGCACCCGGCCCCGCACGCATCTGTCGTTCGGCTTCGGCATTCACCGCTGCGTCGGGATGCGGCTCGCCGAACTGCAATTGAAGATCGTATGGCAGGAGATGCTGAAACGGTTCGACCGGATCGAGGTGGTCGGCGAGCCCAAGCGAGTATATTCCAGCTTCGTCCGCGGCATCGAGTCGCTGCCGGTACGCATTCCCGCGTGAATTGAAGGACCTTGAACATCAACTTCATTTCGTCGCTCGCGCAAACGGTCAAGGCACCGCCACGATGCGAGCCGTTGCCTTGCCAACCGAGCTGAGATGACCGCGACAGAACCCGACGAGTACGCCGATATCCGCGATGCGGTTGCCAAACTGTGCGCGCAGTTTCCGGGCGAATACTGGCGCAAGCTCGATCGCGAGATGGCGTACCCGAAAGCCTTTGTCGATGCGCTGACGGAGGCCGGATATCTTTCGGTGCTGATCCCGGAAGAATATGGCGGCGCCGGCCTGAAGCTCTCCGCCGCAGCCGCGATCCTCGAGGAAATCCAGCGCGCCGGGTGCAATGGCGGCGGCTGCCACGCCCAGATGTACACGATGGGCACGCTGCTGCGGCACGGCAACGAGCAACAAAAAGCGCAATGGCTGCCGAAGATCGCCAGCGGCGAGTTGCGGCTGCAAGCCTTCGGTGTCACCGAGCCTACCAGCGGCACCGACACATCGTCGCTGAAGACATTCGCCAGGCGCGATGGCAATTCGCACTACATCGTCAATGGCCAGAAAATCTGGACCAGTCGCGCCGAGTATTCCGACCTGATGATCCTCTTGGCCCGCACTACGCCGAAAGAGGAGGCCAGGAAGCGCACCGATGGGCTGTCCGTGTTCATCGTCGACATGAAGGCGGCAAAGGACAACGGCCTTTCGATCAGCCCGATCCGCACCATGATGAACCACTCCACGACGGAAGTGTTTTTCACCGACCTTCGGGTGCCCGCCGAAAACCTGATCGGCGAGGAAGGAAAAGGCTTTCGCTACATCCTATCCGGGATGAATGCAGAGCGCATTCTGATCGCGGCCGAATGCGTCGGTGACGCCAAATGGTTCATTGCCAAAGCTTCCGACTACGCGCGGGAGCGCGCCGTGTTCGGTCGGCCGATCGGCCAGAACCAGGGCATTCAATTCCCCATAGCCAAGGCCTATGCGGCGATGCGCGCGGCCGAACTGATGGTGAGAGAGGCCACCCGTAAATACGAGGCCGGAATGGATTGCGGCGCCGAGGCCAACATGGCCAAGATGCTTGCCGCCGATGCCTCCTGGGAGGCCGCGAACGCCTGCGTCCAGACCCATGGCGGTTTCGGCTTCGCGGAAGAATACGACGTCGAACGCAAGTTCCGCGAGACCCGCCTCTACCAGGTCGCGCCGATTTCGACCAATCTGATTTTGTCCTACCTCGCCGAGCATGTGCTCGGAATGCCCCGCTCCTACTGAGAACAACAATGCTGCCGCTTGACGGATTGAAGGTCATTGCCGTTGAACAGGCGGTCGCCGCGCCGTTCTGCAGTTCGCGGCTGGCCGATGCCGGCGCGCATGTCGTCAAGGTAGAACGGCCGGAGGGCGATTTTGCGCGCGGCTATGACGCGGCGGCCAAAGGGCAAAGCAGCTATTTCGTCTGGCTCAACCGAGGCAAGGATTCGGTCGTCATCGACCTTGCCAGGAAGGAAGGCCGCGCGACGCTGGAAACACTGATCGCCGGCGCCGATGTTCTGCTCCAGAACCTCAAACCCGGTTCGATGGACAAGCTCGGCTTCACGCTGGAGCGGCTGCGAAAGGATTATCCAAAACTGATCTGCTGCACGATCTCGGGCTATGGCGACGACGGACCCTACGCCCATCGCAAGGCCTACGATCTGCTGATTCAGGCCGAGAGCGGGCTTGCCTCGATCACCGGCGGGCCGGAGGGGCCTTCGCGAGTGGGTGTTTCCATTGTCGATATCGCCACCGGCGCGACCGCGCATGCCGCCATTCTCGAAGCCCTGATCGCGCGCTCACGGGACGGCAACGGGGCGGATATCCGGATCTCAATGTTCGACGTGATGGTCGATTGGCTCTCGGTGCCGCTGCTCAACGCCGAAGCCGGCAATCCGCCGCAGCGGATGGGGCTTGCTCATCCTTCGATTGCGCCCTACGGCGTGTTCCGCTCGCGAGACGGCAAGGACATCCTGATTTCGATCCAGAGCGAACGCGAATGGAAGAAGCTTTGCACTGATGTACTGGGCCGCCCGGACCTGCCCAGCGATCCCAGGTTTTCGAGCATGGTGGCGCGCGTCAGCAACCGGGCACTCACCGACACCACGGTCGGCGGCATCTTTGCGGGCATGGCGCGTGAGGAACTGCTCAAGCGCCTGTCGGAGGCGGACATTGCATTTGCGGAGGTCAACAGCATGGCCGATCTTGCCGTCCATCCGCATCTGCGGCGCGTCGAAGTCCAGACCCCTGCCGGACCGGTCAGCTATCCCGCGCCAGCCGCGATTGTCGTCGATGCGCCGCGTCAGTATGGCGCCGTTCCCGGCATCGGCGAACGGGTCAAAAGCACAAAACCTTCTCATCCCCGGATCAAATCGTCATGAGCGACAAACCCGACCTCGACCATCTGCGCCAATGGATCGGCCGCAGTACGCAAGCTACCGACGTTGTCACTGCGCAACTGACGAAGGGGTTGCGGGCCACGCTGTTCATGGAGATCGGCGAACCCAGGCACGGCGACGCTGCGCCGTTCACAATTCATTGGTGCCTCGGCCAGCCAGTTTATCCGATGTCGGAGTTGGGACCGGACGGACATCCCACGCGTGGAGGGTTCCTGCCCCCAGTGCCGCTGCCCCGCCGGATGTGGGCAGGCGGCGAGTTGGAGTTCTTTGAGCCGCTGCGGGTCGGCGATGAGGTGACGAGAACCTCGCGGATCGCCGATGTGACGATGAAGACGGGCAGCACGGGCGTGTTGTGTTTTGTCTCCGTCGATCACCTGATCACGACTTCGCGCGGCGCTGCGTTGCGGGAGCGACAGGATATCGTTTATCGGGACATGTCCGCTGCCCAGCCATCGGCGCCCGCCAAGCCGGCGACCCCGCCGCCCGCCGCCACGCACCGCGAAACGCTCATGGCCGATCCCGTGCTGCTGTTTCGCTACTCGGCCCTCACCTTCAATGGTCACCGCATTCACTATGACCGCGACTATGTCACCAAGGTCGAAGGCTATCCCGGCCTGGTCTTCCATGGCCCGATGCAAGCGGCGTTCCTGGTTGAATTCGCCGCCAAACTGCATGGCGGCACGGCGCCAAAGAAATTCGTCTATCGCGGGGTGCAGCCGCTGTTCGAAGGCAGTGAGTTCAGCGTCAACGCGGACGAGACCAGCGCCAACATGGGATTGTGGACCGCAAACTATGAAGGTCAGCCGACCATGAAGGGCGTCGCCACGTGGTGAGGCTCGCCGTGGCGAGCCATGTTCCGGGGATACGGCTTTGCCGGGCAAGCCACTGAAAGCTTCCAATAAGCCGGTCAGCGTCAAGCAGGCGACGCTTGATCTGCTGCGGGCGTTCGGAATACGAAAAGTATTCGGCAATCCCGGCTCGACAGAACTGCCGTTCCTGAGCGACTGGCCCGACGATATCGATTATGTGCTCGGGTTGCAGGAAGCCTCGGTGGTCGGGATGGCGGACGGGTACGCCCAGGCGACGCGCAACGCCGGCTTCGTCAATCTACATTCCGCCGCCGGGGTTGGTAACGCGCTCGGCAATGTCTACACCGCTCACCGCAATCAGACGCCGCTGGTGATCACCGCGGGCCAACAGGCGCGCAGCATTTTGCCGCTGCAACCGTTCCTGTATGCGGAGCGCGCCTCGGAGTTTCCGCGGCCCTATGTCAAGTTTTCCGTCGAGCCTGCGCGGGCCGAAGACGTGCCCGCCGCGATCGCGCGTGCTTATTACATGGCGATGCAGCCGCCATGCGGACCGACCTTTGTTTCGGTGCCGATTGACGACTGGGTCCGTCAAACCCGACCCATGGAGCCCCGCCGCGTAAGCCGCGAACTCGGCCCCGACGCGGACGCGATGCTCGCGCTGGTGGATGCGCTCGGGGCAAGCGAGCAACCCGCATTCGTGGTCGGCCCGGGCGTCGATCGCGCCCAGGCCGTCGATCTCATGGTCGAGATCGCGGAGAAGGCGAGAGCTGCGGTCTGGATCAGTCCGTTTTCGGCGCGGTGCAGCTTTCCCGAACGGCATCGGCAGTTTGCAGGTTTCCTGCATGCTTCGCCGACGCAGCTCTCCGACGCGCTTCGCAGCTACGATCTGCTGGTCGTGATCGGGGCGCCCGCATTTACTTTCCACGTAGAAGGCGACGCATCGATCTTCGATGGCACGACCACGATCTTCCAGATCACGGACGATCCAACCGCAGCCGCGGTGACGCCTCGCGGCACCAGCATCATCGCCACCATGAGACCGGCGCTGACAACGCTGCTGGAACTGCTGCCGCAGAGCCGCCGCGCGATGCCCGCACCCCGCCCCTCACCCGCCAAACCCGTCGCGACCAGCCCCATAACGGCGGAGTATCTCCTGCACGCGCTCTCATCGGCGATGCCTGCCGATGCAGTGTTGGTGGAGGAAGCTCCCTCGCATCGTCCGGCGCTGCAGAAATTCATGCCGATGCGGGGACAGGACAGTTTTTACACGATGGCAAGCGGCGGCTTGGGATGGAGCTTGCCGGCCGCCGTAGGCGTGGCGCTCGGCCGACCCGGCATCAGAACAGTCTGCCTGATTGGAGACGGCTCGGCGATGTACTCGATTCAGGCATTGTGGACCGCGGCGCAACGCAAGCTTCCGCTGACCGTGGTGGTGATCAACAACGCAGGCTACGGCGCGATGCGCTCATTCAGCCAGGTGATGCAGGTCCGCAACGTTCCAGGCCTCGAGCTGCCGGGCATCGACTTTGTCCTGATCGCGCAAGGCCTGGGTTGCGAGGCGCTCCGCGTCAGCCAGCCGGAAGAGCTTGCACCGGCGCTCAAGCGCGGCCTGGCGCATGACGGCGTCAGTCTGATCGACGTGACGGTGGATGCGGCGGTGCCCCTGCTTTACGCCAAGAGCTAGAACTTACTTGCCGTACGCTTCGCGCAGTTTGGCCTGGATCTTCGCCATCCCCGCAATCCAGCGATCGTAGTTCTCGGTCTTCTTGCGCATGTAGCCGAGCACCTGCGGGTGCGGGAGGATCAGAAAGGTCTCCTGCTCGATCCCGGCAAGCGCATCCTGAGCGACCTGCTCTGCCGTGAGGTCGCCATCGCCTGATTGCGGTCCTTTCGGAATCGAGCGCAGCATATTCGTATCGACGCCCTGCGGGCAGAGGATCGAGACCCTGATCCCATGTGCCTTGTGCGAAATCGCAAGATTCTCCGCGAAACCGACCGCCGCATGCTTGGTGGTCGAATAGGCCGGGCTTCCGACCTGGGAAAGGAGTCCAGCGGCGGAAATCGTGTTGAGGAAATATCCTCCGCCGCGCGCCTTCATCCGCGGGATCAGATGACGCGCCGCATAGACGTGCGCCATCACATGGATCGCCCAGCTCTTCGCGAACGGCTCGTCGGAGCTGCCCCCGGCGTTCTCCGACAATGGATCGAAGCCGCCGCCGATGCCGGCATTGGAGCAGAACAGCGAGATCGGCCCAAACTGCCGTTCGGTTTCCTCGATCACGTTGGCGATATCTCGCTCCTGCGCGACGTCGCATCTGAACGCCGCGCCGTCTATCGAGCCCGCAACCGCTTTTGCCGCCTCGATATCGAGATCGGCCACGACCACCTTGGCCGCGCCGGCACGATGGAAAGCCTCGCAGAGCGCTCGGCCGATCCCATTGGCTCCGCCGGTGACAACCACGTTTTTCCCGGTCACCTGCATTGCGCCCTCGACTATCTGGATGTTGCTAGGTCAGAACGAGATCCAGCACGGCGGTATAATGGCAGGCCGCGCCCAACAGAACGAAACCATGCCAGATCGCGTTCTGAAAACGCAACCGCTGCCAGGCATGAAAGATGATCCCGAAGCTGTAAAGCAAACCGCCCGCGGCGATGAACCACAACGTCAAAGCCGGCAGCGACGCCAAGCCAGTGTCGTACACCATGAAGCCGCTCCAGCCCATTGCCAGATACAGAACGACCGCGAGCCGATCGAAACGCCCGGGCAGCAGCAGCTTGAGGACGATTCCAACGATGGCCAGGCACCACACCCCGATCAGAAGCGCCAAGGCGAAACCGCTGTGCTTCATCTGAGCGATGAACGGGGTATAGGTCGCCGCGATCAGCACATAGATGGAGGAATGATCGAAGCGGCGAAGCACCCATTTGGCGCGCGAGACCGGCCAAAGATTATAGGTCGCCGACAACACCAGCATCGCGAGCAGTCCGGCGACATAGATCGAGACCACGGCGACGTCGAGCGGCGTGGCATAGATCGCGGCGAGCACGATCAACACGGTGGCGGCCACCAACCCGGCGAGTACGCCGATGCCATGCACGACGCCATCGGCGATCAGTTCGGCTCGATCGTAGTTCCAGCGAACGGCGCCGGCGGCGGCGTGCACGGAGCTCGATGCGAGTTGTTTCAGCGTGAAGATGGTCATGGCGCCAGCTCGTTCGCGAGAGCGATAGATCAAAGCTCTTTAGAGGTCAACGAGCCTAAAACTCCAATCACGTCCGAAGTATGAAGCTTGATTTCAGTCCACTAAGCGCCACTTTCAATGGTAACACTTTCAAGTCGAGCACGTTCCCTCCCGCATGGCCCTCACTTTTTCCGATATCCTCGAAGAAGCGCGCCTTTCGGCACGGGCCCTTTACGATTACGGCGATCATTTCTTCAACCCCGCCGTCCGGCTGGGTGTTACCGGACTTTCACGCGCCGGCAAGACCGTCTTCATCACCGCGCTGATCCACGGCCTCATTCGTGGCGGCCGCTTTCCGGTGTTCGAACCGTTGGCGACCGGGCGGATCGCGCGGGCGCGACTTGAGCCGCAACCCGACGATGCTGTCCCGCGCTTCGACTACGAAAACCACGTCCGCACGCTGATCGAAGAGCGCCGCTGGCCGAACTCGACCACCGACATCAGCGAGCTTCGGCTCGTGATCGACTACCAGCGCCAGAACGGCGCCGACCGGACCTTGACGCTCGACATCGTCGACTATCCCGGCGAATGGCTGCTCGATCTGCCCTTGCTGAACAAAACCTACGAGCAATGGTCGCGGGAAAGTCTTGACCTTTCGCGCAAACTTCCAAGAGCGGGGCTGGCGACGACATGGCATGCGCATCTGCAGACGCTGAATGCTTCAGCTCACGAAGACGAACAGGCGGCGCTGGCTGCAGCGCGGCACTTCACCGAATATCTGCGTGCCTGCCGTGAGCAGCGCTTTGCCATGAGCTTGCTGCCCCCGGGGCGCTTCCTCATGCCGGGCAATCTTGCCGGTTCTCCTGCGCTGACCTTCGCGCCTCTGGAGGTGCCCGAGGACGGGACCTCGCCGGAGGGCTCGCTATGGGCGATGATGGTCAGGCGTTACGAGGCTTACAAGGACGTGGTGGTGCGCCCGTTCTTCCGCGATCATTTCGCCAGGCTCGACCGCCAGATCGTTTTGGTCGATACGCTGTCGGCCTTCAACTCCGGGCCTGAGGCGCTGGTCGATCTCGAAGCGGCGCTGGCGGGGATTCTCGATTGCTTCAGGATCGGCCGCAGCACTTTTCTCTCGAGTCTGTTTCGCCCCCGCATCGACCGGATCTTGTTCGCGGCGACAAAGGCCGATCACCTGCACCACTCCAGCCATGACCGGCTCGAGGGGGTGTTACGGCGAACACTGGCCAAGGCTGTCGCCCGCGCCGCGCACACCGGCGCTCATATCGACGTGGTAGCGCTCGCGGCGGTGCGCGCAACCCGAGAAGCCCAGGTGCAACGCGGTCGGGAAAAATTACCTTCCATCCTGGGCACCCCTCACGCCGGCGAGATCGCAGATGGCGAGGTCTTCGACGGCACCGCCGAAGTCGCAACTTTTCCGGGCGACCTGCCCGCCAATCCCGACCAACTTTTCTCCGGCGCGCACGCTTTCCGTGGCCTAGCGAGGGTGGACGACGACAAGACGGACTTCCGGTTTCTTCGATTTCGGCCGCCTCA
>JBJMTO010000173.1:0-10017 GCA_045811665.1 Bradyrhizobium sp.
GTGCGTTGCTTGGTCCGAAGGTCCGCAACTCGTTCCTCAAAAGACATTTCTGTCTTATTTGAATTGTTGCCCATGGCCTTCACATCGCCGCCGGCGCAGAAGGCGTTACCGGCGCCAGTAATCAGCAATGCGCCGACCTCGGGATCGTCGCCGCATTGCTTGATAATCCGCCGCAGCGCCGGTGTCAGACGGTCAGATAGTGCGTTGCGCGCCTCCGGGCGGTTAAGCGTGATCAGCGCAACGCGGTCCAGGATCTCGCACAACAATTCGCCCGTACCGGTGTCTAGTTTGATCCGATTTTCTGCCATTGTCGCGGCTCCCATTTGATCCGGGGCGATCGTTGCGATTGCCGCCGGAGAACGTTTAAGCGACCTTCAACGCCACCCTGCTCTCGATGCCGACGAATCCTGCCAGCCGCTCCAGAATGAGGCGCTCGGCGTCCGCCATGATCCGGTCGATCAGCTCCTTGACCGTTGGAATGTCGTGGATCAGGCCAGCCACCATGCCGCAACTCCAGGCTCCCGCATCCATGTCGCCGTCGATCATGACCTTGGGATAGACACCCGCAACCTGATCGTGGATGTCTTCGATCTTAAGGCTTTTGCCTCTCTCGCGTTCGATCTCGAGCAGACGATCGACGCCCTTATTCTTGAGAACGCGCTCGGTGTTGCGTATCGCCCGCATTACAAGTCGCGTGTCGAGCTCGGTTGCGGCGACCAGAGCCTGCTTCACGTTGTCGTGCACCGGCGCCTCCTTGGTGGCGATGAAGCGCGTTCCCATGTTCATGCCGGCCGCGCCGAGCGCTAGCGCCGCCACCAGGCTGCGCGCATCGGCCATGCCGCCCGACGCCACGAATGGAATCTTCAGCTCCTCCGCCGCACGCGGCAGCAGAATCATATTGGGCATGTCGTCCTCTCCGGGATGACCGCCGCATTCAAAGCCGTCGACGCTGACGGCATCGCAGCCGATTTGCTCCGCCTTGAGCGAGTGCCGAACGGAGGTGCATTTGTGGATCACCTTGATGCCGGCGGCCTTCAGCGCGGGCATGTATTGTTCAGGACTGCGGCCTGCGGTCTCGACGATCTTGATGCCGCCTTCCCTGATTGCTGCAATGTATTCCGGATAGGGCGGCGCGGTGAAGGAAGGCAGAAATGTCAGGTTCACTCCGAATGGCTTGTTGGTCATGTCATGACAGCGGGCGATCTCCTTGGCCAGCAACTCCGGCGTCTTCTGCGTCAGACCGGTGATGATCCCCAGCCCTCCAGCGCTTGACACCGCGGCTGCGAGTTCGGCGAAGCCGACATAATGCATGCCACCCTGGATGATCGGATGTTCGATGCCGAACATCTCGGTGATTGCTGTTTTCACGCCACTCTCCAATATGTTTCAAGGTTCTTGAACTTTGCCGGCCTTGGGCCGGACGTCAATGGACGATCTCCAGAAGACCGGCCGCGCCCATCCCACCGCCGACGCACATGGTGACGACCGCGTATTTGGCCTTCCGCCGTCGCCCCTCGATGAGAGCGTGACCGGTCAGGCGCGCGCCGGTCATGCCGTAGGGATGGCCCACCGCAATCGAACCACCATTGACGTTGAGCTTTTCCGGATCGATGCCGAGCTTGTCGCGGCAATAGATCACCTGCACCGCGAACGCCTCGTTCAACTCCCAAAGGCCGATATCGTCGATCGTCAATCCATGCCGCTTCAGAAGCCGGGGCACGGCGTGGACCGGACCTATTCCCATCTCGTCGGGTTCGCAGCCCGCGGCGACAAAGCCGCGGAAGATGCCGAGCGGCTTCAGGCCCTTCTCGGCCGCGAGCTTGTCGCTCATGATGACGGCGGCGCTGGCACCATCCGAAAGCTGGCTCGCATTGCCGCCCGTGATCGTGAAGCCCGGGCCCTTCGCCGGTTTGACGGCAGCGAGACCTTCCGCGGTCGTCTCAGGACGCGGCCCCTCGTCGGCTGAAAGCGTCACCTGCTGGTACGACACGGATCCGGTGGCCTTGTCGGTCACGGCCATGCTGGTCTTGATCGCCGCGAGTTCCTCGTTGAACCGGCCGCCCTGCTGGGCCGATGCGGTCCGCCGCTGGCTTTCGAGGCTGTACTCGTCCTGACGCTCACGCGAGATATCGTAGCGCTTTGCGACGTTTTCCGCAGTGTCCAGCATGGCAATGTAGGCATCGCCCTTGATGGCCAGTAGTTCCGGATCGACCGCGTGAAACGTGTTCATGTGATTGTTCTGCACCAGGCTGATCGACTCGCCGCCGCCACCGACTGCAACCGCAACGCCGTCAAAAATCACGGAACGAGCAGCCAGCGCAATCGCCTGCAGGCCGGACGCGCACTGCCGATCAATGGTTGTTCCGGCCACACTCACCGGCAGCCCGGCGCGTAACAGCGCCTTGCGCGCGATGTTGCTGCCGGTGGTGCCCTGCTGCATGGCGCAGCCCATCACCACGTCTTCCACTTCCGCCGGATCGATATTCGCCCGCGACAGCGCGGAGGAGATGGCATGACCCAAAAGGGTTGCACCTTCGGTATTGTTGAGAGCTCCCTTGTAAGCCTTGCCGATGGGTGTACGCGCGGTCGAAACGATCACGGCATCAATCATTGTCTCACCTTTGGTTGGAAGCGGTCTTCCGAACCTCGTCGGAAGCGACCTTGGATTGCTCGTGTTGCGCGAAGCGCATGAGATGAAAGGTGGGATCGCCGAACTGGACATTGATGGAGGCGATTCGCTTGAAGTAATGACCGACATTCAGTTCATCACTCATGCCCATCCCGCCGTGAAGCTGAATAGCCTGCTCGGCGATGAAGCGGGCGGCGTAACCGACCTTGGTTTTCGCGCCAGAGGCCAGTCTCGATCCGTGAGGCTCGCCGGCCGAGAGGCTGAGATTCAAATGCTGGGTGAGCGAAATTGACTCCTCGAGCGCGATGAACATGTCGACCATTCGGTGCTGCAGCACCTGGAAGCTCCCAAGCGTGGCGCCGAACTGCTTGCGCGTCTTGCTGTATTCGAGGGTGGCCGCATTCAACTCGGTCATTGCACCGACGGCTTCGGCGCAAAGTGCGGCGATGGCCCGGTCACGGCATGCTTCCAGTGCGGCGACGCCCTCCCCTTCCGTTCCCAGGAGCTGGCTCGCCGGAACCTGCACATTCATCAGCGCCACCTCTGCGGCGCGCCGGCCATCGATGGTTTTGAAACCCTGCAAATGGAGATTGGCCGCATGGCGATCCACGGCGAACAGGCTGACGCCATTGCGATCCCGCGGGCCGCCAGAGGTGCGGGCCGATACGATCAGCTTATGCGCCCAGGGCGCACCGAGGACGGCGGCCTTGGTGCCGCTCAAAACATAAGTATCGCCTTGATGTCGTGCGGTCGTGGCAATGTTGTCGAAATCGTACCGTGAACGCCCTTCCGCCCAGGCCAACGCCCAGATCGATTCACCCGCCATGATGTCAGGCAGAAATGCTTCGCGCTGTGCCTGCGATCCGACATCCTCGATCAGGCCGCCTGCGAGAACCACCGTTTCGAGGAACGGTTCGACCACCAGATTGCGGCCGAACTCCCGCATGACGATCATCGTCGCCAGCGGACCGCCGCCAAGGCCGCCAGTGCTTTCCGCGAAAGGCGCCGCGCATAGACCAAGCTCGGCGAAGGCTTTCCAGTGCGCGCGGCTCCAGCCTTCGTCGGTCGCCACGATCTTGCGGCGGGTGTCGAAATCATATCGATCGCGCAGCAGGCGCTGCACGCTGGATCGAAGCAATTCCTGTTCTTCGGTCAGCTGGATATCCATTTGATACCTCGTGCGATGCGGTTACAGGCCGAGCACCGCTTTTGCGATGATGTTGCGCTGGATCTCATTCGATCCACCGTAGATGCTGAGCTTGCGTGAATTCAGATATTTCTCTGACGCGGTGTGTCCGTAATCCGGTCCCGGCATGAAGTGATTAGCGCTGAACGGGTGCTCGCGAATTGCAAGGCCGTAATTGCCGACCGCCTGGTGGGTCAGGTCGGTGATGCGCTGAAAGATCTCGGTGCCGCGGATCTTGAATAGCGAGGCTGCCGGCCCCGGATCGATGCCGCGTGACATCTGGGCGATTACGCGCAACTCGGTCGCCTCAAGCGCCAGCACATCGAGTTCGACGCGCGCGATTTCCTTGACGAATTCCGTGAAGGCTGGATCGTCCTCGGCGATCTCGGTTTGCACGATCTGCTTGAGCCGCTTCAAATAGCGCGTCGAACGACCAATGCCCGCCATGCTGGTTCGCTCGTTGCCGAGCAGGAACTTTGCGTAGGTCCAGCCTTTGTTTTCTTCACCGATCAGATTTTGCACGGGAACGCGCACGTTCTCCAGAAAAACATCGTTCACCTCATGCGAGCCGTCGATCGTGATGATCGGACGCACGGTCACGCCCGGCGACTTCATATCGATCAGCATGAAGGAAATGCCGGCCTGCGGCTTGGCAGTGGTGTCGGTTCGCACCAGGCAAAAGATCCAATCCGCATGCTGGGCCAGCGTGGTCCAGGTCTTGTGCCCATTAACGACATAATGGTCGCCGTCTCGCACCGCCTTGGTTCGAACCGACGCCAGATCCGAGCCCGACCCCGGCTCCGAGTACCCTTGACACCACCAATCTTCGCCGGAAAGAATCCGCGGCAGAAATCTTTTCTTCTGCGTTTCGTTGCCGAACGTGTAGATCACCGGCCCGACCATGGTCACGCTGAAGGCCAACGGCGGCAGCGTCCCGGCCCGCGATGTCTCTTGCTCAAACAGGAAGCGTTGCGTGATCGACCAGCCAGGTCCGCCATGTTCTTTCGGCCAAAGCGGCGCAATCCATCCCCTCTTGTGAAGGATGCAATGCCAGAGCAGCATCTGCTCCTTGGTAAGATCCGTCTCGGGATTGGGAACGCGCATTTCCTTGGGGTAGTTTTCCGCGATAAAGGCACGCACCTCGTCACGAAACGCCGCATCCTCTTTGGAAAGGCTGAGTTCCACCGCTATGCTCCCGCTACCACTTCTCGCCGAACGGACGGATTTCCAACTCGAACGTCCAGGCGCTCTTCGGTTGCTGATAAAGCTGCCAGTAGGATTCGGCGACCGAGGATGGCGGCATCAGCAGATCGGGATTGTCGAGGGCGCCGGGTCCCAGCGCCTCAATCCGCCGCTGGCGGACCCATTCGGTGTCCACGCCTGAATCGATAACGAGGTGGGCGACATGGATGTTCTTTGGGCCGAGTTCGCGCGCGGTCGCTTGCGCCACCGCGCGTAAGCCGAATTTGGCGCTGGCGAACGCCGCGTACCCCGTTCCGCCGCGCAACGATGCAGTTGCCCCAGTGAAGAAGATGTTGCCCTTGCCGCGCGGCAGCATCAGTCGCGCCGCCTCGCGGCCGGCCAAGAAGCCGGAATAGCATGCCATTTCCCAGACTTTTCGGAACACGCGCTCCGTCGTTTCCAGAATGGGAAAGTTGACGTTGGCACCGATATTGAAGATGCAGACTTCGAGCGCAGCATGCTTGTCGGCATCGCCAAGGAAAGAGATGATCTCGTCTTCTTTGCGTGCATCGAGCGAGCGCGCGTGAATTTCTCCGCCCGCCTTCTCGATCTCCTTCACCAGAGGCTCGAGCTTGGCGCCATTGCGGCGCCCGGCGAATATCGTAAATCCCTCAGACGCAAACTTCTTTGCGATCTCTCCGCCGATAAAGTCACCCGCGCCGATCACGGCCGCGGTCGCGTTTCTCTTTTGCAAAGCTGTTCTCCCTGTCAGGCTTAAATCTGTGAGGTTTCGCGAACCAAGGCGGGCGCTGCCATATGTTGCCCCTGCAATCACGCGCTTTGCAGGGACTCGGCGAGTTTGTGTTTTAGAATTTTCCCGGTGGAAGTTGCAGGCAGATTGTCGAGCACGATGATTTCTGATGGACGCTTGTACGAAGTGAGCTGCGGACTGACGAAAGCCATAAGGTCCGGCGGCTTGAGCCGCGATCCCTGTATGAGCTGGACGAACGCGACAACCTCCTCGTTGCCATTCACGGCGCGGCCAACGACAGCGGACTGCACGACATCCTCGTGTGAGTTGAGTACGGCCTCGACTTCCGCCGGATAGACGTTAAAGCCGGAGCGGATGATCATTTCCTTGGTGCGGCCGACGATGAAGAGACAGTCTCCATCGAAGCGCGCGAGGTCTCCGGTATTGAACCAGCCCTCTGAATCGATCGCCTTTGCCGTGAGATCGGAAGCACGGTAGTAGCCGCGCATTACGTTACGGCCGCGCACGTGAAGTTCGCCGACTTCACCATTGCCCACCGGGATGCCGTCGATGCTCCTGATACGGCCCTCGACGCCTGGCAGCAGTCTTCCGACTGCATGATCGTTGCGAGGCGCATCAAAACGCACCCCGGAAATTCCGGGCGAGCACTCCGTAATTCCATAGCCATTTGAAAGCGGCAGCCCGAATTCGCGTTCGACGCGCGACTTCAAGTCGAGATCGAGCGGAGCGCCGGCCACCGCGATCAGGCGTAGCGAGCCGCGATCCAGCTGGCTGAGATTTGCAGTTTCCTTGTATTCCAGCAGGCGCTGATAGGTTGCGGGCACGCCATTGAGGATGGTGATGCCCTCTTCCGCGATTGCCTTGGCGAGCGCAGCCGGATCGTATTTGCTGACCAGGCGAACGCTGGCGCCGGCCATAAGCGTCATGAGCAGCAGGGAAATGCCGACAATGTGGGAGATCGGCAGCACGATATAAACCTTGTCGGTCGGCTGCATCCTGCGAAAATGCGCCGTAGTTTTTGCGCTGATCAGCAGGTTTTCGTGGGTGAGCATTACGCCTTTGGGGGTGCCCGTTGTTCCGGACGTGTAGATCAGAACCGCGACCTGCTTTGCCCGGTCTTGCTGGACGGGTTCGGCGGTGGTGGTCTCGTTCAGCTCGCCGACACCTATCGATTTGAAGGGCCCCAATGGCCGCATCTCCGCGCCATATCGCTGCGCGTGCGCCGCCGCTTCCTTGGAAACTTCCGCTGTAAAGAACATCCGACGCGCGCCGCTGTGTTCGCGGATCTGGTCCAGTTCGCGTGCGGCCAACCGAGGATTGGCGACGATTGCCCAAGCGTCGATCCGGCTCGCCGCCAGCAGCAAGGCGGCAAGCGCGATGCAGTTTTCGCTGACGATAATCATCCGGTCGCCGGGCCTGACCCCGAGCAACTTGAGCGCGTCGGAAAGATCGGTGACGGAACGATCCAGTTCTCGATAGGTCCAGGATTTCCCGTCCTCAATCAGCGCAACGCGGTCGGGCGTGTTGGAAATATGGGCATCAGCAACCTGATGAAGGCGGTGGGGAATCTCGGCGACAATCTGCTCCAGACTGACTTCTTCCGCCTGTTGAGCCACGGCTGACCTCCCGGAACGATCGGCTCGCTTTTGCGGGCCTCTCATCGTCCGGGCATTTAACGTTCTTTTTTAGAACTCGTCAATCTTTATTCTTACCGGTATCACGCACCTCGTTGCTTCGGAACTCCGCGAGAGCACACCTTTAGCGGCTACTCACAAATCCCGTTTACAATGATCCGAAAGGCCGATATAAATATAAAGTACTAAATAAGAACTTATAAAGGGGAGCCAACATGGCGCAAAGTCGCGGCGTAGCAATCCTGGTGGGCGCAGGCGACGCCATTGGCGCTGCGGTGGCCCGCCGTTTTGCCAGCGGTGGCTATACGGTTTGCATCTGCAGACGCGACGCGGCCAAATCGCAAACGTTGATCGAGGAGTTGAAGGGCGGGGGTCTCGATGCCCACGCCTTCAGCGTCGACGCCCGTCAGGAGGGCGAGGTTCAAAAGCTGTTCGCTGAAGTCGAAAAGAACGTCGGACCAATCGAGGTGTGTCTGTTCAACGCCGGATCGAACGTCAACAAGCCGCTGTTGGATACGACAGAAAAGCTGTTCTTCAAGGCTTGGGAGCTTGCCTGCTTCGGCGGCTTTCTGGTCGGCCGTGAAGCCGCGCGCTACATGCTTCCGCGTGGCCGCGGCACGATCTTCTTCACCGGCGCCACCGCCAGCGTTCGCGGCGGACAGGGCTTTGCGGCGTTCTCATCGGCGAAATTCGGGCTTCGCGCGGTAGCCCAGGCCATGGCGCGTGAACTCGGGCCGAAAAATATCCACGTCGTTCATCTCCTGATCGACGCAGGTGTGGACAGCGAAGCTATACATCAGCGCATGAAAGCCGCGAAAGGGATCGACGCCAGCGAAATCCCTGAGGATAGCCTGACCAAAACGACGTCGATCGCGGAAGCGTATTGGTTCGCGCATCAGCAGACCCGAGACGGCTGGACCCATGAGCTCGACCTTCGCCCGTCCGTGGAGAAATGGTAGGAGTATCCCAATGCCCGACCTGACACTTTGGGGAGTCGGAACCAGCCGCACCATCCGGCCTCACTGGGCCATGCAGGAATTGGGCCTGCCCTATAAGACGAAGCCGATCGGGCCACGCACGGGCGAGACCAAGACGCCCGAATACACGCGGCTCAATCCGCGGCAAAAGGTGCCCCTGCTGCAGGATGGCGACTTCTGCATCGGTGAAAGCGCCGCGATCGTCGCCTACCTTTCACGAATGTATTCGACGCCGGAGCGCTCTCTGATTCCGGAAGCCCCGCGTGAATACGCTGGCTGGCTGGAATGGTGCTTCTTTGTCGTAGCTGAACTCGACTCCACCAGCCTATACGTCATGCGCCGGCACCGAGCGGACGCACTCGGTCCGATCTACGGCGTTGCGCCCGAGGTCGTTGCCAAGGCGGGCGAGTATTTTCGCCAGCAGCTACGTCACGTCGAGGTCGCGCTTGAAGATGGCCGTCAGTTCCTGATAGGCAACAAATTCACCAGCGCCGACATCCTGCTGACGACCTGCCTGGATTGGGCCATCGCCTACGACGTCGGGATCTGCGATAACGCGCACCCTTATCTGGAACGCATCCAGGCGAGGCCCGCCTATCAGGCGGCCAAGGACGCGAACGTCCCGCTAACGCCCATCGTTTCGGTGCAGCAAAAAGCCTGACCGGATTAGATCGCTACCCGAATCGATTTTTCGATAACCATCCTCTCGATGGCGCCGTCGTCATAGCCCAATTCGCGCAGCACTTCGCGGGTGTGCTCGCCAATCCGCGGGGCGGGCCCACCAATGACAGCTTGATTGATTTTGAACTGCGCCGCGGGCTTCGGCTGCCGCACCCGTCCGACCATCGGCTGATCGAATTCCGCGATGATGTCGCGCGCTATGACCTGCTCGTTATGGATGATTTCGCCACGGCGCAAGATTGGTGCGCAGGGAACGTCGGCCGCATCGAGCCGGTCCAGCCACTCGGCGGTGGAGTGTTCGGCGATATATTCGGCCATTTTGTTGATGCGGGCGGTGGCATTGACCGAGCGCCCGGATGGCGTCGCAAACCGAGGATCCTTGGCGAGCTCTGGATCCCCCGAGGCGCGGCAAAAACCCTGCCATTCCGAATCCGAGATGGTACCGGCAGTGATGTAGCCATCGCTGGTCTTGAACACGAGATCCGGACGGTCGTTGGGATCGGCCGATGCGGCTTCCGCGCCCACCACCGTGTACTGCATCATGCCTTCCGGCCAGAGATACGAAATCATGGCGTCGAGCATGGCGACATGAATGTGATCGCCCTCGCCCGTCTTCTCCCGCGCGTAGAGCGCCGAGGCTACCGCCTGTGCGGTAAAGACGGCCGTGGTCTTGTCGCAGACAATAGTGCGGATCATTTGCGGGCGATTGGTCACCGGCTGGGACTGGATGTCGGCAAAGCCCGATAGCCCCTGGATGATGGGATCGTAAACCCGCTTCTTCACGTACGGCCCGGTGTCGCCCACGCCGCTGATCGAAACGTAAATCAGGCGCGGATGACGCTGGCGCAGTTCGTCGGCACCGAGACCGAGCCGCTCCATCGTGCCAGGACGGAAATTCTGCACCAGCACATCCGTTTGCGCGACCAGTTTGGCGAGGACCTCGCGGCCGGCCGTGC
>JBJMTO010000174.1:0-22037 GCA_045811665.1 Bradyrhizobium sp.
ACCACCGAATGCACCGCGCCGATGCGCGCGCATGCCAGCATGGCGACGACCGCTTCCGGCACCATCGGCATATAGAGAATCACGCGGTCGCCTTTGGTGACGCCGAAATCCTGCATCACCGCCGCGAGCGCCTGCACCTCCCCCAGCATCTCCGCGTAAGTGATCCTCGTGACCTTGCCTGCGAGCGGCGAGTCGTGGATCAGCGCGAGCTGATCGCCGCGCCCGCCAGCAACGTGACGGTCGAGCGCGTTGTAGCAGGTGTTGACCATTGCTCCGGCGAACCAGCGGCCGTACAGGCCCATCGCCGGATCGAATATCTTGCTTGCGGGCTCGATCCAGTCGATTTCGCGCGCGGCCTCCGCCCAAAACCCGTCGGGATCGGCAATTGAGCGGCCATAGACCTCATAGTACCGGCTGTGGCTCTGGTTCTTCATTTCGGTACTCCACTCACCTCTTCGTTATAGAAACAGGCCGCGGACTTAGCGCGCCGACCACATCAACTCACCTTGAGCGTAACTCCACCATCGACCACCAGCTCGATACCGGTGATGTATCTGGACTCGTCCGACGCCAGGAACAGTGCCGCGTTCGCGACATCCCAGGCTTCTCCCATGTGGCCCATCGGCACCTGCGCATCGCGCGCGCGCCACATCGCCTCGACATCGCCGCTGGCATAGCTTGCCGCCAGACCGGCGGAATGCTCGACCATCGGCGTTTTCATCAGCCCCGGCAAAATGGCGTTCACCCGGATGTGTTGGGGCGCAAATTGAACGGCCGTAGTGCGCGTCATCTGGTTCATCGCGGCCTTCGACGTGGCATAGCTGACGTAGGAGATGCCGAGGTGGCGGATCGAAGCGATCGAAGAGATGTTGATGATCGAACCGCCGCCCTGCCGCGCCATGACCGGTATGACATGCTTCATGGCGAGGAACGCGCTTTTGAGATTGACGGCAAACACGCGATCCCACTCGTCTTCCGAAACCTCGACCACGCTTCCCATCTCGGCGATGCCGACATTGTTGTCGAGCACGTCGATGCGGCCGTAGGTCCCAAGGCATGCCTCAGCCATGGCCTCGATGTCGCCGGCGCGAGATGCATCGGCAACGAAGGCGGTTGCAGCACCTCCTTCGCCGGTAATGATCTTGGCGGTCTCCTCCGCGGCGGCCTGGTTTCGGTCCACGCAGAACACTTGCGCTCCTTCGCGCGCAAACGTCACGGCTGTGGCCTTGCCATTGCCCCAACCCGGCCCGATCGAGCCGGCGCCGACCACCACCGCTGTCTTTCCCTTGAGCCGGTTCATCTGCTGCCCTCCAGCACGGTTGAAATCAAGTGGACCGTCGAACCTCGGCTAGCATCGGAAAGGTTGATGAATTCCGCTGCATCCGGGTCAGGGATCGCAGGCTCGCATTGTGGTGGAATTAGCGCCAGTCGGTTGACCGAATATCTCCGAAAGTCCGCGACATTGTCCATCGCTGCATAGCCGCCACTCACCGGCCGCCCCGGAATTACCGAGCACCACTTCCGCAATTGGAGCCAGCCCGGGCTGCCATTGAAACCAGCCGTCCACGAGGCGAGCGCCAGCCTGTGGCTCCATGCCGGCACCGGAGCCTTTCACGCGCGCCTGCATAAGTTCCAGCCCGTTCGCAGTTACGCGCCAGTCTTCTTGCCAATCCACCTTTTCGATCGAATGCGTCCAGACCAACGTGAAAGCCGTGATCGACAGCGTCTTGAGGACTCCAGCGGAGGCGAGGCAAAGGCTCAAGCCGCGGCCGCCGCGCTGCGCGAACGCTGCCTCCACTGCCAGAGCACGACTGCAATCGCCAGCACGAAACCCGCAGTGTCGCTAAAACGGAATTCGCCGAGCAGGCAAAGCGCTGCAACAAAGGACAGGCAACGCTCGACGAGCGTCATGCGCGTAAACAGGAAGCCGATCGCGACCATCCCGAACAGACCAATGGCGACCATTGCCTTGAAGGTGGCGAAGGCCACCGCGCCGTAGAAGCCGAGCTGGGCAGCCATGGGATCGCCGGCCTGCAGCATCAGCGCCGGGGAGTACACGAAGACGAACGGAATGACGTAACCGGCAAGCGCGATGCGCATCGCCTCCCACCCGATCTTGTCAGGATTTTCCTTGGCGATCGGTGCCGCAGCCAGGGCCGCCAACGCCACAGGAGGAGAAAGATCGGCCATGATGCCGTAGTAGAACGCGAACATGTGGCTGACGATCAGCGGCACGCCGAGCTTGGCCAGCGCAGGCGCTGCCAGAGCCGCGGTAATGATATAGGTCGGAATGGTGGGGATCCCGGTGCCGAGCAGGATCGACAGCAACATCGTCATGACCAGTGCAAGAAAAAGGCTCTTCGCCCCTAGTCCAATGATCCAGCTGCCGAAGATGGTGCCTACGCCGGTCTGCGTCATCATGCCGATGATGGTGCCGACGATCGCGCAAGCCATACCGACCGTGAGCGCCGACTTGGCGCTGTCAGCAAGCGAATCCCGGCATGCTGCCAGCGTCGCACGGCCTCCGCGCGTGATCGCACTGATCAGCACAAGCACGCCAACAACGCTCGCAACGGGAATGATCTCCAGCCCATTGCGCGAGAGGGCCGCAACCACCAACCCCAGCCCGATCCAGAAAATATAACGCAGTACATTGCTGGAAAAGCCGAGCGTGATACTGGCGCCGAGGATCAGTGCCACGGTCAGCGCCAGCCCCATGCTGCCGGCGTAAAGCGGCGTGAACCCTTCGAACAGCATGTAGATCAACGCGGCCAGTGGCAGGACCAGGTACCAGCCGGCCACCAGCGCCTTCCAGGCGCTCGGGATTTCCGAGCGCTTCATGCCGACAAGGCCGTGCTTGCCGGCCTCCAGATGCACCATCCAGAACGCGGACGCGAAATAGAGCATGGCCGGGATCACGGCGGCCTTGACCACGACCGCATACTCAACGCCCAGAGTCTCCGCCATGATGAAGGCGACCGCGCCCATCACGGGCGGCATGATCTGACCGCCCATCGACGCGGTGGCCTCGACGCCGGCGGCGAACGCGCGGCGATAGCCGAACTTGATCATGAGCGGAATAGTGAACTGGCCTACGGTGACGACGTTGGCGACGCCGGAACCCGATATCGTCCCCATCATGCCCGATGCAAACACCGCGACCTTGGCGGGTCCGCCGCGCGTCCGGCCAAACAATCCAAGCGAGACGTCGGTGAACAAGCGGATCATTCCGGCGCGCTCAAGAAATGAGCCGAACAGTATGAAGAGGAAGATATAGGTAGCCGAGACGTAGATCGGCACGCCGTAAAAGCCTTCGGTCCCGAAGGACAGGTGCGTGATGATCTGGTCGAAGTCGTAACCCCGATGATTGAAAGGCGACGGCAGATACTGGCCGAAGAACCAGTACAGCATGCAGACGCCACACATCAGCGGCAGCGCCAGCCCCATCAGCCGCCGGGTGCCTTCGAAGATCAGGATTGCGAGCAAAGTCCCGACAAAGAGGTCGAGCCGCGTCGGATCGCCGTCCCGTGCGATCAGGTCGGCATAGAAGATCCACTGATACAGTCCGCACAGGAAACCGGCGCTGCCGATCAACCAGCCGGCGGCGCGGCCGACATTGCTCTTGGCCGTGAAGTTAGCGACCAGGCCGAAAGTCATCAGTATCAGGAAACCGACATGAACGCCGCGCACGACTTGGGTCGGCAGTACGTTCCATGCGGCGACCACAAGTTGAAAGACGGCGAACGCGATCCCTATCGCATAGGCCAAACGTCCCCAGCCGCCCGGACCGAACCCTTCGGGAAACCCGTGCTCGAAATTGTCGAGTTCGACCTTCACGGGCGCCTCAGCGCCCACCGTCTGCAGCATCTTCATCCTTCCCGGCGGCGGCTCATGGCGTCACCTGACCGTGCTTATTTGATCACGCCCTTTTCCTTGTAATAACGAATGGCGCCAGGATGCAGCGGCACCGGAGAGCCGCTCGCGGCGGTCTCCAGCTTGATCTCCTTGCCGGCGGCGTGGGCATTGGCCAACTCGGGCAGCGACTCGAAGATCAGTTTCGTCATCTGGTAGGCGACATCTTCGGATACGGCGGAACTGGTCACCAGATAATTCACCACCGCGGCCGTCGGCACGTCCTTGTCCTGGCCCGTATAGGTGTTGGCCGGGATCATGACAGACACGAACGGCGGACCTATCTTGTCGACCACCTGCTTGGGGACCGAAACGACGGTTATTTCCGTGGATGTGCTCAAGTCCTTGAGCGAAGCCACCCCGAGACCGGCGGATTGCAGCGTGGCGTTCAGCTGACGGTTCTTCATCAGATCCACGGATTCGGCGAACGGCAGATACTCGACCTTGCCCAGATCCTTGTAGCTCAATCCCGCCGCCGAAAGGATGGCCCGCGAGTTGAGCTCTGTACCCGAGCGGGGTGCGCCGACCGACAGACTCTTGCCCTTCAGGTCCGCCAGCGTTTTGATGCCGCTGTCGGCGGTAGCGACGATCTGGATATAGTTGGGATAGATCGCGCCGATGGCACGTAGCTTGTCCAGCTTGGATTTAAAGCCCGCTTCCTCGTCGCCTTCCCATGCCGCCTTCAGGGAGTCGCCAAGCGTGAACGCGATTTCACCGCGACCCTGCTGCAACAAAATCAGGTTTTCGACCGAGGCCTTGGTGGCTTGCACCTGGGTCTTGATGTTCGGGAGCTTGTCACCGTAGATCTTTCCAATGGCGACGCCGAGCGGGTAATAGACCCCCGACGTGCCGCCCGTCAGCACGTTGATGAATTGTTGGGCTCGCGCCTGCGGCGCCGACACAGTCGCCGCCAAGACCACGGCTGCGACAAACAATTTCGATTTCATGATCAGCGTTTCTCCCTTGAACCGGCCGGGAAGTTGGACGGACCGTTGCTCCGGGTCAACCCGTGCTATCGACCAACGCGGTTTACGGCGAATTAGTTTCGGCACCTCGCAGGGGCCGGTCGCTTCGCACTGGCAACATGCCAGTTCCCCGCGTACGCTTGGTCCGAACCGGCCCCTGAGAGGCCGGTCTTTTACGGAGAACGCTACAATGTCTGTCAATCGTGCAGTTGGACTATGTTTGGGAGCGGCGATCCTGCTCTGCAGCCCCGGCCTCAATCACGCCTACGCCAAGCCGTTCATGATCGTCGGCATCGACGAGAAACTCTCATGGGACGATGATGGCAAGACCGTCCTGTCCGCGCCGGGCAAGGACCAGGTGCTGATCGTCGATCTGGCCAGCCCGGAGAGCCCCAAGATCGTAGCCAGCCTGCCGCTGAAGAATTCGATCGTCGGGCCACCGGTCAATCTGGACATCGACCCGACCGGCTCGTTCGCCCTGGTGGCGGATTCCGTCGATGTCGTAAAGGAAGGCGACACGCTCAAACAGGTGCCGGACAACAAGATCTACGTAATCGATCTAAGCGCGAATCCCCCGAAGCTGGCGGCGACAGTCACCGGCGGCAAGCAGCCGTCCGGGCTCAGCATCAGCCCGTCCGGCAAGATGGCACTGGTGGCGAACCGTGGCGACAACTCGATCAGCGTGCTCTCGCTGAATGGCGCCGACGTCAAGGTCACCGATACCATCACCATGCCGGACAGCGTCGCGCACGTGGTTTTCACGCCTGACGGCAAGCGGGCGCTGGCTGTCCGTTTCCCCGCGCACAAGGTGTCGGTGCTCGACATCGCGGGCGACAAGGTAACCTACAACAAGATCGATCTGCCGACCGGCCAATGGCCCTACAACGTCGTGGTCACGCCCAACAGCAAGCTCGCGCTAACCGCCGATAACGGCGGCGCCGGCTCGTCTGACGGCAGCGTCGACACGACGAGCGTAATCGATCTTGAGGCCAATCCGCCGCGCATCATCGATCGGGTGGTGGTCGGTGACGGGCCCGAAGGATTGGCGATGTCTCCCAAGGGGGATGTCGCCGTGGCCGCCAACCTGCGCGGCTCCAACATGAAAAAGGCCTTCTATTATCAAAAGAACGGCAGTCTGTCGGTGCTTAAGATCGACGGCAAGAAGGTCACAAAGACACAGGAGATCGAGGTCGGCGGCTTGCCGGAGGCGGTGATGTTCACGCCCGATGGCAAATACCTGCTAGCCGGCAACTACATCACCCAGGACTTCTCGATCCTGCGGGTCAATGGTTCGAAGATCACCGACACCGGCAAACGCTTCAAGGTGCCGGGGCACCCCGCCTCGGCTCGCATGAGCCGCTGAGGTTCGCACAGCTCCAGTCGCCACCAACTCGCGCGCGGCTCAACGCGCGCGCCCACAACCGGCATGGATTTTTGCGCAGACCTTTCAACAGCAGAGCAAACACCGGAGGCCTGACGTATCAGGCCAATCCTCACTGAAAGGTCATGTCCATGCACTTCGTGATATCGGACCCGAGGCCGGAACTGATGGTGATGCAACCGCGGACCTTCTGTGCCCCGTTGTCGCTGGCCCAGACCGAGTATCCACCCGGGCCGAAGAACGAATTGGTGTTGGGCGGCTCGGTTTCAGTGGCATCGAAGGAGTAGTTAGAGTCCGTGTCAAAGATGCGCGCCTTGCGGGTGCAGCCGCCATCGCTCTGAACGTTGATCACTTCCTTGTTGTCGCGTGTCAGCGCCAGGCTGACCTGGCACCTGAAGTACTCGGAGGTTTTGACGTTGAAAAGATATGCGTAGGATTTGCAGGTCGCGGTATTAAGTTTTCCGGCGCTCAGGCCGCGGCTGCACGAAATTCTCTGGTTGTTTGAGAGCTTGAATTCATCCGCCTGGGCGACAGGAACCAGCGTCACAGCGAAGAGCACGACGCAAAAATAGAACTTCATGACGTGGTTCATCCAAATTATCCCTATGACGTGCGACCGTCTCTTTCAGACTTGAATTCGGAACATATTCGCGGACGCGGCATTCGGAAATCCCAAACTCTTGAACGCCGCACAGCGCGCGAATCTCTTCGCCGTATTGACTGTACATCGATGTTCGGTATGTGTTCAAACACTAGCGGACACGCACAGGTCAGAGCAAATGCCGACGGTTTGCTGTTGGGAGCATGCAGGATGAAAAGGTTTTCGACCCGGACCCTCGTGATCACGGTCGCGCTGGCCACGATACCGACGGCGGCCCTCGCGGAAGCGGCCAAGCCGACTCCCTGGGTTCTTACGCCGGACATGGCCTACACCTACGACAAGGAAGGCAAGACGTCTTCCTACAAACTGGGCACAAGTAATGCCGGACTGCTTCTGAAGGGAGCAAAGAAGGTGCCAAAGGGCACGCTGTTCTTCATCGGTCAGAACGGGCAGCTGTACATGAGGACCGGGCCTTTCCTCGAGGGCGACGGCAGGTTCATGTTCGGTTCGAACTGAGAACGTTTGCATCGCCAAGATCGCGACGCTGAGCCTTCGCATCGGGCGGACTGCCGGCACTCCAGAAATGTGCGTGAGGCGCACCGACAGGGTTGCTTAATGACCAGCCTAAAACGCACCCGCCAATTCCTTTGCGCCCGGCAACAGGCTGTTGCTGTCCATCCTTGAGTCGGTAACCGCCAGCAATTTGGCAACGGTGTTGTGGCGGATCGCCACCGGATTGCGCTCGTAACCTGAACGCTGGAAGAAGTTGGAGGTCGGGACCTGCTCGCGCAACGCCTGCGGCATTGTGACCATATCAAGTCCGGTGCTGTCGCCCGTGAGGTTCATCATCTCGAGTTCGGCGGCGGTGAGCGCCCGGCCAAGGCCCTTGGCTTTTGCGAAACTCAGCGACGTCAGGAGTTTGTGGGTCTGCAGCAGCGGCCCGACATCGACGTCAAGCACCATTGCGTGAAGTGCCCAGCCTTGTGGCGTGTTCCCGAGCTTCTCGTGCTCGGTCCACTGGTCGGGCACCGACCGAGCCACTGCCACCATTTGCTTCAGTACCGCGATCTTGTGATCGAGCGCCTTGCGCTGAGCGCCCGACATTTGCGCGGCTTTTTGCGTCAGCTCGTGCAGGATTTCGCGGCCCTGCTCTGCGATCAGTTCGACGCTGTTGGTGGTGAGCAACTGGTTGTAGCCGATCGCGGTCGAGATGGCGCGCGAGCCCGGCCGCAAGGGGCTCAAGCCGGATTGCATATCGTGATTGCCGTTTCCGCCGGTCTCGAACGAATAGACCCGCACCGCCTGATCCCGCGAGAGCCCTGCTGCGTATGCCGCGCGGGCATAAGCGCGCTTGAATTCGAGTTCACTGAGGGGTCGCTGTGGAGCAAACTGGAAATGCTCGGCGGCGGCCTTCAGCAGGTCGGCCACCACGGGGATGTATTTGCGCTCGGGCCGGGTTGGTTCCGGCTCCGCCGGCGTCGCTTCCGGATTCGGCGGACGCTTGGGCCCACCATAGATCGGCGGTTGCGCCAGCACGTAGTCGTCGGCCGTAATCACCAGGTTTTCACGCCGCTTGGTGTTGCGTCCTCGCCGCTTCTCGACGACCAAACTCCAGTAGGCGCTGATCTCCTGTTCGTAAGCTCCGCGTGCTTGCTGGTATTCGGCGAGCTTGCGGCGATACTCCGCGATCGCCTGAGGTGAAGCCGTCTGCGCCATTGCCTCGGCTGTTGCGACGGGTAGCACTGCCGAATCCATCGCCATCGCTGCCGGCGCGATCAGAAGCATCGCGAGTGCCAGGCCGGAACAACAGCGAATCGCATTGAGGCGCATGGGAGTGTTTTAGCAATCGCCACGCGCAAGTCAGCTCTGAAAGGGGCCGAAACATCTCAGGGCGACCCTACTTCCAGGCAAAAACCGGCTGCTCCAGCTCCGAGACGCGGGTGTCGCGCCCTCCGAGCACTTCTCGGAACTGATAGATCAGCGCCGCGGTAGGGGCGTGGATGAACCGACCCGCGTGACGAAACCGGATCACCCGCCGTTGGCTTTCGGGAATGGCGATGAAATCGAACGCGTCGGGCTGCTCGATCATCTCAAGCGCGATGCGGTGCACGGAGGCGACCTCGCCGGGGTTGGGCGATATCGCACGACTTAGGGGCGCCCAGACGACGACCGGCGTGATCAGGTATCCGGAGCGCGTCGGATAATCGTCGAGCACGCCCAGCACGTGTTCCTCGCCGAGTTCAAGACCAAGCTCCTCGTGAAGCTCCCGGAGGGCCGCGGCCACCAGCGTCTCACCCTCGTCGCAGCGTCCGCCGGGCAATGCCCACTGACCCCGATGAGCGCGCAGGCCCGCGGCACGCAGTGTCAGCAGCAGCGCCGTTTCACCAGGCCCGTCGGCCTCAACCAGCGTGATGGCCACGGCCGCCCGCTTCAGGGCCAGTGAAGGCTGGTTCGCGGGCAGCCGCGCGAACGCCTCGCATCGCGCGGCTATCTGCTGCCTGGTCGCAAGGTCGAAGGCCCTGGTCATCCCGCTTGACTACAACACGCCGGAGATCGATGGAAAGAGCGGAGTGCCCGAATTCGCCGCGCCGCTGGAATGACTGATATGACTGACGACGCCGCCGAGAAGCTCCGGGCTTCGGGCTGGACCATCCTCGAGACCACCGGTTTCCTCCATCTGATCGGGCCGCTGTGGCAACGTGTCGTTGCCGGCGAGCATGAGTACGCGCTGGTCGCGCAGGACAAACACCACAATCGTCGCGGCATGGTGCAGGGCGGAGTGCTGATGACCTTCGCCGATCGCACCTGCGGGATGAGCGCGCGCGTCGTATCGGGCCGCCCGATGCTGGCGACCATCCAGATGGACACCCATTTCGTCGAGGCCGGCAAGATCGGTGAAATCCTCACCTCGAAACCGCGCGTGGTGCGCTCGACCCGCAGCCTTATCTTCGTCAGCACCGAAGTCAGGGTTGGCGAGCGCTGTATCGCGATGGCAAACGGCGTATTCAAGATTTTGAAGAATGACTGAGGAGCCCGGATGCAATACCGTCAACTCGGCCGTAGTGGCCTGAAGATCTCGCCCATATGCCTGGGCACCATGATGTTCGGCGGTCCGAGCGATGAGGCGACCTCGAAGCGCATCGTGGCAAAGGCGCGCGAGGCGGGGATCAACTTCATCGATACCGCCGACGCCTATTCAGCCGGTAATTCCGAGCAAGTCGTAGGCCGCGCGATCTCAAACAGCAGGCATAGCTGGGTGCTGGCCACGAAGCTCGCCAATGCCATGGGAGACGACCCCAATCGTGGCGGACTGTCGCGGCGCTGGGTGCTGCAAGCCGCTGACGAAAGCCTGAAGCGACTCGGCACTGACTACATCGACATCTATTATCTGCATAAGGAAGACCATTCGACGCCGCTGGATGAGACCGTGCGAGCGATGGCCGAACTGATCCAGAAGGGCAAAGTGCGCTATTTCGGGGTCTCGAATTACCGCGCCTGGCGGGTCGCCGAGATCTGCAACATCTGCGACCGGCTTGGGATCGATCGCCCGGTTGCCAGTCAGCCGTATTACAACGCCATGAACCGTATGCCGGAAGTCGAGCACTTCCCCGCTTGTAATTATTATGGGCTAGGCGTCGTAACCTACAGCCCGCTCGCGCGCGGCGTACTGACGGGAAAATACAAACCCGATGCGGAGCCCGACAGGGAGACCCGAGCGGGACGTAATGATACCCGCATGATGCAGACCGAGTGGCGGCCGGAGTCGATCAAGCTGGCGCAGGAAATCCGCCGTCATGCGCAGGCAAGGGGAGTCACGGCCGGACAATTCGCGGTGGCATGGGTACTGAACTCTTCCTTCGTCACAGGAGTCATAGCCGGCCCGAGGACCGAGGAACAATGGGACGACTATGTGCGCGCGCTGGATTATCGCTTCACGTCTGAGGACGAAGCCCTGATCGACCGGCTCGTCGCGCCTGGCCACCCGTCCACCCCCGGCTACAACGATCCCGCCTATCCGATCGAGGGGCGAAGGGCGCGAACGGCAGTAACCGAGGCCTGAGGCCGGGGCAATCATTCGAAGCCAAGATCACCATCCGCTGAGCGCCTTAGACTGGGCTGACAACTTTATTGGCGTCGGTTGACGGTGGATGGTCTAAAGGTTGTAGCGAGGGTGAGGACATCGTGGGCCGAAGAAGCAAAGGGATATCTTCTGCCGGTATTGGTTTGCTAAAGAGGTAACCCTGAAGTTCGTCGCAGTCTTGTCCTCTCAGGAAGGCATCCTGTTCGGCTGTTTCGACACCCTCGGCGACCACCGTGAGCCCGAGTGCCTTGCCCATGCTGATGATGGCCTTGGCAATCGCCCGGTCCTGGCTGCTGGTCTCGAGATCGCGGACGAAAGACCGGTCGATCTTGATGGTGTCGATCGGAAACTTTTTCATAAGCGACATCGATGAATACCCGGTCCCGAAGTCATCGATAGCAAGTCGGACGTGTCTGCTTTGGATCGCATTGAGCAGCTTGATCGCTCGATCCACGTTCTGCATCACCATGCTTTCCGTGATCTCGAGCTGCAGGAGGTGGGCCGGCATGCCCGTCGATGTCAGCACCTCGTCGATGTCACTAAGCAGATTTTCGTCCAGGAATTGACGTGGCGAGAGATTTACGGCCACCGAAATCAGTGGCAGCCCCTCACGTTGCCACGCCATGTTCTGGGCGCAAGCGGTCTTGAGAACCCAAAGGCCGATCGGAATGATCAAGCCCGTTTCCTCGGCCAGTGAAATGAACTCGGTTGGCGGAAGATGCCCCAGTTTCGGATGGTGCCATCGTAGCAGCGCCTCCACACCGGTGATCCGGCCCGTCGGCGCATCAAGCTTCGGCTGATAGTGGATTGTGAACTGATCGAGCTCGAGCGCGCGACGCAGGTCGGCTTCAAGCATGAGCCGCTCGATCGACTGCGACTTGATCTCGGATGAGAAGAAGCGGAAATCGTTCTTTCCCTCTTCCTTGGCCAGATACATGGCAATGTCGGCATTCTTGGTCAGGGTCAGAGCATCGGCGCCATTGTCAGGAAATACCGCGATCCCAACGCTCCCGGTCGTTCGGCACTCATGGCCGGCGAGAACTGTGGGCAGCAGCAAGGCGGCGAGGATCTTGCGGGCGACAACAGCTACCTCGTCCTGCCCGGATACATGGCTGAGCACGACGACGAATTCGTCTCCGCCAAGCCGGGCCACCACGTCGCTCTCGCGCACGCAACCCCGAAGTCTCTTCGCCGCCTCGACCAGCAACGTGTCGCCTGCCGAGTGCCCAAGCGAGTCGTTGATCACCTTGAATCGATCGAGATCGATGAATAACACCGCGCATTTATGCCGATTGCGTTGCGCCTGCTTGATCGACCGCTCAAACAGCTGGTTGAACATCAGGCGATTGGGCAAATTGGTCAGGTCGTCGTGCGTCGCCAGATACTGGATGCGCTCGTCTGCTCGATTCTTTTCATCGGCACGATCGAAGTTCTCCAGCGCGAACGAGACGTTGTTCCCGATCCGCGTCAGCAGCGCGATAATCTCCCGCTCGGTTGCACTGGATTTGCTGACGATAAACAAGATGACCCCGATACTCTTTCCGCCCTTGATCAGCGGCACGCCGCAGGTTGCGACCATTCCTGCCTGAAGGCTTGCGTCTTGCCACGATTGACTCTGTTCGGCGTTGAGGAGGTCCTCGTTGACGTGAGTCGCTTGGGTCCGGAATGCTCTGCCGCAAACACCTTTGCCATAGATGTTGTCCGGGTCGGTGGAGAAGCGCCTCTGCTGGATATGCTCGACGCCGTGGCCAGTACTGACCGCCGAGCGCAGGCATGTGGTTCCGGGCTCGACCAAGAGGACCGCAGCCGCCAGCGCGTTACCGACGTGAACCGCCGCGTCGCAAACAAGCTCGTAGAGTTCATCCGCCGTTCGGGCATACAGGATGGCTTCGTTGGTCGCGCTGAGGGCGGCATACATCTTTGCGAGCCGCCGGGCTCCCCTTTCACTGCGCTTTCGCTCGATTTCCTGATCCAGAATGTCGAGCCCGAAGGATAGATTCTCTGTCATCCGCACGAGGAGCGAAACCGCATCGTCGTCGAGCATCCCTGCTTCGGCGCCGGTCACCACCAACACGCCGACACTGGCCCCGGCTCGAATCAAGGGTACGGCGGCAACGGCGCGCGCGCCCGAGATGGGTCCGCCCTCCTGCCAGGGCATTGTACGTTCGTCGCTCAGGACATCATCGCTCACGAACGGCTTGCGGGTGCGGAAGACCATTCCGGCCAGCCCGTTGGCGGGAGACGGTTCGGATACCAAATAGCACTGCGCGCGGAGCCCCCCGTCGTCACCGGCGCCGGCCGCTGCCTTGAGCATTTCGGTGCCGGGTTCCAACATGAAGATCACCGCGGCAACGAAGTCTCCGCTGTGCAGGGCAGCCTCACAGACATGCTGAAGAAGGTCTGCTTGCGAATTGGGGCGCAGGACCGCCTCATTGGTCGCGACGAGCGCTGCGAACATTTTCCTCAAGCGCCGGGCTGCGTTTTCGCTACGACTGCGGAGGATTTCGCCGTCGAGATTGTCCAGACCGAATGACAGGTTATCGGCCATGCGAGAAAGCAGCGCGAGGGCATCGTCGTCCAGCGAATCGGTTTCAGCGAACGTGACCATCAACACGCCCACGCTGGTGCCGGACTGGATCAACGGTATCGCGGCGCTCGCCCCTACTCCCGCGCGGCGAGCCTGCCATGAGCGTGCGCGCTCGTCACTGAAGAGCTTGTTGTTGATGCACACCTTCTGGGTCCGGAACGCTCTGCCACACATGCCGTTGCCATGGACAATGGCGCCGTGCATCGAGAACGGCACCTGCTTGAGCAACTCGACGTTTTCGCCCGCTCCTGCCGCTGCCTTCAACATCCCCGTTTCAGGTTCAGGCAAAAGAACCACCGCGCCGTTGAAGTTTCCGCTGTGAAGAGCGGCCTCGCAGACCCGCTGGAACAGGTCTTGCCGCGAGTTCGAGCGCAACACGGCGTCGTTGATCCCGATGAGCACGGCGAACGATTTCGCGAGCCGCTGCAGGGCGTGGTCTGCGCCTGTCGAAAGAACCGGTTGGAGTGGCGGCGTCTGCATTGACATCGTTCTCTCAGCTCACAAACAGCTCGACCACAGGGTTTGAAAACGTTGCGTGTGTGCGCTGTTCGCCTAATGCTCTCTACCAACGAGAGTAAAAACAAAGCGTTACAACCTCAAAAGCGGCGGCGGCGCGAACGCCGCCCTGTTTGCCGGACTTGGGGCCAGGATTGCCGCTTGCGGCGTGGGACCGCATCGGGCGGTGAACCCGACGATAACCATAGATGCACCGAAGTCACCGAGTGGAGCGGCGCGCCGGGCCTCGCACGTTGCGCTCCCGCCTGATCGGGTCCTCGCTCTGATGGCCTTGCCCCGATTCCCAGTGATGCCGGCGGCGTCGCGAACACGTTGCCCGCCCGTTGTCGGCTCAGGGCGCGAACTAAACCGCGACCCGATGCGCGTGCTGGTCGAGCCAAGCTGGTCGTGCCAACCTCGACCGCGAGTCGAGCCAGAGACAAGCATTAGCCCGCGTCGAAGCGTCGCATACTTCCCAACGAGACTTGCCAAGTCCCGATGCAAGTCGTTGTGTCCGTTCCAATAATGGCAAATCGCGATCCCTGTGGGGGGTCGTCCAAACGGGGGATACAAACATGACAACATCCAAAAAGGACAATACGGCCAGCCGCCGCCGCTTTCTGAAGGTGGCCGCGGCAGGCGCCGCAGCGAGCGTTGCCGCACCAAACGTTGTGAGCGCTCAGGGCGCCATCAGCATGCGCTGGCAGAGCACCTGGCCGGCCAAGGATATCTTCCACGAATACGCGCTCGACTATGCCAAGAAGGTCAACGACATGACCGGTGGCGACCTCAAGATCGAGGTGCTTCCCGCCGGAGCCGTGGTGCCTGCGTTCGGTCTGCTGGATGCCGTCTCGAAGGGTACGCTCGACGGCGGCCATGGCGTGCTGGTTTATCACTATGGCAAGCAGACCGCGCTGGCGCTGTGGGGTTCGGGACCGGCATTCGCGATGGACGCGAACATGCTGCTCTCCTGGCACAAATATGGCGGTGGCAAGGAGCTGCTGGCCAAGCTCTACGCCTCGATCGGCGCCAACGTGGTCTCATTCCCGTACGGGCCGATGCCGACCCAACCGCTCGGCTGGTTCAAGAAGCCGGTCACCAAGGCTGAGGACCTTCAAGGCGTCAAATTCCGCACCGTCGGCATTTCAATTGACGTCTTCACCGGCCTCGGCGCCGCCGTCAACGCCTTGTCAGGCGGCGAAATCGTCTCGGCGATGGACCGCGGCCTGCTGGATGCAGCCGAGTTCAACAACGCAACCTCGGATCGCATTCTCGGCTTTCCGGACGTTTCGAAGGTCTGCATGCTGCAGAGCTATCACCAGAATGCCGAGCAGTTCGAGATCATGTTCAACAAGACCAAGTATGATGCCTTGCCTGAAAAGATGAAGGCCATCATCGCCGTTGCTACCGAGGCGGCCGGTCAGGAGATGGCATGGAAGGCGATCGACCGCTATTCCAAGGACTATGAAGAGTTGCAGACCAAGGATAAGGTCAAGTTCTACAAGACACCTGACTCGATACTCCAGAAGCAGCTCGAGATTTACGATCAGGTGGTAGAGAAGAAGTCGGCGGAAAACCCGCTCTTCAAGGAGATCGTCGAGTCACAGCTGGCGTTCGCAAAGCGTGTCACGCAGTGGGAGCAGGACACGGTGGTAAGCCGCCGGATGGCCTACAACCACTACTTCGGCCCGAACGCCAAAAAGAAGACCTGAGAAGACAGTTTACACTGCTGGTTTAATGCGTCGTCCGGGATGCCACTCCTGGACGACGTTATCTATTGTCGCAACAATGCACTCAAGGTCCCTTGCAATTGTCAGCCCCCGCACCCGCGCAGCGCTTTTTGCACACCATCGATGGTATCAGCACATGGACCGGGAAAGCGGCGGCTTGGCTGATCGTGGGGCTAATGGCGCTGGTCTGCGCCGAAGTCTTCAAGCGCTACCTCCTCAACATGCCCACCGCATGGATCTTCGACGCCTCGAACATGCTGTACGGCACCCTGTTCATGGTCGGCGGCGCCTACACGCTGGCGCAGAACGCCCACGTTCGCGGTGACTTCCTTTACAGCTCGATGCGGCCGCGCACGCAGGCCGCTCTCGACCTCGTGCTTTACATCGTCTTCTTCCTGCCCGGCATCGCGGCGCTAGCTTACGCAGGCTGGGACTACGCGTCAGACTCGTGGCGCATCAACGAGCATTCCAACGTCACGGCCGACGGCCCGCCGGTTTATCATTTCAAGTTCATGATCCCGCTGGCGGGGATATTGCTGCTGCTGCAGGGCGCGGCCGAAATCACCCGCTGCGTGGTGTGCCTCAAAGCCGGCGCTTGGCCGAGCCGACTAAAGGACGTCTCCGAGATCGATGTCGTCGAGGAGCAGCTCGCGCACAGCGAATACGTCGATGACGCCTCACGCAAGAACGCGATCGAGCGCGCGCAGGACATCGAGGAGAGCGCCCGTCAGCGCGGCATGGGCGGGGACCTACAGCGATGAGCGATCCGGCACTCGGGCTTACGATGCTCGTACTCATCGTGGTCGTCATCATGATGGGTTTCCCCACTGCGTTCACGCTGATGGGGCTCGGGATGTTCTTCGGCTTCTTCGCCTATTTCCGAGGCGGCGAGGCCTGGAACGAGAATCACATATTCGACCTGATGGTCCAACGCACCTACGGCGCGATGACCAACGACGTGCTGATCTCGATTCCGTTGTTCGTGCTGATGGGCTACGTCATGGAACGTGGCGCGTTGGTCGACAAGATGTTCTATTCGATCCAGCTGGCGTTCCGCCGCGTTCCCGCCTCGCTCGCGGTGGCCACGCTGATCGTCTGCACGTTCTGGGGCATCGCGAGCGGCCTGGTCGGCGCGGTCGTAGTGCTGATGGGCGTCATCGCGTTAAATCCGATGCTGAAGGCCGGTTATGACGTGAAGCTGGCGTCGGGAGTGATTACAGCCGGCGGAACGCTCGGAATCCTGATCCCTCCCTCGGTGATGATCATCGTCTACGCGGCGGTCGCCGGGCAATCGGTGGTCAAGCTGTACGCGGCTGCGATGTTTCCGGGGTTCTTCCTGGCATTGCTGTATCTCATCTACATCATCGGCTGGGCGCTGATCGATCCGAAGATCGCGCCCAAGCTACCTGAAAGCGAAACCCGGGTACCGGTTCGGCCGTGGGTTCACGAGCTGCAGAAGTACTACGGCCAGAAGATGCTGCCGGCGCTGTTCGCCGCCTTGCTCGCCCCCGCAAAGGCGATGAAGATTACCGCAGACGGCGTCCCCATCAGCTACAAGATGCTGCTGAAGAATTTCGGGTTCGCACTGATACCCCTGGTGCTGACATTGGCGACGCTGGGTTTGGCATGGTGGTACGTCGTGATTCACCAGCAGCCGGACGTTCAGGTTTCGGCAGCACCCAGCTCTCAGCAAAGCACCCTGTCGTCACCTCAGCCGCTCGGCGCGGGCGCGCAGCCGGCGGAAGAAAAGCTTGAGGAACTTGGCGGCAGCGGCAACAAGTCGGATGCCAGGACCAATGAGCCGGAAGGCTTGCAGCAGATGGGCAACGCCGAACTGCGTCGCAACACCACAGCCTCTCCTTCCGAGGCAGGACCGCCTCCGGAGTTCTATACCTACTTCGCGTTCTGCGCCGCTATCCTCGGGTTGCTGCTGTTGTACTACTATTGGGTAATGGAGGCGGAGCAGTTCGAGGTGCTGCGGCTGCTCATTTCCTCGGTGATGCCGCTAGGGCTGCTTACGGCCGTCGTGCTGGCGGTGATCCTGTTTGGGATCACGACTGCTACTGAATCGGCTGCTGTCGGCGCCGCCGGCGCATTCCTGCTTGCATTTCAGGCCCGCACGCTCGACTGGAAGCGCACCAAGGAAGCGGTTTTTCTCACGGCCAAGACCACATCGATGGTGTGCTGGCTGTTCGTCGGCTCGGCGTTGTTCTCGGCTGTTTTCGCGATCCTCGGCGGTCAGGCGCTGCTGGAAAGCTGGGTGCTTTCGCTCAACATGACGCCGGTCCAGTTCATGATCCTTTCGCAAGCGATCATCTTCGTTCTGGGATGGCCGCTGGAATGGACCGAGATCATCGTGATCTTCGTGCCGATCTTCTTGCCGATGCTGAAGCACTTCAACATCGACCCGATCCTGTGGGGAACGCTGGTGTTCGTGAACCTGCAGGCGGCGTTCCTGTCGCCTCCGGTGGCGATGTCGGCCTTCTACCTGAAGGGCGTCGCGCCCAAACACGTCACGCTCAATCAGATCTTCGCCGGGATGATGCCTTATATGCTCATCGTGATCGTGTGCATGGTCCTGATGTATATCTGGCCCGGCATGACGCTCTGGTTGCCAAATTACCTGTACGGGAATTGAAGGCAGCCAGCCAGAGCGAGTTAGTGCAAACGGCTAGACCGAGCAGAGAGCGGGGCCATAGCGGACCGTTCAACGCTTGCGGTGGCGCCACCCCGCAAGCTTCACGCCTGCGACAACGCCGAAAAAAAACCCGGAATGATCGACATCATCGTCGTCACGAACGCCCGCATACCGCAGCTTATGCCACCTTCGCCGCCGGCGCGGCACATCGGGTCGAATGCATCGTAAGCCGCCATTGCCAACGCACGCAGAGGGGCACCAGAATGGTGCCGAGCAGCGCCATAGACGTGATCAGCCAGCCGCGTGAGCCCCCGGCGCTGGACGGCGGGTGTTGGGGATCGAGACTGTTCATGTTCCGGTTTTTCGCGAATCAGTCCAGACGGTTTTCGCTGCTCCTGCTCAATAGCACCGAAGGCGCCCGGGCACCTGAGTCAAACGGCGGCGATCGTCTGCACTTCGACGAGGAAAGCTTCCTTCACCAGCCGGTCGACGATGAGCAGCGTGTTCGGAGGATACTTTCCGTTGGGAAACATCTTCGGGAATTCGCGTAGCCGAAACTCCATGAATTTCGGGATGTCTTGCGAATGGACGAGGTACGTCGTGAACTGGACGACGTTGGCCCACGATGCTCCGGCCGATTTCAGCGCCGCGTCGATGTTGCGGAACACCTGCGCGGTCTGCACGTCGAACTCGCCCTCCCCGATCACGTTGCCTCCGGCGTCACCCGACAGCATGCCCGCGATAAACAGGAATTCGTTCGCCTTGACGCGCGTCACATGGGTGTACTGCCCCATCGGCGGGCCAAGTTCGGCGGGATTGTAGATATTGAGTTCTGCTGACATTGACTACCTCTCTGACCCATGCCGCACGGAAGCAGTTTACACCGTCTCTTATTCCGCGCGCGCACCCCGCTCAGCTCGTACATGGAGTATCGGTGTTCACCGATCAATGTAGCAGGGCTGAAGATGACGGCGTCGGGCGTTGAAGACCGGCGCGATACTGCCACGTGGGCTCGCTCGGTCAACCAGGTCGCCATCACGGCACCCCACCTACATCTTTAGATTGTTTTTGATAAAGTCACTCGGGCATCCGACTCCGCCTCTGGCCGGAATACGAGAGGCGCCCCATCGGATTTGACACATTGTAGTTTGACCTTGGATGTCATGCCCTTAGGCTGGCAACTCCGGCATTGGGAATTGGCTACGAGACATGCACGAACTCATTCGCGACGTCACTTTATGCATCCTGTTCGCATGGATGCTGGGGCTTTTGGCCCATTTTTTTCGCCAGCCCCTTATCCTGGCCTACCTTATTGCCGGATTTTCCATCGGTCCATTCGGGATGGCATGGGTCAAGTCGCAGGAATCCATCAGCATCATCTCCGAACTTGGCCTGATCTTCATGCTGTTCATGATTGGGCTGGAGATCGACCTGAAGAAGATCGTGCGCGCCGGCAGGGTGATCCTGATTGCGGCGGGCGGGCAATTGGTGGGCGGGTGCCTGCTCGGAATCCTGTTCTTCGCGGGCATAGGGCTTTCGATAGGCAACGGCAGCTTCGATGCGCTATATCTTTGCATCGCGTGCGCATTGAGCAGCACCGTCATTATCGTCAAGGTGCTGTACGAAAAGCGCGAGCTTGACACCTTGCCAGGACGCATCACGCTCGGCGTACTTGTGATGCAGGACATCTTCGCCATCCTGTTTCTGGCCGTGCAGCCGAGCCTGGGCAATCTTCACCTAAGCATCGTCCTTTTGTCGATAGCTCGCGTCGGCGTGCTCGTGGTCACTGCGCTGGCGCTGAGCCGCTACTTCCTGCCATGGCTGTTCCACCAGATCGCCCGCCGCCCTGAATTGATCCTGCTTGGAGCGCTGGCGTGGTGCTTCCTGATCGGCGAGATCGCCGAGACACTGCATCTCTCACGTGAGATGGGATCGCTGGTGGCCGGGGTATCCTTGTCCACGTTTCCGTACGCGCTCGATGTCACCGCCAAGGTGACAACGCTGCGGGATTTCTTCATCACCCTTTTCTTCGTCGCGTTGGGGATGACGATCCCCATTCCCAACATGTCCGTCATCGGCCTGGCACTGATGATCGCGGGCTTTACGGTGGTCAGCCGGGTGGCGACGACCTTTGCTCCGCTTTATCTGATGAAGCAGGGTCTGCGCGCCAGCCTGCTGCCTGCCATCAATCTTGCCCAGATCAGCGAATTCTCGCTGGTAGTAATTCAGACGGGCGTCGCGGCCGGTCATATTCAGAACCAGACCGCGAGCGCCGCGTCATTCGCATTCGTGGTTCTGGCCGTGCTGAGCACATTCGTAATGATGCGCAGCGATCAAATCACCCGGGCTTCCATCCGTGCCCTAAAGCGAGTTGGCCTGCGCGATCTCGATCATGGCCATGGTGCGGATGCCGCGCACGAGGGCGGCCACGGCGAAGCGCGGCGCATCGTCATACTGGGATTCTTCCGGGCCGCCAGCGCGCTGGTGAGCGAGATCGAGCGTCGCAACCCGCTTCTGCTGGACCAGATCAGCGTGGTCGATTTCAATCCCAATGTGTTTCGAACCCTTGCCAAGCGCGGCGTGCACGTGATTTACGGCGATATCAGCAATGTGGACACCCTGGTGCATGCGGGGGTCGGCAAATCTGAACTGATCATCCTGAGCGTGCCTGACTCTCTGTTGAAGGGCGCGAGCAACGAAAAACTGGTCCGGCACGTTCGTACCCTCAATCCGAACGCCAAGATCATCGCCACGGCGGAATTACTGTCCGATGTGAACGATCTCTATGCCGCCGGCGCCGACTACGTCACGGTCACCCGAATCAGCGATGCCCAGGAGTTATTCACGGTGATCGAGGCCGCCTCCGCGGACCTGCTGGACGACAAACGCGCGGAGATGGATTTGCGCCTCAGCGACAGGCGCGAAGTTTTGCCCTGAGGTTTCACCACTGCGGCCGAGGCAGGTAGAACCTGCGCTGCCGATGCGCGTCTCGGCTTTCAGTCCAAACGTTCACGACCAGCTCGAATTTGGTCGGTTGCTCGACCGGCAATTCGGCCGGAGAAGCGCCCTTCAACACCCTGTCAACATAGATCGCGCCCTGCCTCGGTGAACGACCGCCGCTCGGGTTAGGCGCAGCAAGCGCAAAGGCAGCATGGTGCCCAGGGGCGGGATCGAACCACCGACACTGCGATTTTCAGTCACGTTCACCCCTATCCCCTAAGCTTCTGACGGTTCTGCGTTTCTCCTGTGTCCGCGCGAAAAGATGAGTTCTGTCAGGCACTTTCGTCGACACCCCGTGACATTGGACGCCCACTCGCAGACAGCGGGGTAAACTGGCAGTGCGGACACAGTGCGGACACAACAGCACTACAGGCTAGAACTAGGTCATGGGCACGGGGTGGTAAGCATGGCGCCAGGAAGCCTTAGCGAGGATACAATCAAGCGGCTGCGCGCGCCGGCAAGGGGCAACTCCATCACCTATTTTGCTGGCGCCATAATCCAGGGTGCGAAAGCCCCACGGGGGTTCGGCGTTCGCATCACAGCGTCTGGCCGTCGCGCTTTCATCCTGAACTATCGCCTACGCGGGCGCGAGCACCGTTTCACAATCGGCGCATGGCCCGATTGGTCCGCGCTCAAGGCGGTTCGGG
>JBJMTO010000175.1:0-7621 GCA_045811665.1 Bradyrhizobium sp.
GGCGACACCTAGTTCGGCGACCCTAAGAACTTCCCCTGGACGATGGGGTGGCAGCCCACCTACAAAACAGAGGGACGCATTTATGCGAAATACATCCTCGACAAACTGCCGCAGGCAAAGATCGGCATCCTTTATCAGAACGACGATTCAGGACGCGACTACCTGAAGGGGTTGAAGGACGGGCTCGGCACCGAAGCAGCCCAACGCATGATCGTCGGCGAAATTCCCTATGAGCCCAGTGACCCCACGGTCGACCGTCAGATCGTCACGCTGAAGACCCTTGGCGCCGACGTGTTTTTCAATGAGGCCTCGCCGAAATTTGCCGCGCAGGCAATCAGGAAGGCAGCCGAGATCGGCTGGAAGCCGATCCAATTCCTTGCGAGCATCTCAAATTCCGTGGGCTCGGTGCTCAAGCCCGCCGGTCTCGAGCATTCCAAGGGCATTCTGTCAACCAACTACCTGAAGGATCCGACAGATCCGACGTGGAAGGACGATCCTGCCATCAAGGAATGGGGCGCCTTCATGGACAAGTACTTCCCCGAGGGCGACAAGACGAGCACATTCAGCGTGTACGGATACCTGACGGCGCAAACGATGGTTCAGGTGCTCAAGCAATGCGGCGACGAGCTCACCCGCGAGAACGTCATGCGGCAGGCGGCCAATCTGAAGAATTTTGAACTCGGCTTGCTGCTTCCCGGCATCAAGATCAACACCAGCTCGACCGACTATTTCCCGGTCGAGCAGATGCAAATGTCCCGGTTCAACGGAGAACACGGCGAACTGTTCGGCTCCGCAATTGGCGGTGAGATTGGAACGCAATAGAATTGGCCTCGCGCAGGGCACGACAGCACGGGAAGAAGTCGTTGGGGAGAACTCGTTGACAATGATCGCGTTCGAACGCGCGTCATAACACCGCCGTAATTTCAAGTCCTCTCGGCTTTTCACGACGGAGCCGATTTGACTTTGGCTTCATCGCAAGTTCTACTTGATTGATGAATTTTTCTGACGCTGCCGACGCTGCAGAACGCTCGGAATTCCTTGCCGCCGATTGATTCTTCCGTGCGCCACCATTGAACCCGAGCGTAGCATGAACGCGTATTTTAAGCGCCAGCTAGCCGACTACGTGGAATATCATCGTGATCCACGCAACTGCGCGATGCACGTGATCGGCATCGTGTCGCTGTTTCTGGCCGCAATTCTCCCACTCGCATTATGGCCGATCGATGCACTCGGCGGCGGCGTTACAGTCGCGACGATCATGGTTCTTCCCGTGTTGATCTACTGGCTGGCGTTGGATGCCGGCATTGGGCTGGCGATCGTGGGCATAGCAGTCGCCTTGCTCGCGACCGCCGGGGCCGTCGTGAGTCATGCGAGTGCAACGGGAGTTTGGGCGATCTCGGCCGGTTTGATCGCCGTTGGGATCGGCTCCCAGATCGTCGGCCACCGTGTTTTTGAACGTCGCCAGCCGGCGTTGGTGGACAATCCAGGCCATTTGCTGCTCGGACCGATGTTTGTGATGGCAAAGTTATTCATCGCGCTCGGCTTCAGGCGCGACCTTTCCATCATCATCGGCCCGGTTCGTGAACGCGCGCTTGGCGTTGGTTCAGCATTCCCCGACGATCCGCAAGGCAACTCGCTTCCGCATTCATGACCAAGGTACTTGTCACCGGCGGCAGCGGCTTCATCGGACAACACCTCGTATCTGCGCTGGTGGCCGGCGGCGGTCGGGTGCGGGTTCTCGATGTTCGCGGTCCGAGGGTTGCCCTGCCCGAAGTTGAATATGTGGCCGGAACGGTGCTCGATCGAAACCTCGTGGATAGCTGCCTGTCCGATGTCGACCAGGTTTACCATCTTGCCGGCCTGCCCGGGATGTGGCTGCCGAACAAGGCCGATTTCCATGAGGTCAATTGCTGCGGCACGGAGGTCGTGATTGCGGCGGCGCGCAACCGCGGCGTGGCTCGATTTTTACACTGCTCGACGGAATCCATACTGTTCCCCTGCTCGTCCTCCGACGAGATTGCTGGCGAAGAGACCTTGCGGGCCGCCGACGACATGCCCGGTCCATACACTCGCTCGAAAATGCTCGCGGAGCGAACGGCGCTACAGGCTGCCAAATCGGGCTTCCCGGTTGTCATCGGCACCCCGACGATGCCGATCGGTCCTCACGACTATAATCTTACTCCGCCGACAGCGATGCTCAGGCATTTCCTGCGCGGAAGACTGCAACTGTATCTCAACTTCGTCGTGAACCTTGTCGACGTACGGGACGTCGCGGCGGGTCTGGTGCTGGCGATGCAGCGCGGGCAGGTCGGCCATCGCTACCTTCTTGGCGGCGAAAGTCTTCGGCTGAAGCGTATTCTTCAGCTGCTTGCGGCAACGATCGGCGAGAGCCGTCTCCAGATACCTGTTCCGGGCGCGACCGCGAAAGCGGCGGCGACGGTGCTGGAGTTTATCGCCGATCATGCAACGGGGCGTCCTCCGTCGGCGACCACGGAGGGAGTTCGGATCGCTCTGCGCGCCAGCGCGCTTTCGATCCAGAAAGCCGAGCGTGAACTCGGTTACGCGCCAAGACCAGTCGAGCCGGCGTTGCGCGAGACACTTGCTCATCTCCTCAAGGCCGGACATTTGGTAGGGACCGAACACTAGGATATAATCCAGCCATGCCGCATGACGCTAATCCGATAGTAGCTTTCGTTTGGAGTGGATGGACCGCCACGTGGCCGACGCAATTGCTGGCGTTGATCTGGATGGCGTGGCTGATCAGCTGGGTTGTGGGCTCCTTCTTTTCGGCCCGCACGGAGAAGCACGTCAGGACCTGGGACTCGCGCGCTTATCGCCTTCCGATTCTGGCAGGCGCCGTGCTGCTCACGCCCTGGACCGCGCAGGTGCTGGGAGAGCAGCCGGTTTGGAAGCTCGGCAATGCCGCGACATATGTGCTTGCAGGCCTGACCTTGGCGGGGACGCTATTCACCTGGTGGGCGCGCATTCATCTGGGACGGTTCTGGTCGAACGCGATCACACGCAAGGAAGGCCACCGCATCATCGATACCGGTCCATACGGCCTGGTGCGCCACCCGATCTATACCGGGTTGATCGGCGCCATGTTCGCGACCGGCATCGCAGTGGGGACGGTTACGGCGCTGATCGGCGCGGCCTTGATCGCGGCCGGGCTTTGGCAGAAGGCCCGAATGGAGGAAGGCTTTCTGACCGATGAGCTTGGCGCGCAGGCCTACGAGCCATACTGCCGGCGCGTCCCGATGCTGGTGCCGTTCCTGCCGCCGCGCTAATCCCGACACCATCGCTGTCACTGGTTGCCCGGCGCCTTTGGAAACCTTGCCGCTTTTTGTTCCAATGGCAAATCAAGCGCGTTCGCAAGGTAGGACACAGTACGATAGAAGCCGCACAGCATGATGACCTCCAGGATCTGGGCATGATCGAAGTGCCGAGCCAGCGTGGCGAACTCTGCATCGCTCAAGGTCGCCCGATCATGCAGCGCGTCTACTGCCGCAATCAAAGCCTTTTCGCCTGGCGACCAGCACCCGGCATAGCTGCCGGCGAACACTGTCGCGCGAATTTGTTCAGCCGTCAGATGGGCGGCTTCCGCGAAGGCGGCGACGTGCACGCCCCATTCATACTCGCAGCCGGTCAGCGCGCAGGTGCGATCGATCACGATCTCCCGTTCGCGTAGCGAGAGCGGACCGCGGTCGAGCAGGCTACCGGCGCGAAATTTATCCCAAGCGCGAGGATTGCCCGCCATGACGCGGAACAGCGCCAGCGGCGGAGCACCGCGCATGATGCGGTCGAACTGGGCCTGGATCTCCGGGGCGTACGGCGGCTCAAGCGGCGCAATGCGTGACATCATCGGCTCCCGTGCTACAATAAACGTAGCGCCATGCTACATTATCTGTAGCGGGCCGCAAGGGAGCTTCCGATGCAAAAACAGGCCGCAGCCCTGAAAAAAACCAAGGTGCGAGGATCACGCTCGGGTCGGCCGATCATGTCGCTACTCGACTTGTTGGGGCGGCGCTGGACTTTGCGAATTATCTGGGAGCTGCGCGAGAATTCGATGACCTCGCGTGCGCTCCGCACCGCCTGCGACGACGCTTCTCCGACGGTGCTGCAAACGCGTCTTTCGGAACTGCGGGAAGCGGGTCTGATCGAGCTTGCGGACGCAGGCTATGCCCTGACCGGCGTGGGCCGCGATTTGCTGAATACCTTCCAGCCGCTGCATCGTTTCGCGGAGCGCTGGAGCAAGCGGAATGAGGATTAGCTTCATGCCGGAGCCACGATCAGGCTCGCGCCGTCGGCGTGCACGATGCGAACCCTGCTGCCGGCGGGTGCGTCGGGACCGGTGACGCGCCAGATCGTATCGTCGATCCGTACTGTCCCGGAGCCGTCGACGATCGGCTTTTCCAACGTGAAGACACGCCCGACCAGCGCATCGGCGCGCTTGTTGAGGAACGGATTGCTGCTGCTGGCGGCCTTGCTGCTCCGTGCGACGCGCCGCCACAGCGGCACCGCGGCAGCGGCAAACAGCGCGAACATCAGAATCTGCATCTGCCAGGACGGACTAACCGCAAACGACAAAAGGCCGGTCAGCAATGCGGCGAGCCCAAGCCACATCAGAAATACGCCGGGCGCAAGCAGTTCGAGCGCCATTAACACGACGCCCACCACGAGCCAGTTCCAGGCGCCAAGCATAAAGAAGATCTCGGTCATGGCGTGAGACTCCCGATCATGTGCCTGGCGTGATCGGGTTCGGCCGCGCCTGCGGCACCGAGGAACGCCGGGCGGCAGCTTGCGCCGATGCCGCAGTTTCACCGAAAGTCGCCTTGGCGATCTCGCCGATGCCGGCGAGCGATCCGAGGATGCTCATCGCCTCCACTGGAAGCATCAGCACTTTCTGGTTCGGGGATTCCGCGAACTGACCGAAAGCCTTGATGTACTTGTCGGCGATGAAATAGTTCAGCGCGGCGACGTCGCCCTTGGCAATGGCATCGCTGACCATCTGCGTCGCCTTGGCCTCGGCTTCCGCGGAACGCTCGCGCGCCTCGGCATCGCGGAACGCGGCTTCGCGGCGGCCTTCGGCCTGCAGGATTTGGCCCTGCTTGGCGCCTTCCGCGCGAAGAATCTCCGACTGCCGCTGCCCCTCCGCCTGCAGGATGTCGGCGCGCTTGACGCGCTCGGCCTTCATCTGCCGCCCCATGGCCTCGACCAGGTCCGCAGGCGGCACGATGTCCTTGATCTCGATCCGGTTGACCTTGAGGCCCCATGGCGAGACCGCCGCATCGACCACGCGAAGCAGCCGCTCGTTGATCTCGTCGCGGTGCGACAGCACCTGATCGAGGTCCATCGAACCCATAACCGAGCGGATGTTGGTCATGGTCAGCACGACAATCGCCTGATTGAGGTTGGCGACCTCGTAGCTCGCCTTTGCCGCGTCGAACACCTGGAAGAACGCCACCCCGTCGACCGTCACCGTCGCGTTGTCCTTGGTGATCACCTCCTGCTCGGGGATGTTGATCACCTGCTCCATCATGTTCATCTTGCGCCCGACCCGGTCGAAGTAAGGGATGATGATGTTCAGCCCAGGCGCCAGCGTGCGCGTATATTTGCCGAACCTTTCGATGGTCCAGTCGTATCCCTGCGGCACCGTCTTGATGCCCGCGAACAGCGTAAGGATAACGAGTAACACCAACGCAATGGCGAAAATGTCAAAGCCGGTCATCGAAATCTCCCAGGTAAAGGCAAGCCAGCCTGAAACGCTGCGCGCCATCCTGCAAGCGTCGTATCATGTGCGGCGGCAACAGCCTTGTTCCTCGTAACGCAGGGTCATCGGGTGGGTATCGTTCGATTAACGGGACGGCTCTAGAGCCAGCCCTGAAGCTCGCGCAGAACCAGACGACGGAGTACGTTCATTCCCGGCTCGCTATCGTTCAGGCACGGGATGAATGAAAAATCCTCGCCGCCATTGTGCTTGAATATCTCGGCGTTTTCCTGCGCGATCTCTTCCAGCGTTTCCAGGCAATCGGAGGAAAAACCCGGCGTGACCACAGCGATCCGGCGTACGCCGTCTTTCGCGAGCTGCTCCATGGTCTTGTCGGTGTAGGGCTGCAGCCACTCGTCGAAGCCAAAACGTGACTGGAACGTCAGCAACAGCTTCGAGGCGTCCAGCCCCATGCGCTTGCGCAAGGCCTCCGTCGTGGCAATGCAGTGCGCCTGGTAGGGGTCGCCTTTATCAACATATTTCTGCGGCATGCCATGGAACGAGGCGACGATCAGCTCCGGCTGAAACGGCAGGCTCGCAAGATGAGCCTTGATGGAAATCGCCAGCGCGTCGATATAGTCGGAATGATCGTAGTACGGCGGCGTTACACGCAACGTCGGTTGCGCGCGCATCCCCGCAAGCACACGGAACACTTCGTCGCATACGGTGGCCGTAGTCGCGGCCGAATATTGCGGATACAGCGGCACCACCAGAAGCCGCTCGCATCCCTGCGCGGTCAGGGCCTCGATCCGCGACCTGATCGACGGGTTTCCATAGCGCATCGCCCAGTCGACCACCACGTGGTCGCGATCGGACAGGGCAGCCGCTAGCTTGTCGGACTGCGCCCGGGTGATGGTCTTGAGCGGAGACTCGTTTCTTTCGGTATTCCAGATTTTTTGGTAATCGCGCGCCTTGCGGCGGGGGCGGACGCGAAGGATGATGCCGTTCAGCAGCAGCTTCCAGCGCAGCCCCTGATTCTCGATTACGCGGGGATCGCTGAGAAATTCCTTCAAGTAGATGCGCACGCCCGCGGCATCGGCACTGTCGGGAGTGCCGAGGTTGACCAGCAGCAGGCCGACGCGCTCGGTCCTGACCGCTGCCGCAGAGTTTGCTTTCTCGATGGGAACGACCGCTGTCATGACTGTTGTGGCTTCGCGCGTTGGGCCATTCTTGTCAAGATAATGCCGGGTTCGATATTGTCGTGAGCGCGTGATCTGCGGAAGTCATACTGGTTTCCGAGCGCTCATGCCGCCGCCTTTATCGCGTATTGGGGAGAGCCATGACCATCGCCGAATGGTGCGTGTTTGGAACACTGATGCTTTATATGCTGACGATTGGACCGGTAAAGTGGATCGGCATTCGCCAGTTCGACAACTCCAGGCCTCGCGATCCCTCCTTCTACGACGATCCCCTCCGCGCACGCGCGCTCGGTGCGCACCAGAACGGCATCGAGGCGTTTCCGTTCTTCGCGGTCGCGGTGTTGCTGGCCGAATTTCGTACCGGCCCGCAGCGGCTGATCGACGAACTGGCGGTGCTGTTCCTGATCGTGCGCCTCGCTTATGTCTTCACCTATCTGGGTGACCGGCCGACGTTGCGCTCGATCCTGTGGAGCATCGGCTTCGCCATCAACGTCGCGATCTTCTTCATGCCCGCGATCCGCTCGTATCTGCCGATCTAGCGCGTCGCTTAGGTGTCGGAGCCCATGCGCATGGTGTTCGTCGCCGGCATTGAAATCGGTGTCGTCGCTACGGGCGGAGGACCCATACCCGGTGTCGCTCATCTGGAAGATGCTGTTCGATGACTTCCTCGCAAACCACGCCCTGTGGTTATGGGTCCCGCATCGCGCTTCGCTTG
>JBJMTO010000176.1:0-6921 GCA_045811665.1 Bradyrhizobium sp.
GCGTGTCCTCTCCGGCGCGGCTACTCTCTTCATCGGGATGCTCCCTGCTGGGCCCCGGCGCCAAACCGGAAGCCCGATTCCTGATCGCTCAGGCAGGGTGCATCCCAACCCCGATTTCCAGCAACGCTACGCCTTCACCGAACGCGCCGACGTGCTCGATTGACGATGCGGCTCGCATTCAGGTGACGTATCTCGGAGTCTGGGATACGGTTGGGGCGCTCGGCGTCCCCAAAAGCTTCATGCTGTCGAAAAGCAAGGCACGAGTTCCACGACACGAAACTGTCCCCTTTCATCACGAGCGCTCGGCACGCGGTTGCGATTGACCAGGTGCGAAATGAGTTCGAGCCGACGCTTTGGACCAACCTCGAAGAGCTGAACGGCGCGGCCGGGGCGACTGCAGATGACCTCCAGGCGCCGTATCAGCAAAAATGGTTTCCGGGCGTGCATAGCTCCGTCGGCGGCGGAGCCGACTGGCGCGGGTTATCCGATCAGACGCTGCATTGGGTCTGGATCGGGGCGATGCAAAAGGGATCAAAGTTCGACACGTCCCAAAACTCCCGGATATTCGAACTCGCACCGAAGTTCATGGAACGGCTCGTGCACGGTGATGACCCCAGCTTGTCATATCGCGTCATGGCAGCGCGTGGCACCTCACGCCAGAACGGACCGAAGCACCTTCATGAGGTAAGCTATAGCGCCCAGCGTCGCTGGCATGAGAGTCCGGATATGCTGGCTGAGGGGACGTTGTACCGGCCGGAAACTCTCAATAGTGTGGCCCGGCAGCTCGACAAGCTGGACCCGATGCAGTTCGGCGTGGGTCCCAAGTATCGCAAATCAATCGCAAACCTTGAATACGAAAAGTACCCCGTAAAGCAAGGAGATGGCCTCCGCGCAATCGCGCGGAAGTTCTACGGGAAGGTCGACGCCACCGGCAAAATCTTGGAGGCAAATCGAGACCTACTTGAACATCCCGACCTGCTATTCGCCGGGCAGGTGCTTCGGCTCCCGAAGAACGGCCTAGTTCAAACTCCTTAGGCACCGGTCCGCTTCCTTGCGGGTATGCCTGTTCTGTTCTTCATGAACGAACATCCGGTTTTGGTGGCGGTTCACTTCCGGACAGCCGGCGTCAGGCTGACGCAGTGAGGACACGGGGCCGGGGGCGTCCTATTCGAACCAGACGCAACGTACTTTACCGCTGTGCGCCGACCCCGAGACATTATTGCCGGTCAGGACATATTCACCGTTGTCGATGGCGATTTCGATAGAGTCCTTCGGATCGTTCATCTGCCCGATGATGCCGGTAATGAAGCAGAAGCCGTCCTCCGGCCGCACGCCTAGCCGCACGTCGGTCGACAACGGGTCGCCATCTCTTCGTGGCTTCCACGAATTCACCGCTTCCGGCAGCACGACCTCCCGCGATTTGCGGTAGCAGGGCGCGTCGGCCACGGCGAGGCCGAACTGCCCCCTGATTCTCTCGAACGGAAGGATGCCATAATAGTCGACGCCGCCTCCCGCCGCGAACTGCGCGCCGACGACGATGCCGATCAACGCCCGCAAGTCCGAGGAGAAGATAGGTCCGCCACTCATGCCAGCCACTGTCTGGCCGTCGGTTTCGAGTACCCCCTTGGGATTGGGGAACACGGTCGACAGCACGCCCTTGCGGTAGGACGGAACGCCCGTCGTGGTCCCGCCGGGATAGCCGGTGGCGAAGATGCTACTCCTGACCATCCAGTCTTCAAGGCGGCAAGCCTTGGCGAAGGCGTATGTTCTAGGTTCGGTGAAGCGCAGCAGCGCGACATCGAAATCCTTGTTCTGCTGTTGCAGGACCAGCGGGACGCCGCCGGACGGGCTGGCGTAGCCAAGGGTGCCGAAACAGCCCGCGCCATCCTTGACCACATGCAGTGCGGTGACGACTTCGCCCACCGCGCTCACGACGACGCCGGACCCGCTGCCTGCAGCGCAGCGGACTGAAACGATCGTCCGGTCGATATCGACCGGCGCGGCCTGAACCGCCGTGATCGACAGGCAAGCGCCGATGCAGACACCGGCGAACAAAGAGCGATCGCTGTTTTTCATTTACCAATCCATTCCTGGATGCGGGCGAGCCTCTCGGCGGTGATCAACGTGAAAGCGTTCAGCTTCGACCAGGGCAATTCTCCGTTTTCGACGATGCCGTTGGTGTGAACGCCGACCAGTTGATCCGGACCGTCCTTGAGAAAGACGCCGGCGCCACTCGTGCCGCCGAATGTGTCGTTGTCGTAAAAGCCCTTTAACGACTGGATGACCTGCAGCGTGCCGTCGCTGCGCATCTGTACGCCGGGCGGTGCGCTGTCTGAAGCGTAGCCTTGTACGATCGTCCCCTTGTCCTTCTCCTTCTCCGACACGGCACGCACACCGACCCAACCGGTTCGCTGGCCGACGTCGCAATCCAGTTTAAGGGCGCCGAGGTCGAAATTCCGGCTCTCTTCCTCCGTCGTCGCCGAAGTCCAGCCCGAAAGTGCAAAGGCACGCACGGCCGTGCAGCGGCCGAAGGGCGCCGCGCCCCCGTTGCGGCCAGGTGTGACGCGGAAGTTGCTGTAGGCTCGGCCGTTGACAGTTCCGCTGTGGATGCAGTGCCCCGCCGTCAGCACCGTGTCGACCGAGATCATCGTGCCGCTGCACAGGAATTGCTTGCCGCTCCGGTCCTCGAACAGGATCTGAACGATAGCCCGGGCAGGGAAGTCCGTGGTCGGTTGCACCGCAGTACGCGTATCAGGCGGGATGACGCTGAAGGGCTTCCACAGGTCGGGATTAGTCCTGGCGGCGCCCATCTCATAGTCAGCATATTTTGCCCGCGCGCCGGCCAGCGCCGCCTGATCCTCCTGCCGGATCTGAACATCCGCAACCGTCTGTCCGCTGCCTTGGACCGCGTCCGTCGGTATCGGCGTCGATTCCGCCGAGCCGCTGCCGCCGGCAAGCGCGAAAGAGATAGACTGCTCGCCGAGCGATTCCGGCCGAGGCGGCGCGGGCTCACGAATGTCGCGCAGGCGCCAAGCATCGAGCAGGTCGTATAACGTGTTCTCGTCGAGGACGCCGGTTTCCGAGGCGCCCACATCGCGCTGGAAACTCTTGACGGCCTCCTCACGGCTCTGGGCCGGATCGGTCCCCGCTTCGAGTCCGCCGGGCAGATAGCCGTTCTCGTTGAGCAGGGCGTCGATCAGAGCCGGATCGTCCGGCGGAGGCACGACGACTGATCCTGCCTCCAGCGGCGAAGCCTGCGCCCGATAGATCTTCGTCCAGATCTGCGAAAACCAGTAACGCGCGGTCGCCAGTCCATGCGCCGCCGGCCCATTCACCAAAACGCGAACGCGCCGGATGTCGTTGTCGTTGGCGGGCCGATTGATTCTGGCCGCATCCCAATAGGCCAGCGCGGCTGACCGGCCTTCGTTGGGCTTACGCGCCAGGTCCGGATCGTCTTCCAGCGGCATCCTGATCTCGAACCCGCGATTGCGAAAGTTCGTCCGGCCTGTCAGCTGGATGTAGCCAGACCCGCGGTACATCCAGCCGTCGTCGGTGTCACGGCCCCGGTTGCCGAGGCGGTTGCCGTAAACCCAATTGGCGAACTGCCGCGGTCGGCCCGCGAGCTCAGCGGCCTTAGCGGCGGGCAGCACGGCGCGGCTGAAGACCTCGATAGCGCGCTTCTGCGAATAGCTCAGCTTCTCGTCGAGCCGCTCCAGGCCGCCGGTTTCGGTCATCACCTGCGCGATAAAGTGCGCGATGATCAGCGGCGAATCGATGCCGATCCGCGTGTATTGTTCCTTGTCGGCGATCAGGGCCTGGACGAGCGCGCTGTTCGCCTTCGGCGAAACCGCCCTGATCTCCGCGGCGGTCGGCATGCGGAAGTCGGCCTGTGACGGCGTCGTCATCGTCCCAGATAGAAAAGCTGCGACCCCGGCCGCGCCGAGCCATGTGACACGGGAGCGATGCGCGCGTGGGATGTCGATGCTCAAGCTATCCTCCCGTGGCCAGTTCAGCGCGATATCCAGACTTCCAGGATCCGGGGTTTGACGGCGGCGCGCTTGGCGCGTACCGGCCTCGCCGAGAATTGGACGCCGTTCAGGGCACTCGCCAGCGCCGAAGCACCTTCAGCGTCGCTCTCCGTTCCGTAACGGACCTCGCTCAAGCCCGCAGCGGTCGAGATGCGCTCGGCGCCGCCTGGCACGTTCCATCCACCCTGGCGCAGGCGCGTGATGAGCGAGTTGATATCGTCCCGACCGATCACCCCTGCGAATTGCACGTAAATTGTGTAGCCGCTCGGATCCACCCCCGAACGTTCGATGGGCGCCAAGCTCGCGTTGGTTGTCGTTTGCGGTTTCAGGATTGCGTCTATGGTGGCTTGGTCGAGCGTCCCCGTCGCGGGCAGGTTAGACGTGAACTGGAAAGCCCTGATCGCGCTTACCGTGGCCGGACCGACGATGCCGTCGATGGCGCCGATCGGATAGCCGGCCCGCGCCAGCGCATCCTGCACCGATGCGATCTGCTCTCGAAACGCCGGCGTACCGGAATTGACGGCCGCCGGAATCTTGGTCGGCGCGTCCTCGAGGATGAAGCGCGCGGGCCGCAAAAGAATGCGCGTTCCTTCGTCGACCAGGAAAGCGAAAACATCCGTATCGTCCGGACCAGCGTCCGGCAACGTGGTCATCGCCTGCAGCGGGCCGTCCAGTTCGAATCCCGCCCGGCGGATCAGGCTGGCACCGATCTGCTGGAAAATCGAGATGCGGCGGCTCCCGACGCGCCCGATCAGGATCGCTTCCAGGTTGCGATCGGTCGCTATCAGCGGCGAACCGGCTTCGGAAGGGGAGGCCTTATCGGTCGTGATCTGTGCCGGCGGCGCCAGCCGCAGCAGATTTGTGCCCTGGATGGAAAACAGCGTCAGCACGCTCGTCGCGCCGCTCAGGACGAGCATCTTCTGCACGCCGTCCACTCGGGCGGAGGCGGTCGCGATCGGCCCGAGCATGTCGGCGACCGCTATCGTGCTGATGGCCTTCCCGAGCCGCAGCGAGACGAGCGAGGCACTCTGGTCGGCGAGGATCAGCCCCGTCTGCCCGTCCTCAGCGGAAATCACCGCGCGCGTAGTAGCCTGAGTCGGGACGCTGTTCGAAGCGCCGGATCGTTCGATGATCGCCACATCCGATCGTTGCTTCTGGTCCCAGACGGCAAACGCCCGTCCGGCATTCAGTGGCTCGAAGGCGGGATTGTCGAAAGGCGCTTTGAGGCCGGCGCCCCGTTTGACCACACGGCCATCGACAATCCCGTAGGTTTCCATAGTCGCCCCGGTGTCTTCGCTTGCGAGGACTGCGAAGCCGTCGGCCGTGCCGTCGGCTCTGATCAAGGGTCTGATCGCGCGCACGGGTACGGCTGGCAGGCCCGCCAGTGAATTGCCGCCTTTTTCGTTGACGAGCATCAATCTCAGTGGGGAAGCGTTTGCGGCGTCCTTCTCCTCGATCAGCAGAAGGTTGCCTGAGAGGCCGGTGATCGACTTTGCCGGGCGCGGCGTTGATATTGTGGCCGAATTCATGATCGGCTCATTTCCCCCCCGCGCCGCGCCCGGAGCACCGATCATCAAAACCATGATCGCCAACGCCAAGCCGTTCCGCCGGCGTGCTTTGCGAGGGATCATCGGACAGCCCACGGAATATTGCGTGTGATCGGATTGCGCAGATACAAGTTCTCGTCGACGACCTCCGAGGAGAGGCGCTCCTTCAGTTGCGGGAAAATGTGAATCCTAACGCCGGTTATACCGCACCTCGCACGCGTGCATCTTTGGTTCCCGGCGGTCGACGCGCGCGAGAAATTGTTCAGCCCGATTTGCCTCAGGCCCGCGAATTCATATCGCTTTGTTGTCCCATCGACGGGCGTGTTAACGAGGTATTGGTCGTCTGGCGGCCTCGTATCGGGGATGAACTGTGCCGAATCGAATACATCCATGGTGAAACCGAAAAATTGCGGTAGAATTTTCACCCTAGGTGTCGGCTCTTCTGTTGTCGGATCGTCGTAGGTGATGACAACTTTCTCGAGAATGCCGTCAGTCCCGCGCACGGCCTCCACAGACCAGTTGAACTGCGAGGCAATGCGATCGTAAATCGTCCTTACCGTCTTGCTGAGGGAACATTGCACCGCTTCTTGGCCTTCGACGCCAGCGATGCGGGCGACGAGAGGGGAGGCGCCGGGGATCTGCATCGAGAGTGGCGTAGCGAGAATGGTTGTCTTGACGTCTGCGCTAACGATAGCCGATGTCATGGCAATGACGTGGCCTTCTGCATCGAGGATCGGGGCGCCATCGTTGCCGTCGGGAGACTTGCTGAACGTCTGCCCCGCCTCGACATCGAACGCGAAGAGACTACCGAACTCTCCCGGTGAATACCCTCTGGCGATAACACTCACCGCGACCGGAGCCCCCAGGGCGTTGACCGACGTGGGATTGCCCTCGGTCAGCACGGCCGTGTATTTCTTTCCTTTCGCTATGTCGCAGAAACTCAATCGAAATGGGCTTCCGACGTCCAGTTCCGTCGCGGACAACACGATGGCGTCAAGGCCCTCGCCGTAGGGCGGAACGACGAAAACCTGATCGGACTTCGGCGAAAAACTGACGCCGCCGGCAAAACTGTTGACGGTCGTCAGACTGATTCTTCGCATGAGCTGCGGAATCACCCTGGCGACTTCATCGCGTGCCGAGGTATCCGGTTTCCAATCGCTGTCCTTGCCGATCACATGCCGGGCGGCAATGAGCAGGCGCGGGCCGATGGCGAATGCCTTTCCGGTCCGGGGCACCGCCGGATCGCTCGGGTGCGTTCCCTGCACTTCCAGATGGAACAGCCGTCGCTGCGTGAGCTGCCGGGCGTCGATGCCGGCGTCCTGCGCGGAACAGGGCTTCGCAAGCAG
>JBJMTO010000177.1:0-16387 GCA_045811665.1 Bradyrhizobium sp.
CTCGCCCGGCATCGCCAAAAACTCCGGATCAAACGACCCCATCAGCACTACCGGCCATTCCACCAGGCCAGCGATTTCATCCAGCAGTCCGGCGTCCTCGATCAATTCAAAACCTTGGGCGAACGCGAGCTGCTTTGCATCTGTCAGAATGGAATCCTTGCGGCGCTCGGGATCGAGCACCACCTTGGCCTGCAGAAGCTTCGCCTCGTAATCCTCAAACCGTCGCACCGAAATCGCTGCCGGCGCCATGAACCGGTGACCAAACGTGGTCTGGCCGGCCTCAACGCCGTCGACCGCGAACTTGACGACATCAGGTTCTTCGGTCTCCAAACCGAACGTAGCAACGATCGCGTGCAGAGGTCTCACCCATTGCAGCGCTCCCGGCCGGCTTGAGCGCTCGCCCCAGCGCATCGACTTCGGCCACGGAAAAGTGCGGATGATGACCGGCAGCATATCCGCGAGCACATCGAGCGTGGCCCGGCCCGGCTTTTCAATCAACGCAACGTAGAAATCACCCTTTTTGGGATCGCGCTGGATTTTCGCTTCGTCAAGCGAAGCAAGGCCTGTGGCCTTGAGAAAACCCGCAATGGCGGCGTCCGGGCCTCCGACACGGGGGCCCTTTCGCTCTTCCCGCAGATCGGACTGCCGGGTGGGAATGCCGTGCACCGTAAGCGTCAGCCGCCGCGGCGTCGCAAACGCCTTCGCCCCTTCATATACGAGGCCCTCGCCGACGAGCTTGTCGGTGACCATGCGTCGCAGATCGTCCGCAGCCTTCGCCTGCGTGCGAGCCGGGATTTCTTCGGAAAACAGTTCAAGCAGGAGATCGGGCATTTTAGCTGTTACTCCCCTCCCCCGGTTTGCGACCGGGAGGGGCACACCCTGCACTCGCCGACCAATTCGGATTTGTTCTCACCGGGCCGCCTCCGCGGCCGACCGGCCAGCGTCGGTATGCATCCAGGCTTCGCCGCAAGCTTTTGCAAGTTCGCGCACGCGCATGATGTAGCTTTGTCGTTCGGTGACGGAGATGACGCCGCGCGCATCGAGCAGGTTGAAGACGTGGCTTGCTTTTATGCACTGATCATAGGCGGGCAACGCCATCAAATGAGCCTGACGCTTGCCCTCCTTCCAGCCTGCTGCGAGGTACTTTTTGCAAGCCGCCTCGGCCATCGTGAATTGCTGGAACAGCATCTCCGGATCGGAGTATTCGAAATTATGCCGTGAATACTCCTGTTCGGCCTGCAAGAACACGTCGCCGTAAGTGACGCGGTCAGCGCCGTCCCGGCCGTTGAAATTGAGATCGTAGACGCGGTCGACGCCCTGCACGTACATTGCAAGTCGCTCCAGCCCGTAGGTGAGTTCGCCGGCAACAGGCGCGCATTCGATCCCCGCGACCTGCTGGAAATAGGTGAATTGCGAAACTTCCATGCCGTCGCACCAGCATTCCCATCCCAAGCCCCAGGCGCCCAACGTAGGGCTTTCCCAATCGTCCTCGACAAAACGGATGTCGTGCAGGCCCGAATCGACGCCGATTGCTGCGAGAGAGTTCAAATACAATTCCTGAATGTCCGGCGGTGACGGCTTCAAGATCACCTGGAACTGGTAGTAGTGTTGCAGTCGGTTAGGATTTTCGCCGTAGCGGCCATCCTTTGGCCGGCGCGACGGCTGAACGTAGGCTGCGTTCCAGCGTTTCGGCCCGAGCGCTCGCAATGTGGTCGCAGGGTGAAACGTGCCCGCCCCGACCTCCATGTCATAAGGCTGGAGGATGACGCACCCGTAGTCCGCCCAATAACGCTGCAGGGCCAGGATAAGTCCCTGGAACGAGCGTTCAGGGCGCATGTGCGGAGGCATGGAATCCATCGTCAAATCAGTCTTGGCGGGAGGCTACTCGGCGCGCGCGGACCGTATCGGCGGGGGAGTCGGGAATCAAGGCAATGGATGCAGTAGCGCCCGGCTGTGTCGCCACGCAACCCGAAGGATCAGCCCGGCCGATAAGCACCGGTGTTTGGATCCCGTCGAAGCGGCGGCGTATCCGGCCGCTCAGTCTCGACACGTGAGCGGCGGGCTTCCTCCAACTCTCTGTTCACGCGCAAGGCCGTTCGGTACGCCCAGCGGACCACCGCTAGACCACCCAGGGTACCTGCGAATGCAATCAGCGGCGGCACCATCGGTCCTTATTGTCCATCGTCATGCGCCATCATTGTCGCGCAAGCCAACCGCGCCTGCAATCGCCGAACGAGGGCAATTCGCCGCGGTTCGTTGCCGTCAGAAGCCGAATTTGGCCCAAATTGCCCTGGTCTCCAGCGCCGAGATCAGCTCGTCGGGCAAGCCCGCAAGCAGGTCCAGCTGACCAACCGTACCCGCACCCCCCGATCTGCGACCAAGAAGGCCGGACAACAACCCGGTTGGCGGCGCAATGATCGGCATCAGCACCTTCTCCCCATATCGGACGCGTAGCGTCGAGCGTAGGTCGCCGATTGCGTCCGCCAGCCCAAGAGCGACCGAGGTTTCTCCCGCCCAATATTCACCACTGAACAGAACGTCATCTGCGCCTTTCAGGCGAGCGCCGCGGCTTTGCTTTACCAGCGCGATGAAGATCGCGTGGATCTCGCGTTGAAGCGCTTTCACTCGCGCGACATCTTCAGGGTTCTCCGGCAGAAAGGGATCGAGCATCGCCTTGTGCTCGCCTGCCGTATAGAGCCGCCGCTCGATCCCGATCCTTTTGAGCAGTTCCTGAAATCCGAACGAACCGCCGACGACACCGATCGAGCCCAGGATCGAGGATGGATCGCAGAAAATTTCGTCCCCTGCGCAAGCGATCATGTAGCCGCCGGAGGCCGCGACATCTTCGACGAACACCAGCACCGGAAGTTGCTTTTCCGCCGCGAGCTGCCTGATCCGCAGATAAATCTGGCGCGACTGTACCGGCGAACCGCCGGGCGAATTGATCACAATCGCCACTGCCTTAGCCTGCTTGATCGCGAAAGCGCGTTCCAAGGTCCGTGCGATCCCCGCCAGCGACATGCCTGGGCGGAGGGGAGTCACCGCGCCGATCAGCCCCGAAAGCCGAACCACCGGTACGATGGTCGTTCCAGGCCGCAGACGGGCCGGAAGCAACTGCCTCAGCCTGTCGAGGAAGCCCGGCCACTTCCCGCGTTCGCTGCTTTGTTCGCTCATGCCATTACCTCAAATTTTAATCATTTTTTATCTGACGAGTGTCATTGAACTGATTGGAACGGAGTTTGCATTGAGCTCGGTCAGAGCCTGCAACGGTGAGCGGAGCATCAAATGAAAATCTACCTGCTGATCATGCTGATCGGTACTCTTTTGACCGCCATCCACTTCACTTCAACTCCAGAACGGCAATCAAAACAGCTCCCGCAGTAGCGCGCCCCCGCGCCACACCTAAGCGCGTCAGGGTTTCGCCGAACGCAGCGCTCCCCTGTCAGGCGGAAACGCCGCAAGCCGTTTTTTGGGCAGTGCTGACTCCTCATTGAGCATCACGGCGGGATAAATCCGGGTGGGTGCCTTCCCGCCCTTGATCGCACGAACCAGCACGCGAATGGCCGGGCTCGCCTGGTCAGCATGAACGGGCACAATTCCTAAGCTTCCGAAGCCGCGCTCAAGCGCACCGAGGACCTCCGCGATCCCCTCGGCGCGCCAGATCAGACTGAGCGCCCCCCCGGATCGCAGAGTGCGGCGGGCTGCGTGAATCCAACCATCCAGCGTTGCAGGGCCGGCGACATGCGCGATCTCGCGGGCCTTGTTCGGGGAGACCCGGTGCCGCACAGAATCGTTGAACGGCGGGTTCATCAATACGACATCGGCGCTATCGGGGGTTAATCCCGCAGCGGCAAAGGCGCAGGCTTCAGATGTAACGTCCAGCGCGACCACCTCAGCCGCAAGCCCGTTGGCAGCCGCATTTTCCCGCGCCACCTCCGCAAGCGCCGGATCGATTTCGACCAGCACGAGCGCGATTTCTCCAACACGTTTGGCCAGCGCCAAACCGGCTGCCCCGACACCGGCGCCGAAATCCACCACCCGATCGCCGGGACGGGCCGGCGTGGCCGCGGCCAACAGCATGGCATCATGGCCGGCGCGATGACCCGACTTGGGTTGCCGCAGACTCAATTGGCCGCCTAGAAATGCGTCAACCGTGAATTGGCCGGGATCACTCATCAGCCCGCAATTCATGGGCGAGACCGGCATCGGCGAGGAGCTGGCGCGCCTGCTCGTTGTCATCTTCATGGACCAGAATTCGGCGCGGCAGCACGCCGAGCGAACCTTCGATAATGCTCATGTTCTGGTCCAGCACCAGATGATGGATTTGCGCGCCGTCCAGTAGCGCGCCGATCGCGGAAACCAGCACTATATCGTTGGTCCGAACCAATTCGCGCAACTTCGGCCTCCATTTCCCGGCCCCGGATAGCGGTTGCACCGGCCCTGTCAACCGGATCGTACCCTTGCCGCGTTCCCCGGCACTTTCTATTGTTAGACCAACATAGAGCCAATTGGGCAAAAGTGGAGACCAGCGTGGCCGTTATTGTACCTTTCGAAAGCCCCGCGGCCGTTTCGATCGATGAGCTGGTGGCGCTTGTGGCTGGCGACATGGAACGGGTCAACGCCACCATCCTGTCGCGCACCGGCTCCGAAGTGAGCATGATCCCGGAGGTCGCCAATCATCTGATCTCCTCGGGTGGAAAGCGGCTTCGCCCGATGCTGACGCTCGCCATGGCTGGTCTCGCCGGCTATTCCGGCGATGGCCATATCAAGCTTGCCGCCTCGGTCGAGTTCATGCACACCGCCACATTGCTGCATGATGACGTGGTCGACGAAAGCGAATTGCGGCGGGGCAAGCTGTCGGCCCGCATGCTTTGGGGCAACGAAGCCAGCGTTCTCGTCGGCGATTTTTTGCTCGGGCAGGCGTTTCGCATGATGGTAGAAGTGGGCTCCCTCCGCGCTCTCGATATACTCTCCTCGGCGGCGGCGACGATCGCGGAAGGCGAGGTCATGCAGCTTGCCGCGGCAAAAAACACCGCCACCACCGAAGACGAATATCTCGCCGTGATCCGCGGCAAAACCGCTGAGCTGTTCGCCGCAGCCTGTGAGGTCGGCCCCGTCATCGCCAACCGTCCCAAGGCCGAACAGACCGCATGCCGATCCGTCGGCATGAATTTGGGTATCGCCTTCCAGCTGGTTGACGATGTGCTGGATTATGGTGGCAAGTCCGCCAAGCTCGGCAAGAACACCGGCGACGATTTCCGCGAGGGCAAGATCACGCTGCCGGTGGTGCTGGCGTTCCGTCGTGGTAACGACAGCGAGCGCGCTTTCTGGGTCAAGGCACTCGAGCGAGGCGAAATTGCCGACGGCGACCTGGACCATGCCATTGGACTCATGACCAAGCACCGTGCACTGGAGGACACCATCAATCGCGCCCAGCATTATGGGGCGATGGCGGTCGATGCGCTTGCGCTGTTTCCGGCCTCTCCCATGAAGACCGCCCTTGAGCAGGTGGTGTCGTTCTGCCTGGCACGGTCGCATTGACGGTTTTCAAGCGATGCGGCCTACAGCACCGCTGCATCGGCACAAGCTAGCTCAGCGTTCCTGCATGCACCCACCACTGCGGGTGTTCGAGCTGAATCTTCTGCGATGCGCGCCGCCCCGCGGCGTCATTCTCAAATACCGCAAAGCAGGTTCCGCCGGAGCCGGACATCCGTGCGAGCCCCGCTCCATCAGCAGCCGCGAGAGACGACAGCACCTCGCTGATGACGGGCTGCACGCGGCGGGCAGCAGCTTCAAGGTCGTTTCCGCCGGCTGCGATCGCTTCGATCCAGTCCCCGATTGACGCGCCTTCTTCGGGCCAGCCTCTCGCCTCGATCACGTCGGCAACGCCGACACGCAGCTCGCCCTTTTGAACACCCAGCGTTTCAAACACGTCCCTGGTTGCCACGGGGATGCCCGCGTTGACCATCACACATGGCAATTTGGGAAAGGCCAGAGGCACCAGCGTTTCGCCGACACCGGTCATGACGCAGGCTCGCGAAGCCAGGCACACAGGCACGTCGGCGCCGGTCTTTTGCGCAGCTTCGATCAGGCGGGAGTCATTCATAGCCAGGCCGTTCGCCCGGGCCAGCAATCTGAGCGCGGCCGCAGCGTCGGCCGAGCCGCCGCCAATGCCCGCAGCAACGGGCAGCACCTTGTGCAGGGTAAACTCACCAACCCTCAAACCAGGCACGCGCTGGGTCAGCAACTGCGCAGCCTTGAGCACGAGATTGTCCGCCGGCTCGCCACAGGCCTGCGCCAGAGGCCCGGCAGTCACTAGCCGGAGTTCAGATCCGGGTTTCAGGCTGAGACGGTCGGCGCAATCGGCGAATGCCACCAAGCTGTCGAGATCGTGGTAGCCGTCGGCCCGCCTGCCAACCACCCGCAGTGTAAGGTTGACCTTGGCCCGCCCGTCCTCGATCAGCATTGCTGCGTTCGGTTCTGACATTCCGTATTTCCATGACGAATACAGCGAATGTCAAATCCTATACCTCAGTGGAGTGGCACCTGTCGGGTGAGAACATCCGCGCGCAAGCTAAGCCACAAGGGCCACGCGAATGCCAGAGCCGGAAGGCCCCTGCCGGAGCTCAACCATCCAGTGGTGGCCTTGATCAGCCGCCCCTGCCGTCCTCTTTTTTCTTGTCGGCGGACGCAGCCGAGGAGGTGTCGTCGGGAAGGCCATTTTGCAGCTTGGCCTCGATCTTCGGCAACTCCTCCGGCTCGGGCTTCAGGTCGCGCGCATGGGCCCATTGGAATCTAGCCTCCAGCGTGCGGCCGGTGCGCCAATAAGCATCGCCGAGATGGTCGTTGATGGTGGGATCTTCAGGCTTGAGATCGATGGCGCGCTCGAGATGCTTCACTGCGTCGTCATAGTTGCTGATCCGGTAATAGGCCCAACCGAGCGAGTCCACGATGTAGCCGTCGTCGGGACGCTGATCGACGGCGCGCTTGATCATCTTCATGCCTTCGTCGAGGTTGATGCCCTGATCTATCCAAGAATAGCCGAGGTAGTTCAGCACATGAGGCTGTTCCGGCTGCAGTTGCAGCGCCTTGCGCATGTCGGTTTCGGCCTTGCTCCACTGCTTGGAGCGCTCTTCGCAGATGCCGCGGTAATAGTAGTAGACCCAATTGTTCTTCTCATTGGGATCGGGCATCGCGGCGATCCCGCGCGAGTAGGTCTGAGCACAGTCGGCGAACTTCTTGCGGCCTCGCTCGATGTTGCCCAGCGCCATGATGGCTTCGATATCCTTGGCGTCCTCCGCCGTAACACCCTTGAGGATCTTGATGGCTTCTTCGCTGCGATCGGCGGCATCCAGGTTGGTGGCGAGCTGGATTTGCGCGTTGCGCTTCAGCACCGAATTGGCCGGCATGCGCTCGTAGACCTTGATCGCCATCGCCGGTTTCTTCACCGTCTCGTACAGATCCGCCAGCGACAACAGCGCCAGCGAATGATGTGGCGCCAGATAGAGCGAGAGCTGCAGATAAACCAGCGCGAGGTCCTCGCCGCCGCGCCGCGTCAGCGTCGCCCCGATGCCATAGAGCGCCTCGGCCGCGCCGCTCTGGGCTGAATCGACCAGGGGGCCCATTTTCTTGCCGGCTCTGGTCTCGCGAAGAGCCTCCTGAACGAGGGGATGTCTTGGGAGCTTTTTCTCGAAGGCCTGATAGATCGAGGTCGCCGCGGCGCTGTCCTTGTTGCGGGTGAGCCAGCGCGCATAGTCGTCGGCCACGCGTAGCATCGATTCGTCGAGCTTATAAGCGCGCTCAAGACGTGTGCCCGCTTCCTTTTCCTTGCCCGAGAGTTCGAGGATCATGCCTGAATGCAGGTCCTTGAAGATGGGATACCATTCCGGACCCGTCAGCTTGTCGATATTCGTGACCGCCAGTTTGGCATCGCCGGCGCCGTAAGTTGCCCAGCCCGACAGCAGCGTTGCGACCAGGTCCGTAATCGGTCCCCGTATCGATTGATTGATGTTCAGCTGCGCCGCGGCATATCGCTTCAACTTGAGATCCCGCACCCCGACCACCAGCCGGGCGACCCGATTGGATTTGTCGATCGTCAGGATACGATCGGCGAGCTTGACGGCCTCGTCGATGTCGCCGTCCGCGAGCGAGGAAATGAAGGCGCGATCCAGCAGTTCATTGTTCCTGGGATCGATGCGCAAGGCCGAGCGATAAAAGGCGGCGGCTGACGCCGAGTCCCGCTCCACGCTGGCGTGGCGAGCCGCAAGATAGCTGCCCGACATGGTGAGCGTTTTCATGTCGTGCGGACTGGGGTAACGCGCCGAGTTGTCGCTTGGGCGATCGGGAGTTTGGGCCAAAAGCGCCGTCGGCAGCGTGAGCACTGCCGAGGTGAATGCGGCAACTAACCAGCGGTTCAAACGAATTGAAAACATCAGGGTTCGCTTTCAGCTCAAGGGGTTTACGGCAAGATCTTGCGATCAATCTCGAATGCGAACCCAGCCGGCAGCACCAAGCGGCAGACCATGCCGCGTTTGGAGTTGAACCGCAAGGACAAGGGCTATCGAACGCCGCGCGGACGCCCAGGGCCACAGCCCCCCGGGTCTGAAAACGATTTCAGTGTGGCCTTATCGTGGCCGGGGTCCGCGCAGCCGCAAACCGGTCACGCAAACGTGGTCACATCGCCTCGTAGTTTGGTCCGCCGCCGCCCTCGGGCGGAACCCAGGTGATGTTACCGTTGGGATCCTTTACGTCACAGGTTTTGCAGTGGACACAGTTTTGGGCGTTGATGACAAAGCGCGGTCCTGCGGGCTCTTCCACCCACTCATAAACGGCGGCAGGGCAATACCGACTGGAGGGCCCGGCAAAAACATCGTGCTCCGAATTCTTCTGAAGGGTCATGTCGGCGACCTTCAGATGCACCGGCTGGTCCTCTTCGTGGTTGGTATTGGAAAGGAACACCGATGAGAGCCGGTCGAAGGTAAGCTTGCCATCGGGCTTTGGCGCCGGAATCGGCGCATGCGCGGTTGCCGGATCCAGCGTCGCGCGGTCAGGTTTGGCGTGCGACTGGGTTCCGAACAGCGAGAATCCAAGCGTATTGCACCACATGTCGATACCGCCGAGCGCAATGCCGACGATGGTGCCGAATTTCGACCAAAGCGGTTTGACGTTGCGGACCCGGTACAAGTCCTTGCCAACCGGAGAGTCACGCCACGCATTCTCGTACTCGACCAGTTCGTCATTGGCGCGACCGGCGGCAAGCGCCGCATTGACATTCTCGGCCGCAAGCATGCCGCTGCCAATTGCGTTGTGGACGCCCTTGATACGCGGCACGTTCACAAAACCTGCAGCGCATCCGATCAGCGCGCCGCCGGCGAAACTCAGGCGAGGCACAGACTGATAGCCGCCCTCCGTGATTGCGCGCGCCCCATAGCCGACCCGCTTGGCGCCTTCGAACAAGGTGCGGATCGCGGGATGGGTCTTGAAGCGCTGGAATTCGTCGAACGGCGAAAGATAAGGATCGCTGTAGTTGAGATGCACGACAAACCCTACCGCGACGAGATTATCATCGTAGTGATAGAGGAATGACCCGCCGCCGGTTGAATTGTTCAAAGGCCAGCCGAACGAATGCTGGATCAATCCTTTCTGGTGCTTGGAGGGCTCGATCTGCCAAACTTCCTTCAGGCCGATGCCGAATTTGGGCGGTTCGCTTTTGGCATCAAGCGCGAACTTGGCGATGAGCTGCTTGGTGAGGCTGCCGCGAGCGCCTTCGGCAAACAATGTGTATTTGCCCAGCAATTCCATGCCGCGCGTATAGGAAGCTTTGTGCGAGCCATCCTTGGCGACACCCATGTCGCCGGTTGCGATGCCGCGCACCGCCCCTTTTTCATCATAGAGCACTTCTACCGCCGCGAAGCCGGGGTAGATCTCCACCCCCAGCGCCTCTGCCTTCCTCCCGAGCCAGCGGCACACATTACCCAGCGAGCCGATGTAGGAACGATGATTATCCATCAGGGGCGGCATCGCGATCGCCGGCAACGGGATGGCCGTCGATTCAGTCATCCAGTAGAACTTGTCGGTCTTGACCTGCGTTTTGAGCGGACAATCGGCATCCTCGCGCCAATCGGGGATCAAGATGTCGAGCGCGACAGGATCGATGACGGCGCCTGACAAGATGTGCGCGCCTACTTCGGAGCCCTTCTCCACCACAACGATCGTCAAATCCGCGTTGAGCTGCTTCAGCCGGATCGCCGCGCCAAGCCCGGCGGGCCCCGCACCCACGATCACGACATCGAACTCCATGGATTCGCGCGGCGGCAGTTCTTCGGTGCTCATGATCTGATCCCAACCGTTAGGGAAGCTTTAGAGGCCGTTTGTTTCCGATTTTTAGCCTGAGAACAACTGGAAATGCCCAGTGAAGCATTTCGTTGCGAGCCGATCAGCTCTAGAATGTCGGGATGCCCCCACATCCGGCCATGGCGCCCGAGCGCGCGCCCACCCTTCACCAGTTGCTGGTTTTCTATCTGGAAGCCGGGGTGGATTGCGCACTGGCTGAGGAGCCTCTCGACCGCTTGTCGGGTCCCGTAGCCATTGACGAGGTCGGCATATCCGCGCCGCCACCGAACCTCACGGCTGCCGCTCCGATGCCCGCGGGGCGCATCGAAAGCACGCCGGGCACTGAAGCAGCGATTCTGTCGGCGCGCGAGGCGGCCCGGACCGCGCCGTCGCTGGAGGCGCTGCGTGCGTTGCTCGAACAGTTCGAGGGCTGTGCGCTCAAATCGACCGCCACCCGACTGGTATTTGCGGACGGCAATCCTCAGGCACGCATCATGTTCGTCGGCGAGGCTCCCGGGCGGGAGGAAGACCTCGAAGGACTGCCTTTCGTCGGCCGTTCCGGCAAGCTGCTGGATCGCATGATCGGCGCGATCGGGCTGGACCGCACCAACGTGTACATTGCCAACGTCATTCCGTGGCGCCCGCCCGGCAATCGTACGCCGACACCGCAGGAAACGCAGATCTGTCTGCCGTTCATCCAGCGCCAGATCGAATTGGTCGATCCGGACGTGCTCGTTACGCTCGGCAACCCCTCGACGCAGACGCTGCTCGCGACCCGCGAAGGCATCATGAAGACGCGGGGCAAGTGGTTCGAATACAACACCGGCTTGCGGGTGATCCGTGCGATGGCCACGTTCCACCCCGCTTATCTGCTGCGCTCGCCGTCTTACAAGCGGATGGCTTGGCAGGATCTGCGCGCGATTGCCAAAGCGCTTGAGCAGGCCCCCTCCTGAGATCAACCCCTAGCTACGGCTGCTTTGGCCGCACGATGGCCCAGCCGATCCTCAGCAAAGGCTGCCGCCCGGTCACGAACCATTCGAACGCGCGTGGCACTTCCGGCACCAGTCCGGGGAACCGCTGCGCTATTTCCGGCGGCGGGCTGCCGATCGTGTCCGAGGCTCGCCACACCACTACCCCGCCGGTCTGATTGAACTTCGGTAACGAAAACCATGGCGTCCGTTCCGGCGCCGCATCCAGCAGCAGATGGGGACGCGTTCCGCCGAGGGCGATCAACGCCGCCAGTTGCGCGTCACCGGTCACCGCCCGCAGCGGCACGTTGGTGCGACGCTCAAAGCTGTCGCCGAAGAAACTCGCAATCATCCGCGCGGGCAGCGATGTCGCCACTTCGCCGCCGTGGGTCCAAGGCACAAGGAGCGTGGTCGCGAGAACGGCGAGCGCGGGCGCAACAACGGCCGCGGCCCATGCCGAACGCAGCAGTTTATGGCGCCGAAGATGAATCAGATCACCGGCCGCGACGATCACGGCCAGACCCGACATCGACAACACGACACCGGCCCCACCCGCCACCCGATCCAAATTGAACAGACCGGAAATCAGGGTTCCAAGGAGCGCGGGGGCGATCGCAAAGAAATAGACGAAATCACGGGCAAAGGGATCGACCGGCGGTCTGAAGATAATCGGCGCCTCTTCCGGGTTACGGCCAAACCATCCGGAATTGAGCACGATCAGCAGCACGATTCCGCAGAGCGCAGCCAGCAGCGCACCTGCCAGTGCGGCCCAATGCACGGCACGTCCGCTGAACTCGGCGATTGCCGGCCAACGGGGCAAGCCGAGGGCGTCGGCGCGGACCAGCCAAATCAGATATGGCAGCGCCAGCACCACAATCACCAGCACCGCGAACAGCGGATCGAGCGACATCAGGGTGCGCCGACCGCGCGGCGTGGCAAATGTGAACCCAATCACCAGCAGCAACAGGCCGACCGCTGCGGAAGTTGTGAGCAGCAGAAGTCCAGCTTCGATCGACCATGCAAACCAGGCGTTGCGGCGATTCTGGCCGATGATGCGCCAGGTATGCAGCAGCAACAGCGCCCAGAGCGGCGCGGCCAACACCTGTGGGCCGAACTCCAGGCCCGGCGAACTGAACGCGGTCACCGTCATGGTCAAGAGCACCGTGAGTACCGCCTGCTGAGCCCCGACGATCGCGCGCGCGAGCAGATATACCGCCCAGAACATCGCGATCGAGCAAAGCTGAGCCAGCAGGTAGACGCCGAACATGTGATTGCCCGCAGCGCGGAAGCCGATGTCGGCGAGCCAGAAAGCCAGCGGCGGTCCGAGATCGGTCCCGACCTGGTATTCCCGACCATAAGCCAGCAGGGTGGCGAGGTCGCCGGGAGGACTGCGATACAGCAGCAACGATACGAGCAGCCACAGCGCGGCCTGACACAGCAGCACCAGCCACACTACCAGGCGCGGCCGGGCGCGGATCAGTTCGATCACAAGGGAGGTGAAACGCATGCAACGTCCGAAATGCCCAAGCCGGCGCAGTCGATCTCGGACGTGTGATAGGGCCCGTCCGCGGCCGAGGCAACTCGTCAGATCATCGCGGGCACTTCGATTCCGATCGGCGTTTCCGCGTTGATTATCCCTATCTCCGGCACGCCCGAATGTTTTTCGCGCGCTGCCACCACGGGCGCAAACAGGCGACGGTGATGCACGGTGGGTCCGAGCCGGTGCAGCGCCTCCAAATGTTCCGGCACGCTGTAGCCCTTGTGGGAATCGAAACCATAGCCCGGGCAGTCCTGGGCCAGCGCGCACATAAGTCGGTCGCGCGTGACCTTGGCGATGATCGAGGCCGCCGCAATCGAAACGATCAGTCCATCGCCGCCGATCACGGCTTCGCAGTCGCAATGTGTGTCGAGCCTGTCGCGACCATCGACGAACACGTGCTTCGGCATTTCCGCAAGCCCATGCACCGCCGATTTAAGTGCCCATAGCGATGCGCGCAGGATGTTGTCGCGATCGATCCGCGCTGTAGACGCGAAAGCGACCGCAAACGAAGCCGTTGCGCAAATCTTCTCGAACAGTTCCTCTCGACGCTCCGGCGTAAGGCGCTTGGAATCATCGATGCCTTTTGGGATCCGCTTGGGATCGAGCACCACCGCGGCGGCCACCACCGGACCCGCCAAAGGGCCACGGCCGGCCTCGTCGCAACCGGCCACGGGCCATATGCCGCGCTTGATGAGCGCGCGCTCGCGGCGAAAGCTCGGTGGAGCTAGCGCGATCACGCCCCTCTCCGGCTTCTGCTGGCTCTCTTTTGGCGTTCCCCGAATCATGGCCGGGATCGTGCGCAAGCCTGTTCGACAGCGCAACCGGGAACTCCGGCAAATTCCCGATATTCATTTTGGCAAGGGACCGTTGACTAGAACAGGCTGAGCTGTTGCCCGCTGCGCTTAGGTCTTGCGAAATGATCGGTCGTCAATTTCGATCGGCGCTTGTTGAGCCCGAGCTTTTCGCAGGCGATCTCGAACCGGCGGCCTATCATCCACGCCATCGGTCCCGTTCCTTTCATCCGCGTTCCCCACTGCGAGTCGTAGTCCCGTCCGCCGCGCATGTCGCGGATCAGAGTGAACACGTGGCGGTATCGGTCGGGATAGTTGGCCATCAGCCATTCTCGAAACAGGTCGCGAACTTCGAGCGGCAGCCGGAGCAGCACGTAGCTTGCTTCCTTGACCCCGGCATGCGCCGCGGCGTCAAGGATGCGCTCGATTTCCGAATCGTTCAGAGCAGGTATCACGGGCGCGACCATCACCGTGGTCGGAATTCCCGCTTCAGCCAATTTCCGTAACGCTGAGAGACGCTTGCTGGGAGCGGAGGCGCGCGGCTCCATTGTGCGGGCGAGTTCGGGATCCAGCGTTGTCACCGAGATCGCCACTTTTGCGAGGCTTCGTTTCGCCATCCGCGCCAGTATATCGATGTCGCGTGTCACCAGTGCCGATTTGGTGACGATCCCGACCGGGTGGCCGGCCCGATCCAGCACTTCGAGAATGCCGCGCATGATCTTTCGCTCGCGCTCGATCGGCTGGTACGGATCGGTGTTGGTGCCGATCGCGATCATCCGAGGTTCGTAGTCCTGCGCCGCGAGTTCCTTTTCGAGCATTTGCGGCGCATCGGGCTTAGCGAACAGCTTCGACTCGAAATCGAGCCCGGGTGACAGCCCAAGATAGGCGTGAGTCGGCCGCGCGAAGCAGTACACGCAACCATGCTCGCAACCCCGGTAGGGGTTGATGGAACGGTCGAAGCCGATATCGGGAGAGTCGTTTCGTGTGATTATCTTGCGCGCGGTATCGAGGCCGACCGTGGTTTTGAAGGCCGGCAATTCATCGAGGCTCTGCCAACCATCATCGAATGCAACGCGTGCCTCGGCCTCGAACCGGCCACTGGCATTGGATTGCGCACCGCGGCCGCGCCGTCGCTCGCGCTCGATCGCAACCGCGAGTTCCGGAAAAGAAGAAGGTGCACCCGCCGGCTCGGAGGGCGCCGTGACCGGCGGGTGCTTGAGGGCATGAGAGGATGCACGGCTCATGATCTGGAGATAGCACATCCTGAGAACATATCAAGAACAAATCTCGGCCCTGATTGGCCTCGGGCGAGCGGGACTGTCAATGCGCTCAGATGAGGGCCGGGGCCGGAGGAGAAACCTCGCCGTTTGGGCTGATTTGATGTGCATCAGGTGATAACAGTGCGGCGCTCTGAAGCCGAGAGACCTATTCCAAGCCATGCTGACCGTCATTATCCCCACTGAAGGGCTCGAACAGCCGACGGTCGCGACCCTTGCTGCCCTGGTGCCGGCCGCCGCCGCGGGCGTGGTACGGGAGGTGCTGCTGGTGGATCGCGGAGCCAGCGGCGTGATCGAGCGGGTCGCCGATGTCTCGGGCTGCCGGTTTCTGGCATTCGAGGGGTCCCGGGCGGCGGCGCTGGCCGCCGGCGCGCGCCAGGCCCGATCGCCGTGGCTGATGTTCCTGCATGCCGGCGCGGTGCTGGACGCCGGTTGGATCGAGGAGACGACGCAGTTCATCCAGCGCGTCTCGAGCACCGGCCGTCCCCGCGCCGGCATCTTTCGCTACGCGAGATCGCCCTATGCCGAGGCGAGCCTGCGTGAGGCCTTGAAATTCGTCGCGCGGCTCGTTGCCGGACCCTCGGCCGACCAGGGACTGTTGATCGCGCGCGACCATTACGAGCGGCTCGGCGGCCACTCGCCAGATGCTCGCCGATCCGAGGCCAAGCTGCTCCGTCAACTTGGCCGCTCCTCGCGCACCCTGCTGCGCAGCCGGATCATCGTGGCGTGAGAGGACAGTCCAACTACGCCGTCGCTCCCTTTGCCTTGGGGCGCCGCAGATGCTCGTCCAGCCGGGGCAGGATTTCGACGAAGTTGCAGGGCCGGGTGCGGTAATCGAGCTGCGCGGCGAGGATACCGTCCCAGCCATCGCGGCAGGCGCCCGGCGATCCCGGCAAGCAGAAGATAAACGTGTTGCCCGCGACGCCCGCTGTGGCGCGGCTCTGGATCGTCGAGGCGCCAATCTTGGCATGGCTCAGCATGTGAAAGGCGATCGAGAAGCCGTCCATCCGTTTCTCGAACAGGGGCTCTATCGCCTCCGGCGTGACGTCACGACCGGTGAAGCCTGTGCCGCCGGTGGTGATGATGGCATCGATGCCGGGATCGGCGATCCACCTCTTGATGACGGCGCGGATCTCATTGACCTCGTCAGTGACAATGTCGCGCGCGGCGAGAACGTGACTGGCCGCCGCTATCCGATCGGCCAGCGTTGCTCCGGATTTATCCTCCGCAAGCGTACGCGTATCGGAAATTGTCAGCACCGCTATGTTGAGCGGCACGAATTGCTTGGGCTGGTTTATGGAAGCCATTGCTGAACCTTGGTCACAATGCGGCCGACGCAAATGTATTGCAGGCCTGCACGGTGCCCTGCTGGTAGCCCGTCATGAACCATTGCTTTCGCTGCGCGGCGGAACCGTGGGTGAATGAGTCCGGCATCACCCGCCCCGTGGCTTGCCGCTGCAGCGTATCGTCGCCGATCGC
>JBJMTO010000178.1:0-8545 GCA_045811665.1 Bradyrhizobium sp.
GGCGTCGCCGTCCCCACACCGTCATCGCGAGCGCAGCGAAGCAAACCATCTTCGTGGCGGATGTGCCTTGGATTGCTTCGCTGCGCTCGCAATGACCATGAAGTCGCCAGTGCCGTGGCTGTTTGCAAACCAAAGCGGCGCCGCTATTCGGCGCTGCTTACCAATTTGATGCGCGGTTCGGCGTTCTTGATGAGGCCGAGATAGACCGCGAGATAATCCAGGGCCATGCGCCGGGCAGTAAAGCGAGCTTCAAACTGTCGTCGGACCGCAGCCCTGCTCAACAGCGACAGGCGATCGACGGCGGCGACGGCTTCGGTTTCATTCTCGACCACGAAGCCGGTCACGCCGTCATCGATGATCTCGGCCACGGAACCGCGGTTATAGGCGATCACAGGAGCCCCGCACGCCATTGCTTCGATCATGACAAGGCCAAATGGTTCCGGCCAGTCGATCGGCACGAGAAGCGCGAGCGCGCCGCTCAGAAACTCCGATTTCTCTGCGTCGCCAATCTCTCCGATGAATTCGATCAGCGGGTTACCATCGATCATCGGACGGATGACTTCGTCGAAATATTCCTGATCGCCGCGGTCAACCTTCGCCGCGATCTTGAGCGGAATGCCGCATTGAAGGGCTATCCTGATCGCGCGGTCCACTCCTTTTTCCGGCGCAATTCGGCCGAGCACAGCGAGATAACCGGGCCGTATCGCACGAGGGGTCAGCAAATTCTCGGGGAGGCCATGGTGGATCGTGCGTATCCAGTTCGCCTGCGGCACAGGACGGCGTTGTGAATCGGAGATCGAAATCACCGGAACCGAAGAAAAGGCAGTGAACACAGGCTGGTGTTCCGGCAGATCCAGACGGCCATGCAGCGTGGTGACGAATGGGGTCGGCTGCCGCGAGAACAAGGAAAACGGATAGTAATCGAGATGGAAATGAAGCAAGTCGAACTGTTCGTCGTCGCATTTCTGCCGCACTGTCTCCAGCATCACCATGTGCAACGCGTTCGGGTCCTTGACTGCGCCATCAAGGCGCAGCGCCTTGGGCCATGTCGCCTCAAGTTTTGCAGAGGTGTGCGAATCGCCGCTCGCAAACAAGGTGACGTCGTTACCCAGCGCGACCAGTTCCTCCGTGAGCCAATGTACAACCCTTTCAGTTCCGCCATAAAGCCGCGGCGGGACGGCCTCGGTCAGCGGGGCAACCTGCGCGATGCGCATCTCACCGTCTCCATGTGTTTCGTCTGATGAAGTCAACCCGCTGCGCCGACTGGATCGCCGCGCTGCAAGGGGAACGTTTTCGCAGGAGCGAAGTTCCTCCGCAGGCGCACGCTTCCAAACCAATCATTATTCAATGGCATCACCTTCGTTCAGATCTGGTTGGCCAGCAACAACAATGCTGATGGATCGTTGCGCAGCCATGACCATGCAGTTGGAACTCCCGACGCTTTTACAGCATTCGGTTGTCTACGTGCCGCTACACCTGTCCTTCTCCGCCCAAGGCCTTTTGTAATGGATACTCTCTCAGGATACGCTCACCGTCCGTTTCCGTTCGTGCTAAGGTACCTGCGCCAGCGTCCCGCTTCGCACCTCGTCATCATCTCGTCGGTCGTGCTGGCGGTCGCTTGCTCCGTAAGCACGCAATATGGCGTGAAGTACCTGGTCGATGGCCTGTCGGCAGGCCCGGACCGGGCAAACGGTGTATGGCTGGCATTCATCCTGCTCATGTCACTGATCGCAGCGGATAATTTTCTGTGGCGGATCGCCACCTGGACCGCGAGCTTCACGTTTGTGGGCGTAACCGGTGATTTGCGCCGGGACATGTTTCGCCATCTCACCGGTCATGCGCCGAGCTATTTTTCGGATCGGCTGCCCGGCATGCTGACCAGCCGGATCACCGCGACGTCAAATGCGGTGTTTACGGTCGAGAATATGTTCGTTTGGAATGTGTTGCCGCCATGTATCGCCACGGTCGCCGCGATCGCCTTGATCGCAACCGTAAGCCCGACGATGGCGGCCGGCCTTGTCCTCGTCGCGGGCGTGATGGTGATCGCAATGTTTCGCTTGGCCGCCGCGGGCAAGCCGCTCCATGACGACTTCGCGGATAAGGCCGCAGCGGTCGACGGCGAAATGGTCGACGTCATCAATAACTTGCCGCTGGTGCGGGCGTTTTGCGGCCTCAATCACGAGCACGACCGCTTCGATGCGACGGTTGACCGGGAACTGACAGCCCGGGGACGCAGCCTGCGTTATCTCGAAAGGTTACGGATTCTCCACGCCGGGATCACGGTGGCGCTCACCATCGGGCTATTGGCCTGGGCGATCAAGCTTTGGGAGCGTGGCGAGGCCACCACCGGCGATGTCGTGCTGGTCTGTACCTTGGGTCTTTGGATCCTGAGCGCGACGCGCGATCTTTCGGTAGCGCTGATCGACATTACCCAACATATCGCCCGCTTGAGCGAAGCGATTGCGACACTTTTGTTACCACACGAGTTGCGCGACCATCCGGAAGCCGAGCCGCTGGTCAAGAGCGGCGCGGCAATTGCATTCGAGAACATATCTTTCCGCTACCCCGGCGGGATAAAGGTATTCGACAATTTCACTCTTCGTCTTCAGCCGGGGCAGAGAGTGGGTTTGGTCGGACAATCGGGAGGCGGAAAATCCAGCTTGTTCGCACTCTTGCAACGGTTTTACGATGTGCAACAGGGCAGTATCACTGTCGATGGCCAGGATATCTCGAAGGTCACGCAACAAAGCCTGCGCCAGGCAATTTCCGTGGTTCCACAGGATATCTCGCTGTTCCAGCGGTCTATTCTGGAAAATATCCGTTACGGCCGGCCCAATGCGACCGATGACGAGGTACTGCGGGCGGCGATCGCGGCGCGATGCGATTTTGTCGAGACACTGCCCGATGGATTGGCAACAATGGTCGGGGACCGCGGCGTGAAGCTATCCGGCGGGCAGCGGCAACGGATCGCTATTGCGCGCGCATTCCTCAAGGATGCGCCGATTCTGCTGCTGGACGAAGCTACCGCCGCACTCGACGCAGAGTCGGAGGAAGCGATACGCGAAGCGCTCGGCCGGCTGATGCGCGGCCGCACGGTCATTGCGATCGCCCATCGTCTTTCGACGCTCCGCAATTTTGACAGGGTCGTGATGTTGAAAGCCGGCAAGATCATCGAGGACGGGCCCCCGGACCGCCTGATGCAGAGGCAAGGACCGTATCGCGAGCTGGTCACGCAGGAAATAACCCGCCTGGCGAAGCACGCGGCGTGACATAAGACTAGCAGCAAGTCCGGCGTACTCAGGGCCGGGGGGAACCGAGGTCACATGGCAGCCGAACGCCTCAGCCAGACCGCGACGGCGCGCGCCGTCGAACAAACACTGGAATCGCCGTTTTACATCCCGATGACCGGGCCCGCGGCAAGGCCGCGCCGCTCGCTCAAGCATGACGACACCTTTATCGTGCTTGACAGCCATGGCGACATCGGCGCTTCCGCCGGCGGGCCAGACGGCCTGTTCAACGGAGATACCCGCTATCTGGCCCGGCTCGAACTGGTGCTGGACGAAGTTCAACCCCTGCTGCTCGGCTCCAACCTGCGTGACGACAATTCCGCCCTGACGATCGATCTCACAAACCCGGACATTTATCGGGACGGACGAATCGTGTTGCACAAGGACATGTTGCACATCGTTCGCACCGTCTTTCTGTGGCGCGGAACGGCGTATCAGCGGATCGGCTTGCAGAACCATGGCGATCGCATGGCGAGCCTCGATCTGAAGCTGCTGTTTGACAGCGATTTCGCCGACCTGTTCGAAGTCCGTGGTGAAAAGCGCGCGCGCCGCGGCACCGTCTCAAGCAAGCTGCTTGGCCCGGCAGACGTGTTGCTCGAATACAAGGGACTGGACGCGACATGGCGGAACCTGGCGTTGCATTTCGATCCGAGGCCGACGCGCCTTGCCGTAAATGCCGCGACATATCATCTCGATCTCGCGCCGCATCAGTCCACTTCCTTATTTGTTGCCGCATCATGCAACAAGCTCACTGGTTTCGTCCCGGCTCCGTTCTTTCGAGGTTTGCTGGCGCATCGGCGTGAAATGCGCTGTTCAACGGCGGGCGCCACCAGCATTGAAACGTCAAACAATATCTTCAACGAGGTGCTGTGCAGGTCGATGGCCGACCTGAACATGCTGATGACGGACACGCCTCAGGGTCGATATCCCTATGCCGGTATCCCCTGGTACTCCACGACGTTCGGGCGCGACGGCATCATCACCGGGCTGCAAATGCTTTGGATCGACCCGCGGGTCGCCCACGGGGTTCTGAAGCGCCTCGCGTTCTATCAAGCCAAGTCGGTCGATCCGCGCGCCGATGCCGAACCGGGCAAGATTCTGCACGAGATGCGGGGCGGTGAGATGGCGGCGCTGCGCGAGGTACCGTTCGCGCAGTATTACGGCAGCGTCGATGCGACACCGCTCTTTGTGATGCTGGCTGGTCTTTATGTCGAGCGCACCGGTGATGAGGCGACTCTTGCCGAGTTGTGGCCTTCGATTGAAGCTGCGCTGAACTGGGTGGATGGGCCCGGCGATCCCGACCGCGACGGTTTCATCGAATATCAGCGCGCTTCGGAGCAAGGGTTGGCCAACCAAGGCTGGAAGGACTCCTACGACGCGGTGTTTCATGCCGATGGGCGTCTGGCCGAAGGCTATATCGCGCTGGCCGAAGTGCAGGGCTACGTATTTGCGGCCAAGCGGCTGGCCGCGGCTTGCGCGTTGCGCCTCGGCAAGCCCGAGAAGGCGAGGGAGCTCGAAGCTCAAGCGGCGGAACTGGCCGAACGGTTCGAAGATGCGTTTTGGTGCGACGATCTAGGCACCTATGCCCTCGCTCTCGACGGTAATAAAGAGCCGTGCAAAGTTCGAACCTCGAACGCCGGGCAATTGTTGTTCACCGGCATTGCGCGTGAAGATCGCGCCCGCAAAGTCGCCGCAGACCTGTTCCGGCCGCATTTTTTCTCCGGTTGGGGCATCCGCACCGTTGCGCATGGCCAGCCGCGCTACAATCCCATGTCCTATCATGACGGTTCGATCTGGCCGCACGACAACGCTCTGATTGCGCTCGGGCTTGCGCGCTACGGCCTGAAACATTCGGTCGCGCATCTGTTCAAGGGCCTGTTCGACGCCGCGGCCTATATGGATTTACGGCGGCTTCCGGAACTGTTCTGCGGATTCCGTCGCGAAAAGGGTCGGGGTCCCACGCTCTACCCGGTGGCATGTGCGCCGCAGGCCTGGGCAAGCGCCACGCCGTTCACGCTTTTGGAGGCGACGCTTGGACTGGAATTCGATTCGGCGAGGGGAGAAATACGGCTTCGCAACCCGCGCCTGCCGGCGTTCCTGAACGAGGTCGTCCTGCGGGAACTGCGGTTGGGCCCTTCCAGCGTCGATCTTCGGGTCAGGCGTCATGGCGATGAGGTGTCGCTGGAGGTCCTGCAAACGCGTGGCCGTATCCAGGTATCGATCGTGCTCGCGCACTGAACCGGTGTTGGTGCAGGAGGCCTTATGCGGCGAATACATCTGGGCATCTTCATTGCCGCGTTCACCGCGATGGTGCCTGGCACATCGTGGCCGCAGAACGACCCCGCTTCGCCAACCGCCCCAAAGCAGCCGGCACCGCCGCCGGTAGTCACTATCATCGGGCCAAAAGAGGCGCACGGCGTGCTGGGGCGCGAGGTCCGCAGCGCCGCGAATGAGGACATGGGACGCATCGTCGACGTGATCGTCGATCGTTCTGGAGCAGTGCGCGCGGCTGTCATCGATTTCGGGGGATTTCTCGGGGTTGGCGTTCGGAAGATCGTCGTCGATTGGAGCGCGCTGCATTTCGGGCGCATCACGGACAAGGGTGACAGCATCACGCTGGAATTGACCAAGGAGCAGGTGACCGCGGCACCCGAATACAAGGAGAACCAGTCGATCGTTGTGCTCGGCGCGGCGGGTAGTTTGAAGCCGCTGCAGTTTGATCGCTAAAAGCCTCGAGCAAATCAATGCTACTCGCAAGTTCATCCCCTTGCATTGGCCGCCTCCACGATGCGGCCACGCACCAACCGTCAGCAGCGATGCTGCTCGGCCGCGGATTTCAGAGTCGGTAATGGATCGCACTTCGGCAGCTCCCTCGCGCCAGAGCTTGCGCGGCCTCGACTGGTTCATCTTCTTCCTCGCAGATGTGCAGACCGGATTCGGCCCATTCATCGCGGTTTACCTGACAACCCAGAAATGGACGCAGGCGCAGATCGGCCTCGTGCTGTCGATCGGCGGTGTGGTCGGGCTAATCGGGCAAATGCCCGGCGGCGCCATCGTCGATGCGGCCCGCTCCGAACGCCTGGTTGCGGCGCTCGCGGTCGCCACCATCGGATTTAGCGCGCTGGCCTATGCGGCATGGCCGATTTTTCCCGTGGTGGCTACCGCCGCTATCCTCCACGCCGCAGCCAGTTGCGTGCTTGGTCCGGCCATTGCTGCGATCAGTCTGGGTCTGGTTGGACCCGTCGCCATAAGCGAACGGCTCGGTCGCAATGCTCGCTTTGCATCGCTCGGCAACGGAACAGCCGCTGCTGTGATGGGGACTGTCGGCTATCTGCTGTCGAGTAGGTCGGTGTTTCTCGTCACCTTCATTCTCGCGATTCCGACGTTGCTCGCGATCGCTCGGATCCGCGAACACGAGGTGGACGTGGCGCGCGCACACGGTGCGGTGCCGCGTGCGGCCGGCGAGGCCGGCTCCACCAGTGTGCTCAACCTCGTGCGTCAGCCTCCGCTTCTGATCTTTGCCGGCAGCGTGCTGCTGCTGCAACTTGCCAACGCCGCGATGCTTCCGTTGATGGCCGGCGTCGTGACCACTCGGTCGGCCCAGTGGGCGCCCGTGCTAATCGCCGCTTGCATCATCGTTCCGCAAGCAATCGTCGCGCTGTTGGCTCCGATGGTTGGCAGACTTGCGCAACAATGGGGGCGGCGGCCGCTGCTCCTGATCGGCTTTGCAGCGCTGGCTGTTCGCGGACTGCTGTTTGCCATCGTGCGTGACCCGTATCTGCTCGTGGTTGTGCAAATATTTGACGGCATTACCGCGGCGGTGTTCAGCGTCATGATGCCGTTGATCGTTGCGGACATCGCGTTCGGGAGCGGCCACTTCAATCTTGCGCAGGGTATCGTCGGGACTGCTATCGGCATCGGCGCATCGCTCAGCACGGTGCTGGCAGGTTACGCGAGCGACCATTTCGGCAGCAGTATCGCTTTCAGCGGACTGGCGTGTGTGGCTGCGCTTGGCCTTTCGATGATCTGGTTGATAATGCCGGAGACGCGCCGGAGCATGCATCAATCGGGTGAAAAGGGACAATAGGTTCGGGCGGGGCGTCGTTGAAAGCCCCTTGATTGTCCAGCCAAGTCTCGCGTAGCAATTTAGTGTTGAGGCGCGGCCCGGGCTCAGGGGGTAGGTTGGAGGGTTGAACGATGACGGAACCGGCAACCGGTAAGGCCAGCGCGGGAAAGAGTTTTGAAGGGCTCCGCGTCCTGGATTTCTCCACCACGATCGCGGGTCCGCATTGCACGCGAATGCTCGCGGACATGGGTGCGGAAGTCATCAAGATCGAGTCGGCCGAAGGAGAGACGATGCGCAATCGTCCGCCGGTCCGGAACGGCTGCTCTACGGCCTTTGGCCAACTCAATGTAGGCAAGAAGAGCCTCGTTCTGGATTTGAAATCACCGGAGGCCATCCAGATCGTCCACCGACTCGTCGCCGGTGCCGATGTCCTCGTCGAAAACTTCCGTCCGGGAGTGATGCGAAGGTTGAAGCTGGACTACGGCTCGGTGCGCGAACTCAATGCCAAGCTGATCTATTGTTCGATATCCGGCTATGGGCAGAGCGGTCCATCGGCTGAATTGCCGGCCTATGCCCCCGTGATCCACGCAGCCTCCGGTTATGACATGGCGCATCTTGCCTATCAGCCGGGGCGTTCGCGCCCCGATTATTGCGGCATCTACGTGGCCGACGTTCTAACGGGCGTTTACGCCTTTGGCGCCATTTCGGCGGCGCTGCACCAGCGTCACGCGAGTCAAAGCGGTCAGCACATCGACGTGTCCATGCTGGAATCCATGCTTAGCCTCACCTTGAATGAACTTCAGTCGTCGCAATTCCCGGTGAAGCAAACCGCGCGGCCATTGTTCGGTCCGCTGGAAACCGCCGACGGGTACGTGATGCTGGCCGTTGCAAGCGAGAAAACATTCCAGAACCTGACCGGCGTCATCGGGCGTCTCGAGTGGATTGTCGATCCGCGGTTTGCAAAGTACTCGGACCGGCGCGACCATTGGGCGGACTTGATGGAAGGAGTCGAGGAATGGTCCCGCACGCTTTCCACCGAAACTTGCCTGGCCCTGTTGAATGGCTCTGGCGTCCCCTGTTCGGCTTACCGCACGGTGGCAGAGGCAATGAACGATCCCCAGATCGGCCATCGTGGCGCATTGTCGGAGGTCAGCGACAGCGCCGGCACGTTCAAGGTTCTCAAGCTGCCGTT